>JACWAE010000039.1 GCA_014874385.1 Dehalococcoidia bacterium | reverse complement strand
GGGCTGGTTCTCCTTACGCTGCCCAAATCGTCCCGAGAGGCAGTGCTATCTGAGATAAAAGAATTCGCACACGATGCTGTTGAAGCTACTTCTGCGTTTGATGACCTTCCCCATCGACTTCAGTGCTACTTCGATGGCGAGAAGGTACCTTTCCCGGACAGTCTTGATCTCAGTGGCGCTACCGCCTTCCATCGGGATGTCTGGAACGCAACTCGCTCCATCCCTTATGGGGAAACCAGAACCTATGCCTGGGTTGCACAGAAAATCGGAAGTCCTCGGGCATCCAGGGCAGTTGGCGGAGCGCTGGCTCGAAACCCCTTCCCCATCATTGTGCCCTGTCATCGAGTGGTCGCTAGCAACGGTAATCTAGGCGGATTTAGCGGCGGCTTGGCATTGAAAAAGCGTCTTCTCGAACTGGAAGCTGCTCGGCTGGATGTTATCAGCTAAATCCAGGCAGTCGTGATTTTACACAACTAGGTTGTCTTCCCCCACTAAACTTACTAGTTGGCGGTGAAGCTCAGGGCAATAGCCCGTAGCCAGATCGGGCACTTCGAGTTTTGTAACCCCTTCGCTGCCGACAATGGCAAGATGAACCTCATCATCTCCTTGGAACATCCTCAGGGTGTCAAATACTTGCCTGAGACGGGAGATGTCAGCGTTGGCGTCCTCAGATATGGGAAGATTTATCTGCAATCTGCGGCGAGATGGGACTGCTTGCGGTGGTTTGATCGCATCGGAAGTCTCCTCAGCACTGGTTGGTTGGTACAGTGACGCGGTAAAGCAGGTCAATTGCACTCCCTCGCCCTTGGCCTTCACTTTGCCCTTGACCAAGAGGGTATTCCCCTCTTGCCAGAGGTCTTTGGTGCGTTCATATACCTCGGTCCAGGCCGTCACTTCTATACTGCCACCGAAGTCTTCGATGACAGCACTGACAAAGGGCCGTTTATCTTTAGTGAACGATTGCCGTACTGAAGTGACTGTCCCTGCTGTAACCACTGTCTGGCCTATCATTTCCTCGCTGATCTGCCCGCAGAAAACATCAACCTGAGAGGACAACCGTTTAGAGGCTTGGGTGAATGGGTGTTCGGAGAGGTATACTCCCAATAGCTCTTTTTCCCAGGCTAGCTTTTCTTTTGCGGGTACTTCTACCTGCTGGAGTTCAAGCCCGGGCAATGGAACTTCCACGCTTTGTCCCCATAGATCGAACATGGTAGACTGGCCTTTTTCCTTAAGGCGCTGCTCTGTTTGCGCCAGTGACAGGATACGGTCCACGCCAGCCAGAATGGCACCACGGTTCCCCAGAGAGTCTAGCGCTCCAGCTTTGATCATACTTTCCAGTGCCCGTTTGTTAAGGTTTCTGAGATCAGCCCGGCGGCAAAAGTCCTCAATTGACTTGAAGGGCCCACCTTCTTCCCTGGCGACTATAATGGGTCTGATCGCTGAAGCACCGACATTCTTAATTGCTGCCAACCCGAAGCGAATAGCCTCAGAAGTATCACCATTTTGTTCAATGGTGAAGGTCTCCCCACTTCGGCTGACATCCGGGGGGAGCACTCTAATGCCCAGTCGGTGACATTCTGAAACGGCCAAAGCTATTTTGTCTGCTTGGCCCATGTGTTTGATGAGCAGGGCGGACATGAATTCTACCGGGTAGTTCGCCTTGAGATAGGCGGTCTGGTAGGCGATCATGGCGTAGCTCACACTGTGTGCCTTGTTGAAGGCGTAGCCAGCAAAGGGTTCGATTAGGCTCCACACCTGCTCTGCAAGCTCTTTGGAGAACCCTTTTTTCTTCGCGCCGGCGAGGAAGCGTTGCATCTCTTTTTTCATCACCTCGGGGATTTTCTTCCCCATCGCCTTGCGCACAATATCCGCCTCGCCCAGGCTGTAACCCGCAAAGGCCTGGACGATGAGAAGCACTTGGTCCTGATAGACGATGACACCATAGGTCTCCTGTAAGATTTCGGTGAGCGCAGGGTGCGGGAAGCGAATAGGCTCAATACCATGTTTGGCCCTGATGAAGGTTGGGATGTGTTGCTTGGGCCCTGGTCGGTAAAGAGCTATCATAGCAGCAATATCTCCAAAACAACTTGGCTTGAGCTCCTTGATATAGCGGCGCATGGGGGCACTTTCAAGTTGGAACACGCCCGTGGTCTCACCCGATGAGAGAAGGTCGAAGGTTTTTTTGTCATCTAGCGGCAGGTGCTGCAGGTCTAAGTCGATACCGCGGGTTTTGGCTATGGTCTGTTTCGCTTTTCCCAGGATGGAGAGATTGATAAGCCCCAGGAAGTCCATCTTCAGGAGCCCTATCTTGGCGATGTCGTCCATGGCAAACTGGGTCATATTGATGCTTTGTTCATCGCCCCTGCTGGGGCGTTGCAGGGGAACATGATTGATGAGGGGTTCCCGTGAGATGACCACACCGGCAGCATGAGTGGAAGCGTGACGGGCGACACCTTCCAGTTTGATTGCGGTATCGATGAGGTGTTTTATGGTTGCGTCGTTATTGTAGCTATGGCGTAGCTCGCTAATTGTGTCGAGCGAGCTCTTAATCTCAACCGACGGGCCCACGGGTATTTGTCTCGCTACCTGGTCGACATTACCGTAGGGCATTCCCAGGGCTCGCCCAACATCCCTGATAGCTGCTTTTGCCCCCATAGTGCCGAAGGTAATAATCTGGGCTACACGTTCATGTCCGTATTTCTGGGCGACATAGGCGATGACCTCATCGCGCCGGTCGTCTTGGAAATCCAGGTCGATATCAGGCATCTCCTTGCGCTCTATGTTAAGGAAACGCTCGAAAACCAGTCTGTGCGCCAGCGGGTCGATGTCGGTTATGCCCAGGCAGTAGAGGACGATGCTGGCAGCAGCGCTGCCGCGGACGCCGAACAGAATATTTTGTTTACGGACGAAGGAGATAACATCATGGATTACCAGGAAATAATTGGCAAATTTAGTCTGCTTTATGACATCTAGTTCATATTCGAATCTCTTTATTACTTGTGGCGGAGGTTCCGGATAACGGATTGCTAAGCCCTGATAGGAAAGTTCTCTAAGCCATCCATCGGCGGTTTTGCCCGGAGGTAATTCTGCCTCAGGGAGGTGAAGACGGTCAAATTCCAGGTCCAGATTGCATAGCTCGGCGATACGCTCAGTGTTGGTTAAAGCCTCCGGTATCTCAGCAAAGAGCTCTGTCATCTCCTGGGGGCTCTTGAGATAAAATGAATCATCCGCCATCTTAGGTCGTTTCTCGTTATAAATGGTGTTGTTGGTCTGTATGCAGAGCAGGACATCGTGAGCATAGGAGTCGTCTTTATTAACATAATGTACATCGTTGGTAGCAACTAGGGGGACGCCAAGTTTGCGGCTCATACCGATTAGCTCTTTATTTATCTGGGCAAGCTCGGGCACATCGTGCTTCTGGAGTTCTAGATAGAAATCGCCGAAAACATCCTTGTACCACTTAGCAGCCTTCTCAGCATCTTCGATGCGGCCTTCTATTATGAGGCGTCCCAATTCGCCATTGGGGCAGGCCGAGATTGCCACTAAACCATCGTGATATTGTAAGAGAGCCTCCTTATCAACCCTGGGTTTATAGTAGAACCCTTCGAGATGGGCTGTGGTAGCCAGCTTGAGCAAATTGTGATAGCCGACCTTATTCCTGGCTAACAGGATGAGGTGGTAGGAGTTCTTCTCAGTTGCGAGCTTGTTTTCCTTTTCCTTGGGTGCCACATAGACCTCGCAACCGATGATGGGCTTTATCCCGGCCTCTTTAGCTTCGCGGTAGAAGGTGATTATGCCGTAAAGAGCACCATGATCGGTGATTGCCAGGCAATTCATGCCCATCTCTTTGGCTCTGCTGATGAGATAAGGGATGCGGCACATGCCATCAAGGAGACTGTATTCAGTGTGCACGTGAAGGTGAGTAAACATAGGCTTATGCTATTATAGCACGGGTTCCCAGGCTGTGGAGGTAGACTTTTACACTTATTGGTGTAGACCCCCTGAAATCCTGACGGGGCTTTTTCTAAGTATGTGCTGCTTTTCCGCAAGAGGAAAATGGTGATGTCCCCGAAATTGGGATATCGAAATAGGTATAAAGTACCGTGTAAAATATTACCTTTAGCATTGCTTCGGGTCTGTGTTTTTGATAGTATGGACATGATTAGGGCCTCTGATTGGCGGTTTGCCTTGTCAGATATGTACGAGGGTAGTGTACTCATGGCTGGGGAATCAGAGGGAAAATTCAGAGAGAAGACCAGGCAGCAACTGATGAGGGAGATGACTACTTTGCAAGCGCGTGTACGGGAGCTCGAACAGGCTCTGTCCGAGAGCAAGTGGGCAGAGGAAGTTCTGAAGCAGGGCAAACTTGTAGCTGCAGCTACCATCGAAGGCATGCCTGACGGCGTTATGTTGGTTAACATGAGTGGTGAGATAATCTATGTCAACAAAGCCTTCGAAGAATTGCTAGGTTACAAAGCTAATGAGCTCATTGGGACGTCTGCCCTTAAGCTACCGACATACAGCAAGTCAAAGGATAGGATAAAGGCGCAAGAATATTTAAAAAAGGTTATAGAAAAAAGCAGCGCTAAACCCATTGATATGAGTGCCATTACCAAGGATGGTGAGGAAATCCCCATCAACTTTACGGCTTCGGTCATAAAAGATGCTCAAGGTAAGCCCAAAACATTAGTGGCGGTGATAAGAGACATTTCGGAGCGCAATCGGGCTGAAGAAGCATTGCGTGATTCCGAAGAGCTAGCGCGAGGCATGCTCGAGTCGGCTACAACGGGGGTATACTTTTTACAGGATGGAAGGTTTTTCTATGTCAATCGTCTGTTCGAAGAGCTATCTGGTTATACATATGATGAGTTGCTAGGGACGCATTCTCTAGATTACGTCCATCCGGATGACAGAGAGACAGTCAGGACAAAAGCAATAGAGGTGTTGAAAGGACAAAGTGGTTCCCCTTATGAGTTCAGGTTGAGGAAGAAGGACTCGGGAATCATTTGGGTATTGGATAGAGTGGCGTCTATCCAGTACAAAGGAAAGCGGTCGGTTTTGGGAACGCTTATGGACATAACTGAACGCAAGCATGCAGAAGAGGAGGTAAGTCGCTATACCAAGCAACTCGAAACTCTTTTCAATATTGGAACTACGGTAAGTCAGACACTGAATCTCGAAGAGTTGCTGGTAAGTGTATTGGACAAGGTACTGGAGGTAACAGGGGTGGAGATAACGGGGATATTCCTGTTAGACGAGGAAACCAAAGAGCTGGTGCTCAGAGCTAGCCGAGGGATGTCCTCGTCGTTTGTGCGTGAGGTAAAGATATTGAGCGCTGGGGATGATGTACTCAAGCAGGTGATTGAAACGGGGAAACCTCTACTGGTGGAGAACATATCTTTAGACCCTAGATTTGATCATCATGGTACAAAGAAAGGGAGTATTCAGTCATTCGCCGCTTTGTCGATAATGGCGAAGGAGAAGATTCTGGGTGTGATGGGTATTGGCAGCTACGGTCATCGTGGGTTCCCTGACTGGGAACTGCGCATGCTGGGCACTATTGCCAATCAGATAGGCATGGCTATTGAGAACGCTCAACTATATGAACATGCCCTAGAGCTTGCTTTCACCGACGGCCTGACTGGCCTTTACAATCGGCGATATCTTATGGACCAAATAGAACGAGAGTTTATCCGTGTCCAAAGGAGCGAAGCCCCGCTATCTCTCATAATGGTTGACTTGGATGAACTTAAGGAGATAAACGATCGCTTTGGCCATCACGTGGGCGACAGCTTCTTAAAGGAAGTGGCCAGGATTGTTAAAGTCAACACACGTGCCTCTGATGTTGCAGCGAGGTGGGGAGGAGATGAATTCATTCTCCTTGCGCCCGGAACCGATAGTAAAAACGCCAGTAAGATTGCAGAAAGAATCAGGGCACAGGTGGAACGCTACAAAATAAGGCTGGAAAACAAAGATGTAGGAATAACTGTAAGCGCTGGCATAGTTTCCTATCCAGCTCATACCTCGGTAGTCTCGGAGCTTGTGGAGAAGGCAGACGAGGCTATGTATAGTGCGAAGAGGGCCGGAAAGAACCGGTCGTCTATTTACTCGCCGTAGAAAGGTGTAGCTAAGGCTTGAATATCGAAGAACTATTGCGCTTAATGGTGGAAAGAGGGGCTTCGGACTTACATCTGCGAGTGCCGAGTCCACCGGTGCTTCGCATGGATGGTGTCTTGATGCCTTTGGAGGAACTGCCCAATATCACTCCGCAGTTTATGAAGGAATCGCTGGAGCATATAACTACTGAGCGGCAGAGAGAGAGATTCTTCAATGAGTTGGAGCTGGACATGCCGTTCAGCATAGCTGGCTTAGCTCGTTTCCGGGTCAATGCTTTTTTTCAGCGAGGGACCATCAGCATCGCTATTCGACAGGTGCCGCTGAAGGTGCCGACTATAGACGAACTCGGATTGCCTCCTGTGTGTAAGACTCTAGCGGTCAAGACCAAGGGCTTGGTCCTGGTAACCGGCCCTACGGGAATGGGTAAGTCGACCACATTAGCTGCCATGATTGATTATCTAAATAAAAACGATAGACGGAATGTGATCACCATTGAGGACCCGATTGAGTTCCTTCATCGCAATGAGAAGTGCCTTATCGCTCAAAGAGACCTGGGCGATGATACCAAGTCCTTCGCTACCGCTTTAAAACATGCCCTGCGTCAAGACCCAGATGTGATACTTGTGGGGGAGATGCGTGATTTGGAGACGATATCCACTGCGATCACCGCTGCGGAGACAGGCCACCTGGTTTTGAGCACACTGCACACAGCGAGCGCGCCTCAGACTATTGACCGCATAATTGATGTTTTCCCTGCTCACCAGCAACCTCAAATTCGATTCCAACTCTCGATGGTATTGGAGGGTGTACTCTCGCAGTTTCTCTTGCCTAGAGCTGGGGGCAAGGGCAGGGTAGCTGCTTTTGAAATCATGGTGGCTACTGATGCTATACGTAATCTCGTCCGTGATGCCAGAACTGAGCAACTTCCTACTTACTTGCAGACCGGAAAGCAATTCGGCATGCAGACCATGGACCAAGCGCTACAGGAACTAGTGAAGTCTGGAGCAGTGACGCTGGAGGATGCATTGCTGAGGCGCAGCAAACCGGATGAGTTGCGTCGTATTCGCGGATAGGACGCTTCCCTTAAACTCAGTGGTTCTTCGCCTAGCTTCAAACCTTGGAAATTAGATTTGACAAAATCCCGCAAAGCAGGTGATCCTTTTTGGCCGTTGGCTCTAGTACTTGCTCCGATCGGCTTAAAGAGGTTACTTATAAGCCTTGGAATAGCAATTAACAGTCTTAGCTAGGCCCCGCTCGAATGGAATAGATGGTGCCCAGCCGAACTCGTGCCTCAGTTTGGCGCTGTCTATGGCATAGCGCCTGTCATGACCGGGGCGGTCTTTGACCGACGTGAGCAGTGATTCGGGCTTGCACAGAATTTTCAGAATTTTCTTGGCCAGGTCTATGTTGGCCCACTCGTTGTCGGCGCCTATGTTGTAGACTTCATCTATTTTGCCCTGGTGCATGATGAGGTCTATGGCGCAGCAGTGGTCAATTACGTGTATCCAGTCCCGCACATAGAGGCCGTCACCGTAGATGGGGACGGGTCTGTCATGCACAGCATTCAAGATAACAGTGGGGATGAATTTCTCAGGGTGCTGCTTGGGACCATAGTTGTTGCTGCAGCGTGAGATGACCACGGGCAGCCCGTAGGTATGGTGGTAGGCTCGAACCAGCAGGTCGGCGGAAGTCTTGCTGGCGGAGTAGGGGGAGTTGGGGTGGAGGGGGGAGCCTTCGGTGAACCTCTTCTTTGTACCAAGCCTGAGAGCGCCGTAGACCTCGTCTGTGGAAATCTGGTAGAAGAGTTTCGCCTTATGGCGCAGCGCCGCATCGAGCAATACCTGAGTCCCCAGGACGTTAGTGCTGATGAACACCTGGGGCTCGAGAATGCTCCTGTCGACGTGAGACTCGGCGGCAAAGTTTATCACTACGTCAATGCCTGCCATCAGTTTGTCCACCAGCTTGCCGTCCTCGATCCTTCCTTGGACGAACTTGTGCCTGGGATTGTGTTTTACCTCTTTGAGGTTATCCAGGCTTCCAGCGTAGGTGAGGGCGTCGAGGTTCACCACCTCGTAATTAAGGTACTTCTCCAGGATGTACTGAACGAAGTTGGAGCCGATGAAGCCCGCGCCGCCGGTGACAAGCAATTTCATGGCTTTGCCGTTTCTTTCCTCTGAGATAAGTACTCTACAAGGGCTTCCTTCCACGAAGCCATATCTCTACCTATCACTTCCTTAAGAGGGAAGTGGTCGAGAACGCTGTTTGCGGGCCTCCTAGCTGGCCTGGGGAACTGCTCAGAGGTTACGGGCAGGACTTCTGTGCTTATGCCCGAGAGGAGGAATATCTCTCTGGCGAAGTCGAACCAGGTGGTGGGCTCGGAGTTTGTTACGTGATAAACCCCGTAGCGACCTGTTTCGATGAGGCCGACGGTCGCCTCAGCGAGATGACGGGTCCAGGTAGGGCATCCTCTCTGGTCGGTGACCACTGATACCTGTTTCTGCTTCTGTCCGAGTTCCAGCATAGTCTCTATGAAGTTCTTGCCCTGGAGCCCGAAAAGCCAACTGGTGCGAATGAGGTAGAACTTGCTGAGAAGCCAGAGAACATACTTCTCGCCCAGCAGCTTGGAGCGTCCGTAGGCATTTAGGGGGTTGGTTCTATCGTATATAGTGTAGGGGCCTGGTTTGGTGCCGTCGAAAACATAGTCGGTGCTGAAGTGGACAAGGGGGATATTATGTTCTTGACATAAAATACAAAGGTTCTGCACTCCTAACCCGTTCACCGTAAGCGCCTGATGCTCCTGTTTTTCCGCCTCGTCTACGTTGGTGTAGGCAGCACAGTTGATGATAAGCTCAGGCGCAAGCTCATGCACAGCTTCTTTAATAACTCTCAGGTTAGTGATATCCAGCTTGTCCTCGGGTGGGGCAAGGATTTCATAGCCACGTTTAAAGAGGAGGGGGATGAGGTCTTTCGCTAGCATACCGGCAGAGCCGGTTACAAGCATCTTCATTCTAATCTCTACCTCTCAATCATGTGGGATTGGAAGGGTCAGCACTGTGGCTACATGTAGTTGCTTTGCCTTATCCACGCTGACGCTCATGATAATTGGGGAAAGGTTTCAACTGCGGCCTCTGCTGCCACCATACCTTAATCGGTGGAAACCGATTTCTAGATATCGTACTACTTCATTTCCAAGATTGTCAAATTACTCTTGCCTTTTCACCACACTTGTATTATAGTCTCAATAAAGTCATCATTAATTAACAATAGCCTTGCCCACTATTCATAGCCTGGAGGTATTTTGAGGATAAGACCTGAAAACGAAGTGGTTGCTATAAATATACTGCCTATCATCTTAATCATTGTCATTTCCTTTGTGCCCTCAAGCGTGCTACGCGTGACCCTGGGATTCTCTTTCGTCGTTTTCCTCTCAGGGTATGCCCTTTTCTTTTTAAAAGATAGTGAAAGATTGTG
This sequence comes from Dehalococcoidia bacterium, assembly GCA_014874385.1. Classification (GTDB taxonomy): domain Bacteria; phylum Chloroflexota; class Dehalococcoidia; order SZUA-161; family SZUA-161; genus JACWAE01. Next base: position 91,968 of record JACWAE010000039.1, on the reverse strand, counting down.
GAATGAATAGATTTCGCATCAATATAAACTCCTCGCGAACCAAATACGGCCTGGCGCTGGCCGCAATTTTCGGCATAGCACTGTTCCTGCGTGTATATTTCCCCTACCACAACGTCTTTCCCGGCGGCTGGGTCAACTTTCAGGAAACCGACGCTTGGTTTCATATGCGGAATGTGGGGAACCTGGTTCATCATTTCCCGCACCTGAGTCTGATTGACCCTTATGGTTTGTATCCCGGCGGCCTGGGGGTACGTTCATCCCCATTCTTCGAACTGTTTTTAGGCTTCTTTGTTTGGATTATCGGGCTGGGTTCCCCATCAAGTCAAGTTATAGGGACGGTGGGCGCTTACTTCCCGGCGGTTCTGGGAGCCCTGATAACTGTGCCAGTGTATTTCATAGGGAAAGAGCTATTCAACAGGAAAGTAGGGCTTCTTGCCGCCGCTCTTGTTGCCATACTGCCCGGCCAGTTCCTGTGGCGTACCATGCTGGGATATCCCGATCAGCATGTAGTCGAGATCTTGTTCAGCACAATTGCCATGCTGTTCCTGATACTGGCTTTTAAGAGTTCCAATCAGAGGGGGCTTTCCTTCAGGAGCTTGCTAAGTAGGGACTGGGGGAATTTTAGGAAGCCTTTGCTCTACTCTCTGCTGGGCGGGATAGTCTTAGGATGCTATCTAATTACCTGGATAGGCGGAGCACTATTCATATTCATCATCTTCGTTTACGTCGTAATCCAATACGTCATCGACCATCTCAGAGGCAGGTCAACTGACTATCTCTGTATCGTGGGCGTGCCCCTGTTTCTCGTATCCTTGTTTATCGTAATCCCCACCTTAGCCACATATTCAGGAGCAAGTCTCCACGTTAAATCACTGCTAATTGGCATTTTAGCATTTTTAGTAATGAGCGCCCTTTCGCATCTGCTCGCCAGAAGGGACATAAAGCGAGCGTATTACCCGCTGGCCCTGGCGGTGCTGGGTGGCATAGGTGTGGGCATCTTCTATCTTGTCGACCCATCGTTGTTTGACTCGATGATAAGCAGGTTTAGTGTATTTGCTCCTGTGGGAGGTCTGCTGACAGTGGCCGAGGCCCAAGGACTTTCCTTGTCCTCCGCGTGGCAGATGTTCACCACTGATTTCTATCTGGCCCTGATATCACTTGTCCTAATAATCTACCTTGTCGCAAAGGAAGGAAACCCAACTAAGACGCTGCTACTTGTCTGGAGCCTGATAATGCTAGTAGCCACATTCGGGCAAAACCGCTTCGCCTACTATTTTGCGGTGAATGTTGCGCTTCTGACAGCATATCTCCCCTGGAGGGCACTGAGTTTTGTAGGCCTTTGGAAAACCTCTGTGGCGACGTCAAAGCAGGAAGACATCAAGAGCGGAAAGGTTGAGAGAGAGAAGGAGAGGGCTAAGCTAACTAAGAAATCGAAGCGAAAGCAGGCGAAGGGGCGAAGGGAAGCGAAAAGGACACTTGTTACAGAACATCGTGGTGCGACATATGCCTACAGCATCATAGCCATAGTAGTCGTGTTCTTCCTGGTATTCTATCCCAATATCGGCACGGCGATCGACCGCGTTGAGGCGAATACAGGCGTGCCGCAGGATTGGCATGAATCTCTTGTCTGGATGGAGGAGAATACTCCGGACCCCTTCCAGAATCCGGATTTCTATTATGCGCTCTACCAGAGCCCCCCAGGCGGCCAGGCCTACAGCTATCCAGCCTCAGCATACGGGGTGATGAGCTGGTGGGACTATGGCTACTATATTACCTCCATTGCCCACCGCTTACCAAACGCGAACCCTGGTGGTCACGGTTATGTTGATGCAGGCTCGTTCTTTATAGCTCAGGACGAATCGTCGGCAAATGAGATACTAGATAGATTGGGCTCTAAGTATGTAATTATCGATAGTTCCATGGCTGTGGGGAAATTCTATGCCATGGCGATCTGGGCGGGCAAGAGCCAATCTCAATTTTTCGATGTATTCTATCAGAGTACCCAGACGGGGACGCTTCAAGCGGTAATGCTTTACTATCCTGAATATTATCAGTCTATGTGCGCTCGATTATATCTTTTTGCTGGAGAAGACTGGGTTCCTCAGCAGGTCGTGGTAATCTCCTGGACAGAGAGACAGCTAACAAGCACCGATGGCAGCACGTTCACGGCGAAAGTCATCTCCGATCAGCAATCATTTTCAAGTTATAACAGCGCTAAGGCGTTCGTAGATACGCACCCAACCTATCGGATAGTGAGCTCGAATCCGCTTGTCAGCCCTGTGCCCCTAGAGAAACTGGAACACTATAAGCTGATTCACCAATCGCCAACTACAGTTGCCACCCAGCAGACGGGAAATATCTCCCAGGTGGAGATATTCGAGTATTCCCCTTAAACAATGCTCTGAGCATAGGTCGAGCGTATTTTAATATGGAGACTTTGAAGGATGCCTTGAATGCGGCCATTCAATATTAGGCAAGTAAGCAGTCAATCTATTTTGTAAACTCGATTAGAATCGCCCCGCTGTATCTTCTTAAGGGCTTGAATATCTTCAGGAATGCAGGCTCTAGTCTAGCTAAGAGGTCAGTGCTTCTCTTCTTGGCTTTATGGCTGTGGGTGATTAGATAAACAAATGAGCTCAAAAGCGTCAGTAAGGCGAACTCTTGACGTCTCACTGAACTAAATTGCTCGCCTATTTTTGAAAGCTCAGAGTATGATAAAGGCCGCTCATCGGGAGTTCTAGCGCTAGGGCTTAGCTTTCTCCATAGATTAGAGATGGGATTATGAGCCAGAGGCTCGACGAAGACGGCTTTACCGCCTGGTTTCAGTATTCTGTTGACCTCCCTGGTTGCTTTATCGATATCGACATGATGCAATACTGATATACCTACTACCAAGTCGAATGATTCATTGTTGTAAAGGAGATTGCAGGCATCCATTACGTTCACATCTACTTGTTTTGGAATAAACTCTTCGTTTATTTTTCGCGCAAGCTTGACGGCTTCGGCTGATACGTCTGAAGCCGAAACATAAGCGCCCCTACTTGCTAATTCCCGTGTCAGTCCGCCACTACCACATCCAATTTCACATACACGCTTACCGCTGACCTGACCCGAAGCTGTTAATATCTTATCAGTTAAGCTCGGCATCTGGGGATAGAGTGATAAAACCAATCTCTCTACCCAACTGATAGCCGTGCGTTCGCCCCGGAAACGCTTATTGTGGAAGTTCGCTTCCTCGGAGGCTTGTCCTCTTTGTACTTTGCTATTAGTCAATTTATGCTCCTACGAGCAGTATTGTTTTCAGGATTCTTTTAACATGCATTAAAAATTAACATCTGTAATGGCTAGTCCTAATGTTTCGGTGGAAATGTAGTTCAAAAAGTCGGTTGCGGGTATCAGCTTAATTGAAGTAGCGGTGTTTGTCAAAACTACGACTGCATGCTACAATACGTCTGATCAAGTATAGTAGAGGCAAATCGATCTTGAAACAAGACCTTACGCAAGATAAGAAATTACCGCATAAGCCTAAGATCATCGCTGCCATTCCCTGTTTGAACGAGGAACGGTGTATCGGAAGTGTGGTAATCAAGACAAAGCAGTTTGTTGATAGTGTCATAGTAATCGATGATGGATCCACTGATGCTACTGCTGAGATTGCCATGGTGGCGGGGGCATCAGTCTACCAGCATGGCCAAAATCGGGGTTATGGAGTTGCTATCCGCAACGCACTGTCAAAGGGGAGAGAACTTGAAGCAGATGTACTCGTAATCCTTGATGGGGATGGGCAACATGACCCGAGAGATATACCGAAACTGGTGGCCCCTATTCTAAATGGCGAGGCAGACATTGTAATAGGCTCTCGATTCCTGGGAGAGATCAATAAACCACCTTTTTTCCGCCGTCAGGGCCAACGTGTGCTAACTGCTTTTACTAACCTGGGATCCGGGCAGAAGGTTACCGATTCCCAGAGCGGGTTCAGGGCATACTCCGCCAAAGCTCTCAAAGAACTGGATCTATCTGAAAGCGGTATGTCAGTAGGTTCCGAGATGCAGTTTGCCATAAACAAAGCTGGTCTCAAGGTTGCTGAAGTGCCCATAGAGGTTTCTTATATGGGGAAGTCCAAGAGGAGCCCTCTGGGACACGGCATAAATGTTTTAAGTAGGGTTCTGGTGCTGTTCAGCCTTAGGCAGCCACTGCTGTTGTTTGGATTGCCTGGGCTTGCGCTCCTGGTAGCTGGCCTTGTGTTAGGCGCGCGTGTATTGGCGGTCTACAGCGACACTCACGCATTGGCTGTTGGAAATGCTTTGGGTACAATTCTGCTTTGCCTGGCAGGACTGCTGGCAATATTTGCTGCACTAATGCTGCAGGCAATGAAAGAACTAGTCCGCGGAGAGACTGCTCAGCTTGTAAAGGAAGTAAAGGGCTATCAACCTAGCGAAGAACGTGGCATAGGAAAGAGCTAAGCCCTGAAATCAGTATGACCGTCCTCGTCCACATTTTGTTAAATACCAGCTTTAGTTTGGCTAGTAGCGGGCCATAATCGATTTCATTGGAGTCAAGTTTACCTAGAACGTATTAAAATGAGGATACTGATAACTTCGATAGTAGACTTGAAAAAGGGCCCCCATACGCGACTCCATGAGTTCATAAGGTATCTCAGGAAGAGCCACGATATCAATGTTCTGAGCGTTAATGATTGGTGGAAGGCTGGGCAGACCGATACCAAAGTATATACTCAGGGGCTTGAGGATGTCACGGAGGGCGTTCATACGGAATACTTCACCCAGCGGAAAATCAGCCCTATTTTACAGGAACTAACATCGGTTGTATCTATCGGCAAAATCTTAGGAAATATTAATTCCTTTGGTTTTGATGTCCACCTCAATTACAGCAGCTTGATCTCTGGCTATTTTGTTGCCAGAAGATTGCGCACTATAGGTGTTAATACTGTTTATGATATTGCTGATGACCTACCCCAAATGATCGGGGTATCACCTCAGATACCCTGGATCGCGAGACCTGCGGGTAAATTCATTGGCAAGATAATGCTTACCAAGAACATAGGGATTGCTAGAAAAGTAACCTTCGTAGATACGAATATCCAGGCTTTATATCCGGCTCCATCTGATAAAGCGGTCGTTATCCGTAATGGCGTTGATGTCGAACTATTCTCTCCGCGCCAATCGCAGACCTTGAGAGAAAAACTGAGCATCGGAAACGACTTTGTAGTTGGCTTTGTAGGCACAATGCGGGAGTGGGTTGAGTTCGAGCCTGTTTTTGCGGCTATCAGCCGATTAAGTGCTCAGCAGCCAGATATCCGGATATTAATTGTGGGGGAAGAGGGTGGTCTGGACAAAATTAAGAATTCGGCGCGAAAATTTGGGGTTTTGGATAAAACCATCTTCACAGGCACTGTGCCCTATAGGCTAGTGCCGGAATATATTTCCTGCATGGATGTCTGTCTCATCCCCTTTGCTAAACACAAGGGTATGGATGCTGGAGAGGATGGATACTGTCCACTTAAACTGGCTGAGTACCTGGCCTGCGAGAAGCCGGTTATCTCAACTCAGAAAACAACCATGCCCGAAGGCATCGTTGCGTATGCTTCTACTGCAGAAGAGTATTATGATAGAATACTCATGTTGTATAATAATCCTCAGATCAGGTTTGAAATGGGATCGCAGGGAAGGAAAATTATCCAGAGTTCCTATACCTGGTCGAATAGCGCATCTATGCTGGAACAGGTGCTGTTGCAAGCCGCATCCTAGATTTTGCCTTTATGGAGCTGAGCATGTCATCGGGGAAGAGGGTCAATATAGGAATAGTGGGTCTGGGCTATTGGGGCCCGAATCTGGTGAGGAATTTCAGCGAAGTAAGCAACTGCTATGTAGCGATGGCTTGCGATTCGGATGAGGGAAGGCTTAAACCTATTAAGAGAAGATATCCCTACGTCGAAGTTACCACGAGATATGAGGATCTAGTGAGTTCCAAAGATATAGACGCAATCGCCATAGCTACACCAGTTGTATCTCATTACGAGCTGGCTAAGTACGCCCTCGAAAAAGGAAAACACGTATTGGTCGAAAAGCCGCTTTGCGCAAATGTTAAGGAAGCGGAAGACCTGATGAAAATCTCACAGAGCCAAGGGAAGATATTAATGGTAGATCATACCTTCCTTTATACCGGCAGTGTGAGGAAGGCAAAAGAGTTAATCTCCAGGGGTGAGATTGGGGAATTATATTATTTTGATTCGGTGAGGATTAACTTAGGGCTGTTCCGCCCCGACGTAAATGTTATCTGGGACTTGGCTCCTCACGATATCTCCATCGCCCAATACTTGATGAAAGAAGAACCGGTCAGCGTATCGGTACTGGGCAGAGATTTCAGTAATAACAAAATCGCATGCATAGCGTATATGACCCTGAGATATAAGAGTGGTATCATAGCCCATATCCATGTGAGCTGGCTGTCTCCGGTTAAGATAAGGCGGATCATCATAGGTGGAAGTAAAAAGATGATAATCTATGATGATGTGGAGCCAACCGAGAAGATAAAGGTCTACGATAGCGGCATCGAGTTCGACTATGACAAGGAAAACCCTCTTCAGCCTACCTACAGGCTAGGGGATATAAACCTGCCGAGGTTGGGCCAGAGAGAGGCTCTATTGGTGGAAGCAGAACACTTTGTGGATTGTATTCTGAAGGGCGAAAAGCCTCTAACCGACGCTGCCTTCGGGCTGGCGATTGTGAAGGTCCTCGAGGCCGGTGATATTTCACTCAAGGAAGGCGGAAGGGAGGTCAAATTATGAGACCCTCACCCAATTTTCCTTGGTTTCAGAGCTGTTTCAGGACTTCGAAATTAAGAGATGGGGAAAGGAAGGCGCTAACTAATGCATGGTTTCACACAGGGTAAGAACTGTGAGATATACGAAGGTGCTGTTCTTTTCCCGAATGTCATTCTAGGTGACAACGTTACAATATTTCCAGGTGCTGTGATTGGTCGGCCCCCCTTATCTACTGGGGCGACAACACGCAGAGTTGAGACAACCTCATTGGCTCCCGTCAGGATTGCCGACAATTGCATAGTTGGTGCTAATGCTGTCATCTACGCTGATGTAGAAATAAAGAACAACACAATGATATGCGATACTGCTTGCATGCGTGAAGGATGCCGTATCGGTTCCTTCTGTGTGATTGCGATGGGGGTGACCATCAATTACAACACGAGGATTGGTGACCGGGTAAAAGTGATGGATAATACACATCTAACAGGTAACATGATAATTGAGGATGATGTGTTCATAGGGATGCTGGTTACCACAGCTAACGATAATCTAATGGGGCGCAAACCATCCGCCATAGAGGGCGACTGGTCTGGGAAAGGCCCGCTTGTGCGAAGATTTGCCACCATTGGCCAAGGAGCATGCATCCTCCCGGGCGTCGAAATCGGGGAGAATGCGATCGTAGGGGCCAACTCGGTTGTGACGAAGAATGTGGAACCGAGATCGTTAGTAATGGGAATTCCGGCAAGATTCAAACGACAGCTTACATCAGATGAACTTTTAGGCACCTGAAAGAAAGATCGGAGACCCAGTCATTGGATAAACCAAGGGCGATACCTCTCGTTGACTTAAAAAGGCAATATGCTTCGATCAAAACCGAGATAGAAGAAAAAATCAATGGTGTTTTAAAGAGCGCTGCTTTCATCCTGGGCTCCGAGGTTAAGGAATTTGAAAAGGAGTTTGCCGCTTTTTGCGGTGCAGAGCATGCTATCGGTGTGAGCTCCGGGACGGATGCTCTGTCTCTAGCATTGCTGGCACTGGGCGTCGGGAGGGGAAATGAGGTCATAACTACCCCGAACACCTTTATAGCTACCGTTGCAGCCATTTCCCATGTCGGTGCCCAGCCTGTTCTGGTTGACGTTGACCCGGAGTCCTACAATATAGACGTATCACAGATTGAAAGAGCAATCACAACAAAGACGCGAGCAATCATCCCTGTGCATCTCTACGGGCAGTCATCAGAAATGGATGCCATTCTACAAATTGCCAAAATGCGTAACATAAAGGTTGTCGAGGATGCTTGCCAGGCTCACGGTGCTGAATGCCGGAGCCGAAGAGTTGGGTCTTTGGGGGATATTGCGGCATTCAGCTTTTACCCCGGTAAGAACCTGGGGGCTTACGGAGACGGCGGAGCAGTGGTAACAAATAAAGTCGAGCTGGCAGAGCGAATCAGACTGCTTAGGGATCATGGCTCGTCAAAGAAGTACTATCATGAAATTATAGGTTATAATTCCCGCTTGGATGAAATACAGGCTGCGGTATTAGGAGTGAAGCTGCGACAGTTAAATGAGTGGAATGAGAAGAGACGGGGCAATGCCAGGCTTTACAATGATTACCTGAAGGATTTAGTAAATAAGGGCCTAGTTACTACGCCGAAGGGAATGAGTTGGGCGAAGCATGTCTATCATCTCTATGTGATTCAGGTGGAGGACAGTATCAGAGATAAACTAATCGAGCACTTGAATGCCAGAGGAATCGGGGCACAGATTCATTACCCTATTCCCATCCACTTGCAGAAAGCATACAGGCACTTGGGTTACAAAGTGGGTAGCTTCCCCGTAGCGGAGAAATTGGCAAAGAGGATAATCAGCTTGCCCATGTTCCCGGAATTGGAGCGCCACGAGATAGAATATATCGCTCAGGAAGTCAGTACCTTCTTTAAACAAAAAGCCTCTATCCCAAAACTAGCATGAAAACTAGGCCCCTCGAGGCGAAGCGTGTAGCCCTCATATTAGGAGCAAGGCATAACTTCTGGCTTGACCAGAGGGTGCAGCGAACCGCTCGTGCGTTGGTATCAGGTGGCTACAGGGTTATTGCTTATACCCCCATGGAATCCAGGGATAATGAACATCAGGGCGAAGGCGTTACGGCAAAGTACATTGCCGCTCCCGGAGGCAGCAATAGACTGTTCAAAAAATTCCTCTTAGATTATCTTCTGTACAATATTCCGGCAGCTCTAGATATGAGAAGAAACAAGGTGGACATATGTCACTGTAACGACTTCGACACCTTGCCCTGCGGCGTACTCTTGAAACTCATTAGCCTTAATAGAGTAAAGTTAATATATGATTCACATGAGGACTATCCTCTCTTCGTAGAGGAAGGCTATGGAAAACTGCTTGGGAAGCTGATCGGTTTTGCCGAGGCCGTTTTTACAGGATGCTTTGTCGACCAGGTTATAAGTGTTAACGAAGCTATAAAAACTAAATTTGAGAAAAGAGGTATCAGGTCTGAGTCTATATTTAACTGCCAGGAGCTACTGGAAGATGCCGCAGTTTGCACTGATCGGATAAACGCCGACACGGACGGCGACTTCCGAGTTGCCTATCAGGGTAACATTACTCCAATAAGGGGTTATGAGCAATTGATTGAGGCAGCGGATATACTTGTTAACAAAAGGGGAATCGAGAAGTTAAGATTCATAATAATTGGCAAGAGTGTACCAGATGTATCATATGGTGAATATATAAAGAAACTGGTGGCCAAGAGTGGATTGGAGAGGCAGTTTCTATTTACAGGGTTTGTTAGCTATACCGAAATGATGCGGATGTTGAAATGCTCGGATGCCGGGCTTATATTGTTCCAGCCTACACCGAACAACAGAGGAGGATTGCCCAACAAGCTCTTTGAAAACCTTGCAGCCGGCATACCCACAATTGCCAGCAATTTCCCTGAGATGGCCCGGATAATCAGCGAGGAGAAATGCGGCATGCTCGTAGACCCGACTAAACCTGAAGAGATTGCCGATGCCATAGAGTATCTTTACAGACATGAAAATATCAAATTGGAAATGGCGCGAAATGCACTCAGGGCGGCACAGGATAAGTACAATTTTACCAGGCAAGCTGAGAAACTGCTAAAAGTCTATGAGGAGATCTCCTAGATTTGGGCTATAACTAGCGTTGGCGGAGTAGCTAATTGAGGCTTTGTTTTATTGCAGACGGTACTAGTACACACACGAAGCGATGGGTGGATTACTTCGCTGGCAGGGGACACGAAGTACATCTGATTTCCTCTAGATTCACCGAGGGGTATGAAGGTTTTGATAGTAGAATACAGATGCATCTCCTGGTCAAGTTAGTTCCAGAATTGTGGCGGGTATCTGCCTACCTCAGCGGGGCATTGTGGCTTCCCCAGGTTCGAAGGTTGGTAAGGGAAATAAGGCCGGATGTTCTAAATGCGCACTATATAGGAGTTCCAGCATACCTTGCCGTTGCGTCTGGTTTTCATCCCCTTGTACTGACAGCATGGGGAAGCGATATACTGATCGATGCCAAGCAAAACGGAATTCGCCGATTTTTGACTGGGTATAGCCTCAAGAAAGCAGACCTGATAACTTGCGACGGAGAGAATACAAGGGAGGAAATGGTAAGACTGGGTGCAAATGTGGGTAAGATCAGGCTTATCTATCATGGGGTGGATACACAGAAGTTCAATCCAAACCAAAGAGAGCACAGATTGAAGGACGAACTGGGGCTGGCTATCTCGCCAACCATAATTTCTGTTAGAATGTTAAAACCAATCTATGATGTGGAATCATTAGTTAAAGCCATGCCTGTAGTTATAAGACGGGTTCCTGAGGCAAAGCTCATCATCGGCGGGGACGGTGAGCAGAGGGATTACCTGAAAAATTTAGCCAGATCTCTAGGGGTTTCAAGCGCAATCAGATTTGTCGGTCGGATACCGCACGATGAGCTGCCTAAGTATATCGCCTCGGCCGATGTCTACGTATCTACATCGCTATCAGACGGGGGCATCGCTGTTAGCACTTTGGAGGCGATGGCATCCGGGTTACCTGTTGTGGTCACCGATTGCGGCGACATTAGTAAGTGGATAACGGATGGGGAGAGTGGTTTCATAGTTCCGCTGAAAGCCCCTGAAGCCATAGCGGCGAAGGTTGGCTATCTGCTCGAAAGTGAAGAGAGAAGAGCAGAGTTCGGAAGGCTGGCAAGAGAGGTAGTAGAAAATAGAGCAGATTACGAAAAGGAAATGCTGAAGGTAGAAAAGCTTTATCAAGAGCTTATAGATGGGGGTGAAAGGTGAAGATTCTAATAACCGGCGGCGCTGGCTTTGTGGGCAGCCATTTGTGCGATAAATACGCAAAAGAGGGAAACACCGTAATCTGTCTGGATAACTTTATGAGCGGTAACCTGACTAATATCAGGCATTTGCTGAGTTATAGAAACTTTAAACTAATCAACGGAGATGTCAGGGATTTCGATTTACTGGAAAAAATCATGACAGATGTCGAGATTGTATTTCATCTGGCTGCCCAGATTCATGTAGATCGGTCGATAATCGAGCCAAAACTGACTTATGATATAAATATCTCGGGAACCCAGAATGTACTGGAGTTAGCTCGAAGATACGATGTGAGAAAGGTAATTCATGCCTCTACCAGCGAAGTCTATGGCACCGCTCAATATACGCCAATGGACGAGAAGCATCCCCTAAATGCACCACACCCGTATGGTGCCAGTAAAATTGCCGCAGACAGGATGTGCTATGCCTATACGCAGACGTATGGCATGGATATAGCCATCATGAGGCTGTTCAATATATTTGGCCCCAGGCAAAGGGATACTGGCTACGGGGGCGTTATCTCCATTTTTGTGAGGCGAGCTCTAAGCGGCATGCCTCCCATAGTCTATGGAGATGGCCAGCAGACGAGAGACTACACCTATATTGAGGATACACTGTCTGCTTATGATGCAGTCCTGAATTACAAAGGAGTCTTTGATAGCCCCGTCAACTTCGGTACTGGCAAGGAAGTCAAAATCATAGATTTAGCCAATAGAATTATCAAGCTGACCGGACAGCAAGGAAAGATTAAGCCTGTTCATGTTGAGCCGAGGCCGGGAGAAGTCCAAAGGTTGATTGCCGATATTTCGCAGGCTAAAAAGCTGCTCAAGTGGGAACCTGAGTGTATCTTGGAAGAAGGTCTTAAAAAATTTATAGACTGGTATAGGGATTATAAATTTGAGGAATGGAGCAAACCGGGGTAAAAATGAAAATAGTCTTTGTGCAGCCAAATGTAGGGTTTAAAGGCCATACCTGGGAAGCTCTGGGCATAGGCTATATCGTTGCATATCTAAAGAAATACTATACTGGTGACTTAGACATAGATTTCTATTCAGGTTTTTATGATTATGATGAGCAGATTATCGAAGCTGGCAGAAATGCAGACATCATCGGCTTTAGTTGCACCAGCCCCCAGTACAAACATGGGCTTAATCTAGCGAAACAGATAAAGACCCCAGATAACCATATTGTGTTTGGGGGCATACATCCATCGGCACTACCAGACTCAGTCTCAAAAGAAGAGTGTATTGACGCTGTGGTAACTGGTGAAGGGGAAAAGGCAATGCTAAAACTTGTCGAGGATGTAGCTAAAGGTGCAAACATTCATAAACGGCGCTATGCGGTGAAGTATATCGAGAACTTGGATGAGCTGCCATTCCCTGACAGGGCAACGATCAAGAATGAAAGGAATATCTTGCAGGCATTTCACGACGAGGGGGTAAGAATTACATCAGTGCTTAGCAGTCGAGGCTGCCCCTTTCGTTGCAGCTTCTGTTGCAGCCGTGTCCTATGGCCACATAAGACGAGATTTCGTTCATCAACAAACATACTTGATGAGGTAGAAGAATTGATCAGGGATCGGGATATACAGTTTCTCAAATTTGCTGATGATACTTTTACCGTTAGTAAGCAAAAGGTCATCGATTTTTGCAAGCTCAAGATGATCAGGGGTATCAGTATACCCTACGGAGCTAATGCGCATGCAAACACAATCGACGAGGAAATGCTGAGATATCTGGCCGAGAGCGGCTGCCGAGAACTATGGTATGGTGTGGAAAGCGGATCTCCGCGCATCTTAAAAGAAATGCACAAAAACACTGACGTTAGTAGAATAAAGACCGTTTTTAAACTGACCAAAGAATATGGCATGAAGACAAGGGCTTACTTTCTCCTAGGTATGCCCAACGAAACTACTGAAGATATCGAGATGACCGAGAGACTTTGCGATGAGCTACAGCCTGACATTGTAGGATTTACTCTTCTTGCCCCCTTTCCATGTAACGAGTATTTTGATTGTGAAACTATGGCAGATTGGGACTGGTCATTGGTTGATGAGTATGGCAACGATTGGGTGAGAACTGAGACAATTACTAACCGAGAACTGAATAATATCCAGCAACGACTGGTCACGAAGTACCAGAACATCGCCACATTCAGGCAAAAGTTAAAAAAGTAGCGAAACTAGAAGGAGCGAAATGGAGTGGCGAATTCCTCTCTTTAAGATACATTGGGACGAAGACGATATTTCGGCTGTAAATAAGGCTATAAGGCGAGGAATGAGCTGGGCAATTGGACCTGAAGTTGCACAATTTGAGGAAAAACTCTCAGAATACCTCAACGTAAAATATTGTCTCACCTTTAACTCTGGAACCTCAGCGCTTCATGCTATTCTGATGGCTTACGGCATTGGTCCAGGAGATGAAGTAATAGTTCCATCATTTACCTTTATTGCCACCGCTAATGCTGCCCTTTTTGTTGGTGCTAGGCCAGTTTTTGCTGACATAGAAGAAGAAACCTATGGGCTTAATCCCAAGGACGTGGAAAGAAAGATAACCCCAAAAACAAGGGTAATTCTTCCCATACACTATGGAGGCTGTCCCTGTCTGATAGGAGAACTAAAAGAGGTTGCCCATAGACACAATTTGTTACTCATAGAGGACGCTGCCGAGTCACTGGGGGCCGATATTAACGGTACCAAAGTGGGCTCGATTGGGGATGCTGCCATCCTCAGTTTTTGCCAGAGTAAAATAATCACCACTGGTGAAGGCGGGGCGGTAGTAACCAACTCCAGAGATATATACGAAAAGTTGAAGCTAATCAGGTCTCACGGGCGTCTTGAAGACTCCAATTATTTTTCCTCGACAGAATATATGGATTATGTTGCTCTCGGCTATAACTTCCGGATGTCAAATATCACTGCTTCCTTAGGACTGGCTCAGTTAGACAAAATAAATGAAGTAGTTGGAATGAGGAGGAGAAATGCCCAGCTCCTAAATCTTAAATTGTCTCACATAAAGGGCATAGTAACACCTAATCCACCAGGCGATCTTTATCATGTTTACCAGATGTACAGTATCAGGGTGCCAGGTCACCTGAGGGATAGGCTTAAGCAGTATCTTGCGGATGGTGGAATTATGAGCAAGGTCTTCTTTTATCCAATTCACAATACTCATTTCTACAAGAATGAACTAAAGTATGACTGTGTGCTGCCAGTAACTGAAATGGTGTCAAAGCAGGTTCTGACTCTACCGATGTATCCCTCGCTTAGTGAAGAAGAAATTACCATCATAAGCCGTCATATTGCTGACTATTTGTCATCGGCAAGATTAGACGAGTCTTGAAAGCTAACGGCATCCTGACCGCTAGCGTGCCTGCTTCTAAGAACATCTCCACCCTGTTCAGGGAATCGAAAAAGCCGTCGCATTTCACCAGAAACTTCAGTCTCACAGAATTCAAGCAGATTCTGCAAGATAGTGGCTTCGACATAGTCAGGATAAGGGGCGGCGCTTTTTTACCCCCACTGTCATTCAAAGCTCTTTATATCTGCCGTCGCCTGTTCCGGGATAGAGTGACCAGAAGGTTAGTTGACTGGTCTAATTTCTTCGCTGAAGCAATGCCAGCTACCGCGGGAAGTGTTCTTGCGGTCTGCCGTAAAGCGGGATAGCATCGAAGCATCCGCCTGTTTGTAAAGCCTATTGACCTGAAGCCTCTTCCAGAAGCTGGGCCAGCTTACCGGCTTGCCCCCTGCGGGTATACCTCTGAATAACGTTTGCTCTGGGTTCCCAGTGGGAAACAATTTTCCCTGACTTTTGCCATTCATCCAGCCAGCGGCTCAGGACATCTTTCATCATGGTCAAATTGTCAACCACTGTGCCCGTGCCTGATTCTATCATTACGTTATCAACATATTTATCAGCAAAGCTTCCCACAGCAAGGACAGGCCTCTTTGCGCCAAGATACTCGAAAAGTTTGCCGGTGTATATACCCCTCGCCACGGCATCTTCCCACTTAAGCATCAGGAGTACGCTGGACTCCTTCTGTCTTCTAACGCTTTCTCTAAAAGGAACAATGTCATAGACCTTGACCATGTCGCTTAAGCCATATCTTTCGATAAGTGGATTCAGCACGGTCAGAGAGCCTCCTCCGAAAAAGCGGATCTCAAAGTTCGAAGGCGAGATTTTGCCTTCTTCCCGCAACTCCTTCAATACTTTGAAAAGAGGCGTTGGGTCTTGCTTTCCCGGGTATATTTGTCCGGTGTATGTGATGGTGAACTTCGAGGTTAAAGGCGTATACTCAACATAATCATCTTCGTCAAAGCCGTTGAGTATTGTTACAGCTTTCTGGGCATGCAGCTTTTCTAACTGCTCGGCAGCAGGTTCAGAAGCGGCGATAAGCAGGCTGCTGCGCTTCATCACCCTTCGCTCCAAGCGGCATGTGAGATAGCGGAGGAAACGGGTTGTCCTGGCGTTAGGATTCAGAGCCCAGAGGTCTCGGAACTCAGCTACCCAGGGAATGCCGCTTATTTGATGGAGGCGGCAGGCAACGAGGTGCGACGTGGAGGGGGCGTAGGAGCTGAAAATGGCATCGATCTCATATTTATCCAGAATCTCACGGCCTTTTTCCATGGCATGAGAGTACCAGCCGATAGGGTCAGAGACTAGCGGTGCGAATATTGACAGGGTATAGATGGGCTGCGTCAATCTCACAGCCCTGTAGATAGGCTCCTTCCAGTTGAACCTCCGTGATGCAGTCTCTGAAGGCGTGTCCTGATTGCCCTTCAGGTTCCGGTAAAGTGATGAGTACAGAGCAAAATAGGGCGTCCTGAAAACGTTTGCCTCGTCCGTCTCAACAGGTAGAGTCTGAGGCCGGTCTTTCGAGGTATCTGCAGTCAGCACGACAGGCTCCCAGCCGAACTGCGGCAGATACTTGGCAAACTTCCCCACCCTGACCGCCGCTATGCTGTTGGTGGGAGGAAAGAAGAATGAGACTATAAGAACTCTTTTATTTTTACCTGGGGTGGGTGTCACGCATTCTCCTAGAGTTTTGGGTCTTCTCTGTCGCTGCTTCCTTCAGATAACACAGGCCGTCTCAGCAGCCTGCGCTTCAGATAGCCCGGGCCAGCTTTGATTACCTCTTTGGTCTTCTTTATCTCCTCTGGCTGGTAGAACCTGAATAAGTATAGCAGAATGGGGAAGGTAAGCAGAGCCAGCAGTTTAAACACCCCCACTATTACGTAGGAATGGACTGTGGAATAGGTATCGGTTATGAAAAAGCTGCCCGCGAAAATAGCTCCAAAGGCGATGCATATCTTGGTGACCCTGCCCCACTCATATTTTATGGAATAGTAGCGCTGCGAGAGCAGATATGAGCTTACAGGCAGCACTAAGAAAGCTATGAGCGTAGCACCCGCTGCCCCCATCATCCCATAGTGCGACACCAACAGATAGTTGAAGCCCAGATTCACCACGGCAGCAGCAATAACAAAAGGCGCCAGTAATTTCGTCTTCGCTTCCAGCATGGTTCCTATGGAGACCACATAATAGCATCCATACAGTACGTAAGAAAGAGCTATCAATGGAATGACTTTGTAGGCAGCGTGGAATTCCGGGGTCGCCATGATAGCGATGACTTCCCTGGACAGGACTGACAGTGCCAGGGCAACAAACATAGACACCAGAACAAAATAGGTTAACACCCGGGAGTATATGGTCTTGGCATTCTGGTCTCTGTAAATAGCGAACGAGAAGGGCGCATATGCTAGGGTGAAAGGACCAACCAGAAGGCCGCTAATCACCAGTCCGAACTTGTACCCCAACGAATATAGGCCCAACTCCGTGGGGGTAGAGAGGAACTGCAGGAAATATCTGTCGGAAAGGCTCAGCACCGACATAGCAAGTCCGGCAGGCACCATAGGCAATCCGAAAGCCAGCATGGCCTTCAGCTCTTCCCAAGAGAAGCCGAGCCCTGCTCTGCTGATAACAGTGGCTAGAAGCAGTAAATAGCTGAAAGCTGCCCCTATCAAGTTGCCCTCGATGATGCCTAGCACACCCCTGTGGAATACCGCCACGAACACTATGTTCAAGGACACGCTGATAAGAAGCTGAGAGGCGGTAATCAGGGCATACCTTGTGGGTTGCTCCCTGGCCCTGAGCACCGCCAGCCCTATGCCGACGCCTGTAGTGCAGAAAAGGGTGAGGAAAATAAGCCGGAAGTAAGTTACATATTCTCCGGATTTGAAGAACAAAGTTGAGAAGCTGCCGGCCAGCGCCACCAGGAGCAGGGTAAGTATTAGCGAGCTTGTGGTGAGAAATATGAATGCTGTGCTTACTACTTTCCTCTTCTTTTCAGCATTATCGTAGAGGAAGTATGACCTGAATAGGGCTGAGGTGAGACCCAGTGTGAAGATTATGCTCAGCACTGACAACGTGGTCTGTAGTATCTCGAGGGTACCGTAGTCAGCCGGGGTCAGGTAACGTGTATATAGAGGAATAAGGAAGAAGCCTACGACCTGGCCAACCACCACGCCCAAGCCGTAGATGATGGTGTGCTGCGAGAGACGAAGTAGTTGTCTAAACACTGAAGAGCTCTCTACGCAAGCTACACATGTTTTGACGTTACGCCCTTACTCTCTATTGTGATGATAATCCATTGGCTCATGCGATACATCTACGCCATACTGAAAGGCTGATCGGTGTGACACACGGGATTAGGAAGAAGAAGCGGGACAAAGATGCAAAAGTTTGAAGCATCCTTTTCACCTTTCATAAGCTCCCTACCTACTTTCTTCAAGATTTGTGACAAACAAACAGAAATTGCTCGCCGTAAGCCATAGGGCAAAGTCTACCAAGGCCATAAAACAGCTTGTATGCAGGATTTAGCAATCTCGGTAGTTGAGGGAATATGTATTGTGTAGGATAACAAGCAGCAATCTCCAAGCCATTGGTTTTTAAGAGCCTCTTGAACTCGGTAATTGACCAGAATTGACAATGGCTCCAGTCAAATGGATATATGCCCTTAGCAAGTTGTCTCACAAACTGTCGATTGGAAATGTTAGGAATAGTAATCAGACATATTCCTCCATCCTTTAGCCAATTCTTAAGCTGTGCTAATACAGGATAAGGTTTAGCGAGATGCTCTAGCACCTCCGAAGCTATTACTACATCAAATTTCATTTCTTTGAACGGGATCTGCTTGTTCAAATCAACCTCGGTAAAATGGCAGTTAGGTAACTCATCATTACTAACTTGAACGGTGGATATGTCGCACGCATATATGTCGAAACGCTCTGGCAATAAGTGCTCTATATGACCCTCACCGCAGCCTAAATCTAACACCTGAGCATTGCCAGATGGAAAGTTATGTACTATAACCTTAACTATCTCCTTATGGCGGTCTGTTATGGTAGTTTCAGCCTTGTCTATTCTTCTTTGCCAATACTCAGTGTAGTCCATTTCTCCCTGCCAAATTGAGATATTGCTGCTTTAACTTTTCTGCTATTACTGTCGGATTGAATTGTTCCCTAGCATAGACCATTCCATCATAATTCGGAGACTCCTTAGCCAAAGCGGTCTTTAGGGCTTCTCTTGCTTCATCAAGGGATGATGCTTGCATACAGAATGGAAACCTGTATGTCCAGATTACATAGCGACCTCTTGCTAGAGCTTCGATTATTGACTGGGGCATACCATCGCTTACAGCTATAAGACGTATCAGGACTTTTGCTTTTGACCATACAGATTCCATTTCGTCTTCTCTAAGTCTACCCAGATACTTTATATTGGGCAGGTTAGGTGCATTTTTGCCGCTGTGACCAGTAACCAGGAAATTAGTGTCTCTCATTTCCTCTGCAAGCCGGAAAATGGTACTCGCGCCATAAAGCTCTGGATCGGGTTCAGGTAAATAAGCATGTACGGTTTTGTGTGTAGGCCAAGGTATTTTATCATAGGCCGGAGGTGTCTTATCTGGTACCAGTGGGATAACCATTGCTTCAATTCCTATCGTCTTTAATGTCTCAGCGAGTGGCTCAGATACTGCAAGATGCAAATTACAGAACCTCAGACCTACTCTGAGTCCGATTTTTTGCCGGACGGTTGCGTTAGCAGATGTAGCCTTCCGCACATCGGAACCTATCCAATGTATTACTACCTTCTTCCCGAGCAATCTGGGAACGATATATAGCAAAGGAGGGTATCCACCGTCTATATAGTGAACTATTTTTGCTTCTGACCTCATCAGCCTAAATATCCACTTCGCATGCCCTACTATACCCTTGGGCAACTCAAATTCTGCAGCATCTATGCCTACACGGCGGAGGGAACGTACTAGCCTTCCTGAGAAGATAGTGTATGCCTTGACTAAAACGATCATTCTGTTCCTGTCATGTCCTGTTTGCTGCATATTGCTAATATATCACACCCCATCTTTATCTTCTCCCATGCAAGATTTGTCATAACCTGAAGAGTGTTATTAGTTTCGCTTCTTTCGATTCCTCGTTACCACAATCAGAACTAATGAATATCTCCAGTGATGAAAATCTCAGGTTCTGAGTTAAGTTGGCCAGTACGTTCTCAGTGTATAATAGACAACTATTTTAGAAGCAAAAAGGTAGAAATGCAGGTCATAATACTTCTGATGAACCCACCTCCACTCAGAGTTATCCTCCTTCAGCTAAAGCCGAGAGCGTCTATCTCAACTTTGGGTACTTCTTAGTGTACTATTATGATACAGGCTTCGAGAAGATTCCAACTATCTTTACCGCTGCCCTGCCGTCGCCGAATACTTTTCTCTGTCTACCTTTGGGCTGGAAATGCTTTATGGCTGCGATGATTTTCTCCCTGTCGGAGGCGACCAGGGTGTTCCAGCCGTCCTGCACTATCTCCACCCAGCCCGTCGTCTCATCCAGCGTGATGCAGGGCACCCTGGCGAAATATGCCTCTTTTTGCAGGCCTCCTGAATCGGTCAGTACCTTTCCGGCGTTACTGGTGAGCATGATGGAGTCCAGATAGCCAACGGGGTCTATCAGCGTCATATTGGGGGCATTCCTCAACATAGCGTACAATCCATATTGCTTAAGGTATTTCTCAGTACGGGGATGGACAGGGAAGACTATCCTGTCATCTACACTCATAAAAGCATCTACTATGCTCCTCAGATTCTGCTCGTCGTCGGTATTCCCTGCCCGGTGCACTGTCGCCAGCAGGTATCCTTTTTTGCCCAAACCAAGCTCAGCAAGTATCTTCGATTTACGCTCAGCGACTCTGGAGAAGTGCAGGAAGCTGTCGAGCATGATGTCGCCAGTAAGGTGAACCCCTTCGGTTACACCCTCTTTTTTGAGATTGTCTACCGCTGTTTGCGTTGGCGCAAAGAGCAGGCTGGAGACGTGGTCGGTCAGTACCCGGTTGATTTCCTCGGGTATGTTCTTATCGAACATCCTGGGCCCAGCCTCGACATGAGCCACCGGGATTTGGATTTTCGCCGCAGCCAGAGCACCGGCGAGGGTGGAATTGGTGTCCCCGTAAACCAGTACCCAGTCCGGTTTCTCCTTAAGCAGTATCTCCTCGATGGCTATCATCATCTTGCCAGTCTGCACCGCATGGGAATCGGAGCCGATGCCGAGATTATAGTCAGGCTGCGGTATCGCCAGCTCGTCGAAAAATATATCGGACAGCTCGCGGTCGTAGTGCTGGCCTGTATGGACCAGGACCTCTTTGTGCTTCTTGCGTAGCTCCTTCGATACCAGGACAGCTTTGATGAACTGGGGCCTTGCGCCAACGATGGTAACGATTTTCATGTGACTGGTAATTGGTGATTGGGGATTGGGGACTGGTTATCAATCCCTAATCACTGCCCACTCCTTTTCTTAACTGAATGGATTAATCCTTGCACCATACGCGAGACCTTATTTGTCCGTAGCTGAAGCCTCTCGAGATCAGAAGTTACACCAAGTCCGCTCTGTTTAGCGATTTCGATTGCGTGTCCAACTTACTGGCAGAACCTAGCGAAATGTACAAGAATTTGACGAATTCCTTGCTGCCATCACGGGCTGCTCCCTCAGCGATGTTGCTTGCGATTGAGACTGCTGCTCGTCGCATCTGAGAAACCAATCCAAACAGGTCTTCTTTTGGGAATCTTCCAGTTACGTCATAACAAATAACCGAGAGTTCCACTGCTTCCTTCCAAACATCGAGGTCCTTATGACTCTTCATCGCCCTCCAATAACTGATCTCCAATCACCAATCACTCTAACTATCTGCTCGATCTGCTCTTCACTCAGTTCAGGGTACATAGGAAGAGAAAGGACTTGTTCCTGTGCCTGCTCACTTTGGGGAAAATCGCCCAGCTTATGTCCCAGGTATTTATAGACCTCCTGCAGGTGCAAGGAGAGAGGATAATAAACCATGGTCTGGATGCCCTTTGAATCCAGATGCTTGCGCAGGTCGCCTCGCTTAAGACGAGAGTCCTTGACACGGATGGTGTAGTAGTTGCAGGAAGATTTGGAGTCCTTTTCGATGAACGGAGTCTCGATACCATCCAACTGGCTCAGTAATCTGTTATAAAGCAAGGCTTTGCTGCGGCGCAGCGCGCTCCATTTTTCCAGATGTTTCAGCTTTACACGCAAAATGGATGCCTGCAACGCGTCGAGACGGCTATTGAAGCCGTGAGTAAAGTGCTGGTAGGTCGTCTTAGAGCCGTGGACTCTGAGTATCCTGACAGTCTCCGTAATTTTCGGGTCGTTGGTCACAACCATGCCGCCATCCCCATAGGCACCGAGGTTCTTGGAAGGAAAGAAGCTGAGGCAGCCGGCATCGCCCTGCGAGCCGACCTTTTTGCCCTTGTGCTCTGCGCCCAGCGCCTGGGCGCAGTCCTCGATTACCTTGAGATTGTGCTTTCTGGCTATTTCAAGTATTCGCTCCATGGCAGCGGGCTGACCGTAGAGATGGACGGGGAGAATGGCTTTGGTTTTGGGCGTAATTTTAGCTTCGATTTGGGTGGGGTCAATGTTATAGGTTTTCGGGTCTATGTCGGCAAATACGGGTCTGGCGCCGCACTTGGCTATGGACTCGGCGGTGGCGATGAAGGTGAAGGGGGTGGTGATTACCTCATCGCCGGACTTAATGCCGGACGCGAGCAGGGTGAGGTGCAGAGCGTCTGTGCCTGAGGCAACGCCCACGGCGTACTTTGTAGCGCAATAGGCCGCCATCTCATTTTCGAAGGCTTTGACCTCGGGCCCGAGGATAAATTGACCACTCTGGATCACCTTCTGGACAGCGGCGTCGATTTCAGCTTTTATTGAGTCGTATTGGGCTTTGAGGTCAACCAGTGGGATGGTCAATGTGGTGTCTCCTTCTTAGGGAGGAGTTCATTCTCGGGGACATCGCGTACCACCTTGGCGGGCACACCCATGACTATCTTCCGGTCGGGCACATCGCGGCTGACCAAGGCCCCGGCGGCTACTACTGCCTCCTCACCGATAACCACGCCAGGGAGTAGGGTGGCATTCGAGCCTATACGGGCGCCTCGTTTGATGTGGGGGCCCTTGTACACGCCAGCAATCCCTCTGCCCATCTTATTGTCATTGGTGGTGCTGATATGAGAACCGATAAAAGCGTCGTCTTCTATGACCATATCGCTGGTTAGATGTGTCACAGCTGCGGTTCTAACACGTTTTCCGATTACCGTTCGCGGCTCCATCGAAATCAGTCTGGCAATGATCGATTTCTCCCCTATGACGTTCTGTTCCCTGATTGACACAAGGTCACCGATCATTACTTCATCAGCTAGCTTAGTGCCCCTATATAATATGACATGTGCACTTATTACGCAGTCCTTGCCTATTTCCAAGGGTGGTAGCTCTTGGCTTGCCTTCTTCCTGCTAAGACTACCGGATCTGGGCACTCTACCAAGGACGGAGCCATCATCTATGAAGCTGCCGTCACCCACTCTTGTGCCCTCATGGATAACGACATTGTGGCCGATGTACACATTGTCGCCAATCTGAACATTATCTAGGATGACCACATTATGCCCCAGGGTGCAATCCTTACCTATTTTGGCAGTATCAGCGATGAAGTTGCTCATGGGAAACCTCCGAATCAAGACTTGGCGACTCTGCCTTTCATTACTTTCTCAATCTTCTCCAGGATTCGCACTACCTCCAATCCCTGTTTGCCATCGGATAGTGGCTTGGCCCTGTTCTTGATACACTCCAGAAAATGACGGCATTCAAGCGAGAGGGGTTCGGCAAGGTCTACCCTGGGTAAGAATACTCCCTCCGACCTCAGGGCGAGTGCCCCGGAAGGAGACGCAAGTTTATCGTAGTCATCAACTACACCCTGGTCATATATTCTCAATTTGTGCTCCAGGTCCATATCATCGAAGACAGCCATTTTCTTGCTGCCTACAACGGTAAGCTGGCGTATTTTATGCGGGTCAAGCCAACTGGCGTGAATGTGAGCCAGGACCTTACTGGGGAATTGCATGGTAATGAATACCACGTCTTCCAAATGCGGCTGAACATAGCTTATTCCTTGGGCTGAGACGACTTCAGGGACAGCATCCAACAGATACATGAAAAGGGAGATATCGTGGGGCGTGAGCCTCCATAAAGCGCTTTCGTCGCTGCGCACTTGCCCCAGATTTACTCTAGTGGAGTAGAGATAATAGATTTCACCGAGATCGCCGGACTTAATATGGCGCTTAAGTATGTGGACAGCGGGGTGATAGAGCATCAGGTGCCCCACCATCAGTATGCGCTTTCGCTTCTCGGCGAGCTCTGCGAGTTCCTGGGCATCGGAGCTTTTTGAGGTTAGCGGTTTCTCCACGAAGAGGTCTTTGTCTGCGAGGAGGGCTTTTTTAGCTATGGGACAGTGGAGCGCCGCAGGCAGAGCTATAACTACGCCTCTTATTTCTTTATCTTCTAATGCGGCCTCAAGGTTTGTCTCTCTTTTAACGTTTGGGTAAAGTGCGGCGAGCTTGCTCAGGACATTGGGATCGCTGTCGCAGATGGTATGAAGGGCGCCAAGCTCGGCAAAATTGCGGACCAGGTTTTTGCCCCAGTAACCGCAGCCGATGACGGCTATGTTATTGTCCATTTACTCTTACAACCTTATGATATTCTTGTTTCTAAGCTTTCTGGTGATTCCACGGGTGTCGAACACGAAGCCGGACTTCTTAGCTATGTATTTATAGTCATAGCTGGTGTGGTCTGTAGCTATCACCACGCAGTCGGCTGATGATAGCTGCTTTTCAGTGAGTTCCACGGAGGCTAACGTTTTATCTGAGACCTTAACCTTCGCCACATAAGGGTCATTGTAATGTACGTTTGCACCTTTTTCGCGGAGTAGTTGGATTAGCTTGAGGGAGGGCGACTCTCTAATATCCTCCACGTCTCTTTTGTAGGCTACCCCCAGCACCAGCACCTTGGCCTTTTTCAAGCTCCTGCCTTTAGCGTTCAGAGCGCCCATGATGCGGGATACGACATAGTAAGGCATCTGCTCATTGATATCTGCTGCCAGCTCGATGAATCTGGTATGGAAGTCGTATTCTCTCGCCTTGTTCGCCAGATAATAGGGGTCGAGCGGGATGCAGTGCCCCCCGATGCCGGGACCAGGGTAGAAGGGCATGTAGCCAAAGGGTTTGGTGGCTGCGGCGTCAATAACCTCCCAGACGCTTATGCCGATTTTCTCACAGAGCAAGGTGAGCTCATTGACCAGGGCAATGTTTACGTTGCGGAAGACGTTCTCAAATACCTTGGTCATCTCGGCGACCTCGGGACTTGAGACAGGGACTACTACATCTGCTACCTGACTGTAAAGAAGCTCGGCGAGCTTGGTAGAGTTGGAATCTATGCCGCCGACTACCTTGGGGGTGTTCTTGATATGGTAGTTCTTGCTTCCGGGATCGACCCTTTCTGGAGAGAATGCAAGGTAGAAATCCTGCCCCGCTTTCAGTCCGGAGCGCTCCAGAATGGGCAGCATTACCTCCCTGGTGGTGCCGGGATAGGTTGTGCTCTCCAGAACTACCAGTTGCCCCTGTTGAAGGTATTTGGAGACTGTTTCAGACTCGCTGATTACGTAGGATAGCTCGGGTTCCTTGGTTTTGGTGAGAGGAGTAGGGACGCAGATACAAATGGCGTCAACCTCTTTGATACGACTCTGGTCTGTGGTCGCCTCCAGTGACTTCCGCTCAACTGCATCTGCAAGGCTTTCCTTGTCCACATCGACTATATAGGAGTGCCCTTTATTGACCCAATCCGCTCTTTTTTGCTGAATATCGAATCCCAGTACTTTGAATCCCGCCTTTGCAAAGGCCAAGGCCAGGGGCAATCCAACATAGCCGAGTCCCACTATGCCGATGACGGCAGTTTTGTTCTTTAGTTTCTGCTCTAGATTCGGCAATGTATTCTCCTCAAGGGTAAAAAATTGCTTTTAAAAATATGGTGTGATTATATCATAAATGGATACAGTTAGCTTTCATCCGATTGCCGGCGGCTGGCGGTGCGTGATGGTTTTTGATTGAAGATGATAGCGAGGCTCGACAGAAATCTAAAATAACTGATACGCGTTAAGTCTCTTTAGCATCCGGTGGACTGGCTCCCAATGCCTTTACGCTTCCTGGTGGAATTGTCCCTTGCTTTTCCATTGACAGTAATAACTTAAGGGCTTTCTCTTCAGCGATACCTGAACCCTCAGCCAGTTCGGAGAGGCTTCCCCCGATTCCATGCGACTTCAGATATTCGAGCAGCAGGGTCTCATCGCTTACAACTGGCGTTTTCACTCTTCTTCTCTTGCTCACGACAGAGATGACGGTAAGCGCCAATCCTATAACGAGGACGACCAGCATGAGTGTCAACCAGACAGGCGCGCTCATGAGATAGGCTGCACAGAAGACAGCCAAAAACAGTATCAGAATAACGAACCATAGCGCATCAAGTGCCAGCACCATAGATAGTCTCCTAGCACACAATGAACCCGACGAAATGACTCGGATGTAACCTGGTATTATATTACATAAACAGTGCCATACGAGTCAAGCTGTGTATGCCACAGAGCACATTACACCCTCTTGCATGTCCGCCTATGGCGGATGAAGGTTCCTACGGACTTGAATTCTCCTGATATTGGCGAAACAGGAGTTTGGAAAACCGTTTGTAACCGCTCTTGGAGTAACAGCTCTTTACAATATGTATTTTTGGGGCTAAAATAGCTTCACTTTCGGGGCGGTTAGCTCAGCGGATAGAGCGCTTGCTTCACACGCAAGAGGTCACAGGTTCAAATCCTGTACTGCCCACCATAGTGTACAATAGAGGGGAACTCCCAGTTCTTCGTTGATCGTCTCTTTAACTTCCAGTGGTAAGGTATAGGGCAGCAGAACCTCGGTATCCGTTACCTTCACTTCTTTGACGAAGTTCCTCACAAATGACCTTCTCTTTCCCAATGAGCTTTCGCTTCGGCGCTGTTGACTGTTTCACCCGAAAACGGGCGGGAGGTTTAGCTCCCAGGCTGACCAGCCAACAAGGAGCAGCCTTCCTCCAACGGGTGGTGAAGGAGTTTCCTTCCTCTGTGGCAGGTGCGCCCTTATCAGG
Organism: Dehalococcoidia bacterium; assembly: GCA_014874385.1. Classification (GTDB taxonomy): domain Bacteria; phylum Chloroflexota; class Dehalococcoidia; order SZUA-161; family SZUA-161; genus JACWAE01. The sequence goes on along the minus strand of JACWAE010000039.1, from coordinate 65,242 downwards.
CTCCGGGATATGAAACCCCTGAACAGTTCTACCAGGACTGGCTAAAAATCAACTATACCAGACGGGAGGTATGTCCGATATGTCCTGGACGCCGCACAACAGATGATTGACAAATAAAATATTATGATGTATGCTACAAGGCGTACTATAATGTGTACACTTAACTAATTTACCACCTACCTCCCTTATAATCATCAACATAGAATAGTTGGGGAATGCCGACCTTAGAGCGAAAGAAAAGGAATAACGTGGAAGCCGATGTGACCTTGTCTAAAGGAACCCAGCTATTCAGCCTCTTGGCCACCACCTACAATGCAATGTTGAGGGCCCGGAAGAAGGAATTGGAACCATCAGGTATTTCCTTCAGAAGAACTACAGTATTGTGGTGTATCAACATTATGGGGCGGCCAACGACAGTTGCCGAGATCTCTCAAATAATTGACCGGGACCATCAAACAACCTCACAGTTGCTGCGGCGAATGGAGAGAGAAAGGCTCGTAGAGCGCCATAAAGGTCCGCACGATAGGAGCCCGATAACAGTAGTGCTTACACCGAAAGGCAAGCAGGCTCTGCGCAGCACGTTTGAGAGATACGAAATGTTTGATGAAATCGCCTCCTCCCTTTCCCCGGAAGAACTGGAGAATTTGATAGCATATCTGAAGAGATTGCGAGAAAAAGCGATTGCGCAAAGTGCTCTATACCCGCCCTTGCCCGCTCCCCTTGCCTCTAAAATCGGCATGTAAAGCGCGGCATAGATGCCACAAAGTCAGCTGGTGTAAAAATGGAATTTGCGTTAGCGCCTGAAGAAGAACGATTCTGCAAAGAATGTACAGATTACCTCAGAAAACAGCGAACACCTGAGCTCGTTGCTGAGCTGGAAGCTCGTTCAGGCTACGGGGGAGGCCCTGCCTACACAAGATTGATCCGCCAGATGGGACGTGATGGATGGCTCGGGGTGGGCTGGCCCAAGGAGTATGGCGGGCAGGGGCGTACACCCCTGGAGCAGCACCTGTTTTATGAGATATGTTTCTACGAAGAAATACCTCTCCCTGTTTTGGCATTGAACACGGTGGGCCCGGCGATAATCCGAATTGGCACCAATGAGCAGAAGGAGAAATACCTGCCTCCGATTCTCAAAGGTGAATTGGAATTCTGCATAGGATACACTGAGCCCGATGCCGGCACCGACCTGGCCTCTCTCAAGACCTCTGCAGTCAGGGATGGGAATGACTATGTTATCAATGGTCAGAAAGTCTTCATTACTAATGCGGACTTTGCCGACTATATATGGCTGGCTGCCAGAACCAATACTGAAGTCCCCAAACATAGGGGAATTTCCGTCTTCGTGCTGCCCATGAATACCCCTGGCATTTCCATTAAACCCATTATGACCATGGGTGGGGAAAGAACAAACCAGGTTTTCTTTGACAATGTTCGGGTTCCTAAGGATTGTCTTATTGGCGAGGAGAACAAAGGCTGGAAATACATGACAACGCAACTGAGCTTCGAACGCATAGCGCTTGTCCCTTCAGCCCCGATGAGGCGGAATCTTGAGCAAACTATTCAGTGGGCGAAAGAGACATATTGTGATGGCAAACCCATCATTGAACGACCCTGGGTCAGGCAGAAGTTCACTGAGCTGATGATGGAATTGGAAGTCCTCAAAATGCTCAACTACTATGTGGTCTGGTTGATAACCAGGGACGCACTCGTGTATGCGGAATCATCCATGATCAAGGTCTACGGTGTAGAGTTGAATCAGCGGCTTAATAGTTCTTTACTGCACATCATGGGCCAGTTCGGGCAATTGCAGATGGGTTCCAAGTGGGCCCCACTCAAAGGAAAGGTGGAACATGCGCTGAGAATGGATATTGTGCTCATCTTCGGTGGGGGCGCTCTGGAGATTCAAAGGAATATCATAGCGATAGCTGGCCTGGGCATGCCAAGAGCTATGTAGATTGCAGAAAGGAGGTAGAGTATGAACTCAAGTCAGGTGAAAGGTTTTATCGGTAAAGAATCAAGTATCATGCAGGCTCTCGATGTGGTAAGCACATCTGATATCAGGCACTGGCGCGAACTGATGGAGGGGAAAAAGGATTCCTGGAACACTAAAGAGGCTCCCGCGCCCATGCTAATAGCCTGGACGATGGACCCGCTATGGCCGAAGAGGGTGGAGGCCACTGAGCCTCACCAGCAGGTATTGAAACTGCTGGAAGATTTGGGTTATGGCCTAGCCCTTGGCATCAGCCTTGACCAGCAGTATCTTAAGCCAGTACGCCTCGGTGACACCTTAAGCTACAAGGTCAAGGTTGCCAGTGTGTCATCAGCCGAGGAAAAGACGAAGATGGGAATAGGATACAAGGTCGTCCTGAACTACACGTTTTCCAATCAGAAAGGGGAGACGGTCAGCAAGCAGAGCTACACAATCCTTGCGCTGCAAAAAATGGCGCTGAAACAGTAATGGGCAAATTACCAAGGAGGTTGCATTTGTCATGGGAAAAGAAAACGACAGGGTAAAACCCTTCTCAGGTCCTCCTGAAAAAACACTGGATTATTCGAGGGTGGCTCACCTGATAGGGAAGTTATCACCATATCACGACCCGCATGACATAGTGACTCAATCGGATATCAGACACTGGTGCGAAGTTATGCAGGACCCCAATCCGCTGTATGCAGATGAAGAATTTGCCCAAAAAAGCAAATATAAAGGAATCATAGCCCCTCCGGCAATGGTGCAGACATGGTCGTTGGACGACTTATACTACGCATTGCAGCGATTTGTCGAAGAAAAGACGCCTTTCATGGAGGACCCGCATAACCAGGTAACGGGCATCCTGGATGAAGAAGGCTACACTGGCGTTGTTGCTACGGCACAAGAGCAAACATACCTGAAGCCAATAAGACCGGGTGACGTCATCCGCACCAAAATCACAGTTGGCTACGTGGCCAAATATGACAGTTTCACACGTCAGGGAGTTGGACGCTACGTTGATATCTTGTATACGTTTGTAAACCAGAAAAATGAAGAGGTATGCAGGGAAACGTTCAGAATACTCAAATATAAGCCGCCCGCAACTACGCGCCATCTGTATGAGGGCTAAATCAGGAAGAGGAGGATAACATGGCAAAGAAAACAGCAAAGGAATTAAAGAATATTTACTGGGAAGATGTCAAGGTTGGACAGGACCTGCCCGAAAAATCGCGAGCTATAGATACGACGCTTATAATCGCCGGTGCCATATGGGCTTCGCACGACTTTATGCCGGTGCATCATAGTAGAGACTTCGCGCAGGGAAAAGGAGCACCGGATATCTTTATGAACATTTTGACCTCTAATGGACTCATGGCTACATACCTGGAGCAGTGGGCCGGGACTGAGGCTGAATTGAGGAAGATGAACATTGGCCTTCAGGTACCCAATTTCCCGACCCCCGGCAACAAGATGGCTATGAACGCAAGAATTACTAAGAAATATAAGGATGGGAAAGACCATCTGATTGAACTTACCATATCTGGAGACAATAGCATGGGTCCCCACGTTGTGGGAACAGCCGTTATGGCTCTGCCAACAAAAGGTTAGAGAGGGTTAGAAAATGACAATGAAAAACAAGGCCTGCATAGTGGGTATAGGTTCAACCGAATTCTCGAGGGTCAGCGGGCGCAGCGAGATCCATATGGCTGTTGATGCGTCAATGGCAGCGTGCCAAGACGCAGGAATCAAGCCTGAGCAGATCGACGGAGCAGTGAAGTTTGGTACCGCCGGACAGAACTGCACAGAGTATACTACCGAGACAGATGTCGCCCGCTGTCTGGCCATTCGCAATCTGCGGTACTTTGTCGAGGCTCCGTGGGGAGGTGGCGCCTGTTGTGCCACAGTCCTGCATGCCGCATTGGCGGTGTCGAACGGAATGGCTGACTATGTTCTGTGCTTCCGCTCTTTGAAACCAGCCAGTGGGACGGTGCGCTACGGCCGCCCGACCAGGATACCGATTGACGCTCACTGGAGCTACACCATGCCTTTTGGATTCGCCAGTCCGACCTCGTGGGTCGCAATGTTCACTCGGAGGTGGATGCACGAGACAGGGGCCACTAATGACCAACTGGGTTGGGTCGCTATCGTCTGCAGAGAAAACGCTGTCCGAAATCCCAGGGCCATCTTTTACGGCAGACCTATGACGATGGAGGACTACTACAAGTCGCCCATGCTGTGCGACCCGTTTCGTATGAATGACACCTGTCTGGAAAACGATGGGTCAGTTGCGCTGATAGTAACGACTCCTGATAGGGCCAAACATCTAAGGCAAAAACCGGCATATATCGTAGGCGCTACCGAGGCCACTGGGTGGGACTCGTACTGTATGACCAGCTACTACCGGGAAAACATCGGGATCCCGGAAATGGAAGAGGCCGGAAAAGAGCTCTGGAAACAAACAGGGCTAACACCGAAACACATGGATGTGGTTCAGTTCTACGATGCCTTCACCTCCCTGGTGCCCATGCAGATGGAGGCGTTGGGATTTGTCAAAGTTGGCGAAGGGGGCCCCTTCTGTGAAGGAGGCGACAGGATTCGGCCGACTGGAGAGCTGCCCATCAATACATCTGGTGGCATGCTATCCGAGGCCTATATACACGGAATGAACATGATTGCCGAGGGTGTGAGGCAGATCAGAGGCACAGCCATAACGCAAATCAAAAAGGTGGAGCATGTCCTGGTCACGGGCGGACTCGGTGTCCCAACAAGCGCTCTCATCTTAGGGCAAGGGAGGTAGAAAATGGCTCTAGAATTGAATAAAAGATATTTGCAGTACTTTTATGAGCCGGTCGCTGAATCCTTCGAAGATGGTTTCTGGCAGGCTATCAAACAGAAAAGGCTGGTCTTCCAGAGATGTAAAAACTGCAAAGAGTTTCTTCATCCGCCGCGTCCTATGTGTCACAAATGCCACAGCTATGACCTGGAATGGGTGGAATCTAGCGGAAAAGGGAAGATATATAGCTGGGTCGTTTTCACCAGAGAAGTACACCCGCTTTACAGAGTCCCCTTCGAAGTTGTCCTCGTAGACATGGAAGAGAAGGGGGTCCGTTTCATATCCAATATGGCCGAAGGCAAACCCGAAGACCTTTATTTTGGTATGCCTGTTGAAGTGGTCTTCGTGCCCATAAACGATGAATGGTCGCTCCCCTGGTTCAGACCGATAAAGAAGAAGTAGACATGGACTTTACGCTCAGCGAAGGCCTTCATTTCTATTTTCGCCGAGCCAAAGCTTTCGAATTGAGCTTTGGAAGCACGCCTTTCCACCTGGAAACACTTGAGGCCGAGATTAGGCTATAAATATAGCCCTCTCGTTATCATTCGGTATTATTCAGCCCCGGTGCAATTTAACTTTTCATAGGGAGGACTGTTTATGAAAGAGCTTAAAGATTACAGCGGTAAGTACAATACAGATTTGAGGTTCGAGGACTTTTCCAAAGAGGCGCTCATCCGATTAATCAAAAGCTATCAGCTCAGCTTTGTAGGACTGATGGGGATGTGGAACACCATGAACCGGGAAAGAATGAGTACAGAAGATGCGTTTAAACTGGATGCAGATGTTTATGAAAGGATGTTAAGCAAGTTCTCACTCCCGCTGGTAACGCAGGCCCTGAATATTCAGGGGAACGATGTAGTCACCATGCTGAAGTACTGCCAGTTTGCCCCGGACGGCGCCCGAGAGGGACTGTACGAATGCAACTATGAAATCAAAAACAACAACCATGCCATAATGACCTTCACTAGATGTCCTTCCCTGTTCTATTTTGAGAGAAAAGGGAATATCAAGGATATAAACAGCCTTTGCGGGCCGGGCGGCGTAGAGGAACGGGCCTTCGTTGCGATTTGCCAATACTTTAATCCCAAAATGAAATGCAAAGGGCTAAAGCTACCTCCACGAAAGAGCAAAGATGACACCTGCTGCCAGTGGGAATTCAAAATTGAGGATTGAAGAAATAAGCAACAATATTTTCTGTATTACTATTGAAGGAGGAGGAAATTGGCAAAGAATTATGATGTAATCGTGATCGGAGCAGGCCCCGGCGGAGTGACTTGCGGAGCCCTGCTCGCCAAGTGGGGTCTTAAAACCCTCCTAATAGACAAAAATGCCCAGGTCGGCGGCAAGGCGATGACTGTTGCCAAGAATGGATTCCGTTATGAGTACTGGCCCATCGCAGCGTGCCCGTCCAGCAACACAGAAATCCACTCGTTGCTCAGGATACTGGGACTGGAGAACGAAATAGAGCTGATAGCGCCCGACCCTATGGGCCGCATGTTCTATGAGACGCCCTCCGGCGAGATAAAGAATTTAGTGCTTCCCGGAGGTGGGAAACCGGTAGACCCGCAAGATTTATTCAACATGCTTGGCGTCACTGATGCCGATATGCCGGAAGTCATGCGGCTCTTTACCGATATACTGGGCATGTCACGCCACGACCAAAACCTGCTGGACGAAGTCAGTGTCGTGCAATTCCTCGATCGCTATCAAATACCACGCTCTCTCTATTCTATGCTCGCCACCCTGCAAAGCGAGGGCACTCTCGAAGTCGCCGGACCTATTGCGTGCGCCTCGGAGTTCATAAAAGTCTTTCAGCAGAATAACACTCAGGGCGGTGGCCTCTACCCATCGGGCGGCTTCGGCAGACTGTACGGGGCCATAGCCAGGGTTATGCAGTCATACGGCGGCGACCTCCTTATGCGAACGAAAGTCGAGCGCATTGCGGTGGAGAACGGCCGGGTTAAAGGAGTAATCACTAACAAGGGGTCTTTCCAGGCGCCTATCGTGGTATCCAATGCCGGCATCCAGCCTACAGTGCTCAAGCTGGTGGGCGAGGAGCATTTCGATAAAAGCTATGTGAACTATGTAAGAGACTTAGTCCCCAGCCTCGGTTTCGCCGGAGCGAGGTATTTCTTGAGCAAGCCTGTGCTGGATTGCTTCATGTACGTTTATTGTTCCGACAACACCGTAACTTCCCTGGAAGAGCATCTAAGGGCCGAGACCGGCGAGATGCCCAAGCAGATGTATATCTTCATGTCCACGAATTCGTTGTACCCGGGTATGGCGCCCCCAGGCAAGCAACTCGTCTATACGGGCATCACATGCCCTGCCGACCCCAGGACGAAAATCAAGCACTACTTGGACAAAGTCGAGGCAGAGATTGCCAGGCTGTGGCCCGATGTCTTTAAGTACATTGAGGAGAAAGAGTACTACGGGCCGGCACAGATATCCCGCCTGTCGAGGGACTCGGTAGTTCCCGGCACAGGTGGAGAGTGCATCGGTCTCGGCCAGATAGTAGGGCAGTGCGGCAACCTGAAACCATCTCCCAAAGCCCCTGTGGGAGGTCTTTTCTACGTCGGCGCCGATGCCGGAAGCTCAGGTTTCGGCAATCACATGTGTGTGGAATCCGGCATGAACCTGTTCAATATTGTGCGCGACTACTGGTTTACTCACCGCGCTCAGTTCTAAAAACTATACGTGCAAAGTACATCACGGAAAATTTTTGAGGGGGGTGAATGATGGCAGAGAAGTATGATGTGATTGTGGTCGGAGCAGGACTGGGAGGTGTCGTTTGCGGTGCCCTGTTAGCTAAGTGGGGCTGCAAAACACTGGTGCTTGACAAGAACACCCGCCCCGGCGGGAAGCAGATGGGCTTCTCAGCAAATGGTTTCAAATTCGAGATGTGGCCCACCTACGGAATCCCCATCGAGATAGGGCCTTTCGTGGAGGCATTCAAGGCGCTGGGCATCGAATCCAAACTGGATGTAATACCGAAGACCAACGCGCTGATGTATCGACGCCCGAACGGGAAGTGGATAACCTCTGTTACCGGAGGGCATCAGGAAACAGACCCCGCGGAAAACATGTTCAATTCCTGGAATTTGAAACCCAAAGAGCGCGAGGTCGCCCTGCGGGTGCTGGCCGAAGCGGCCCTATTGACCCCGGAGCAGTTGGACGCGCTCGACGATGTCAGTGTCAAGGAATGGGTGGCTCAGAGAGGGGAAATACCGAAGCCCCTGTTCGGTTTCTTTGCTGTGCACTCAAATCTCATGGCCACCGGACTCTATGAACTTGTTGCCATGTCCGAGATATCGAGGATTATGCAGATCTTCGGTTCCAGTACTACAGGCTTTCCCAGAGGCGGCTATGCACGAGTGGTCGACGATATACTAGATGTGTTCAAAGCTAATGGCGGCACTCTCAAGCTCAACACGAGGGTGGAGAAGATCCTTGTTGAACAGGGCCGCGTCACTGGCGTTGCTACCAAAGACAGGGTCTACAAATCACGCATCGTCGTGAGCAATGCAGGCCTTCAGCCAACAGTTTTGAAGTTGGTCGGTGAGGAGCATTTTGACAAGAGCTACGTTGGCTATGTAAAGGACATCGTTCCCAGCCTCGGATTCTGTAACCAGCGCTACATCTTCAGCAAGCCGGTGATGAAGCATGGCATGTTCCTGGGAACATCTGAGGACAGTTATATCGACGTAGAGCGCCTTGCCGAGATGAAAAAAGGCAAGATACCCGAGGTTCTATCTGTATATGGGGTGTGTCCGGCCGTCTTTGACCCCGATATGGCTCCTAAGGGCAAGCAGTTACTGCTCATCGGTGCCTGGTGTTCACCTGACCCTGATGCCAAAGAGATAAAGGCGGTGCAGAAGAAGGTAGATGAGCTATTTGAAGAAATGTTCCCCGAAGCAGTCCCCTACATTGAGTCTAGAGAAGGTTATGTGGGACCAGCGCAGGTATCGAAGCTGAGCAGGGATCGCGTGTTGCCTGGCCTGGGAGGCGAGGCTGTGGGCTTGGCAGTGACCGTAGGCTACTGTGGGAAGAACAAGCCGTCTCCCAAATCGCCGCTGCCAGGTCTCTTCTTCGTGGGACACGATGCCGGTGGAGGAGCCTTCATTGGTACACACCAGGCGGTGAGCTCCGGTTTGAGGGTAGCGCCACTAGTGCGCCATTATTTTTTGGAAAGGAAATCTATACTCAGGGATTGAAACCGGGAAGTGTGATTATCTGAGAACTAATATATTCCCTGAGTTAATCGTAAAAATGGCTAAAGCGTTTGCATACTCAAAATCAGTACTCTGTATTGAGAAATGAGAAGGAGCTTGCAATGTCTGATTTGACGTTCGATGCAGTAGTATGCGGTGGGGGAAACAAAGCCTTGATGCTTGCTATGTACTTGAGCAAGTACGCTGGTATGAGCGTTGGCATATTTGAAAGAAGACATGAGATAGGAGGTGGGCTGGCCACTGAGGAAACAGCGGCACCGGGATTTCGCGGTAACACCCATGCCAACATAATTCTCCCCTGGTACTACGCACCTCTTTATCGTGACTTCCCCGATTTCTGGGATTACGGTGGTCAGTATGACCAGTATCTGGTAAGTGACGGTGCAGCTTTCAGAAACAACGACACCTGCCTTGCTATCTACAGCATAAAGGATGACCCGACCGGGGAGAGGACGGCGAGAGAGATCGCCAAGTTCTCCAAAAAAGATGCCGAAAGATGGCTCAAGTTTGCGGGACTGACCCAAGGGGATGAAATACAGAGGGTGCAGATAGACAACATTTTCAATCCCCACGAATGGCAAGCAGCGCCCGAGTACCTGGAAAGGCAAATAGCCGTATACCCCAAAGCTCTGGAAATAGGGGTCGACCCTGACTCTCTAGTTCTAGCAGCCACCCCTAAACGCGCCGCGCAGGAATTTTTTGATTGTAGGGAGCTGCAATACTGCCTTTGCCGATTTATTGTCTCAGGAGCACGCAGTGTTAACGACCCCTCACAGGGAGCCGAGACTCTGGGGATGATAGGGACTTTGGCAACCATAGGTTATGCCAGAGGGGGAACCCATCAGATTGCACATGCTTGCCACCAGATTCTGGTGCAGAACGGCGTTAAGTTCTTCACCCACGCCGAGGTTGCCAAAGCCATTATCGAAGACGGAGTGGCTAAAGGCATCCGTCTCACAGATGGCACTGTTATCGGTGCCAGAAAGGTCGTCGTCAGCGCTGGCCTGAGCGCCGCACAGCTATGTTTCGATTTGATAGGCAGGGATATAGTTGGAGAAAAGATAGCTGGACGAGTCGACAAGTTATCAACCTCAAACATAGGCAATCTGATGTGGTATAGCTTCGCCCTGAATGAGGCTCCTAAGTATAAGGCTGCTGCGTTCAACCCCGATATAAACAAGACTGAGTGGCTAGGTCTGGCGGAGAGTGCCGACCTCGAACACATCGCTAGAGAGTGCCACTACGCCAATATGGGTATGCTCCCGCCCCTTCATGAGTACAACCCGGTTGTCTGGTGCCACAGCCTGGCAGACCCCGCTTATGCACCGCCCGGGAAGCATGTGGCTCAGTGCGAGATGCAGGGACCTCGTGCCACCGACATGAGCGAGAGAGAGTGGTTGAAGCTCAAAACAAAATTTGCCGAGGACCTGATCCATGTCTGGGGGAATTATGCTACCAACATGAACTGGGATAACATCGTCGGTGTTGATACTAATAGCCCCTGGGACAACCTGCGCATGAAGAATTTGGCGCCCCATGGTAATTTCTCAGGAATCGACCAGTCCCTGTCCCAGCGTGGGGCTAATAGACCCACGCCTGAGCTGGCCAATCACAGAACCCCGATTCAGAACCTCTACTGTACCGGGGGTTACTGGCATGTGGGCTCGAACGCCAGTGCAGACGCCGCCTACAATTGCTACAAAATCATGGCCAGCGATATGGGGTTGGGCAAGCCATGGGAGGAAAAGGGTAAAGAAGAACCTGATTCCCTGGTTGAGACGACCCGGTGGGCAGTTAACAAAGCGCGAGAAGCGTTTAAGGTGCCAAAGTGATACGCACTTCATTACCTGCGTTCACTATTGGCTAACAAATAGGCAGGTAAGTTGTTGGGAAAGAAGACGAAAATGTCGGGGCAATACGATGTAATCATCATAGGTAGCGGGCCCAACAGACTGGCTATCGGAGCCTACCTGAGCAAAGCGGGACAAAAAGTCCTGTTGCTGGAGAAGAGATATGAAGCAGGAGGAGGGCTTGCCCCAGAGGGCTTTTATGAGAAACATGTCTTCGCGAAGATAATTGGAGCAACCGAAGTTGAAAAGGAAGAAGAAAGTCAGAAGAGTACAATATAGTATTCAAAAAATCATGAGCGCAAAGTAACTATTCCGCCGTCATCTATATTAAAAATGTCAGGATTGAAATAGACTAAAGATTTTATTGAAACTACGGATGGAAATAGACTAAGGTCTTGACGCAGTGCGAGGACGGCTAGATGCTGCCAGTGTAAAGAAGGGCCGAATTCCTTCAATATGGCTTTGAGCGTTTTTACTAGTTGCTGTTCCTCTATCTCATACTTAGATTGAGTTAAATGCAAACGAAGTAAGTAAGAACGATATATGGGATCAACTCTAACAGGGCAGGGTGAAACGAGTTCGAGCGGACAACTAGCGCAGACACCGGTATAGTTCGTCATGCAGATTGGCAGTCTTCTGTAAAAAAGAGTTGCAAGCTCTATTTCATACAAGGCAGCACTCGTTTGGGGATTCCCATAATAAATCTTAAACATTGTGATATAGTTCCGGGTATTCTAGTGCTAGGAGTTCACTCCTATAACTAGGTATACGACATAGATAAGATTTATTTTGTGCACATCTTGTCATCTAATATATTCACTTCAATAAACTTTCTACTTGTCTCAGCAAATCAGTAGGCGCGACGGGCTTCTGTAGATATTCATCCGCCTCCATAATCATTCCTTCAAACATAGTTAGACGAGCTTTCTCCCTATCATCTGGATAAACGGTAAGCATTATCACTGGAATTTTGCAGTAGGCCTGATACTTGGGAGCTGTTTTGAGTTCTTTACAAATTTCAAAACCATTCCTTCCGGGCATTACCACGTCCAAAATCACTAAGTCAGGCTTTGCATCGACGACCTTCTTCAGGCCATCTTCTCCGTTGTATGCAACTATAACCCGATATTTACTCTCAAGGACGACTTTTGTCGCTTCAACGAAATCAGGATCATCATCTACTAAGAGTACTGTAGCTTGCTTACCCATCCCTTACCTCCTTTGACACAGTGCATCGAACTCAAGAATGTGTTCTCTTTTCCAAGAGCTTTTTTACACGTTCAATTAAAATACCTGGGTTTATTGGCTTTTCAACATAGTCATCGATATTGAGATCCAATCCTGTTTCCAGTTCATACCTGCGTCGGCTGACATCCTCTTTAATCGAGGTTAAAATCAGAATGGGAATTTTGCTATACTTTGACCACCTTGGGTCCTGTATTTCTTTCAATACGCCAAATCCATCCAGCTTGGGCATTAAAAGGTCCAGGATCATTAAGTTAGGTCTCTCCTCTTTTAGCTTTCTCAAGCCTTCCTCACCATTATTAGCAGTAACCACTTGATATGAATGGGCCTCCAAAATAGTACTTACTGCTTCTCTGATGTCAGGATCATCGTCCACTATTAAAATCTTAGTCTGACTTTGCATGTCTGCCTCCTAAATCAATGGTCGAGGTAGTAACCCTGCTTTTTCAATAATCGTGGGAACAATATCCTCCCAGCCTACAGCCATTATGTGTATTCCGTGGATACCCGGTATTTCCTTGATTTGTTCTATGATTTCAAGGCATATCGCTAATCCTTCGCTTTTAGTATCCTTGGCGTCCTCCATCCTTGTAACTATTTCATCTGGGACATTCACGCCAGGTACATTGTCCCGCATATGACGGGCCATACCTACTGACCTCACTGGTATAACGCCAGCAAGTATGTGGATTTCTTTATCAAGTCCTCGTTCTGTAACCATTTCCATCCATTTGGCAAACTTGGTTACATTGAAAACAGCTTGTGTCTGGATGAAATCAGCACCAGCCTTTACCTTTCTAGCCAGTCTCCGTACCCTGTACTCGAATGGGTCTGCAAACGGGTTCTCTACAGCGCCGATGAAAACTGGGAGATCTCCCGAGATCTTTTCTCCTGACAGGAATTTATGCTCGTCCCGCATTTGTCGTACCAATCGAATTAGCTGAACTGAGTCCAGATCAAAAACTGCTTTGGCTGTAGGATGATCGCCAAAGCTTGGGTAGTCACCACTCAAACACAGGATATTGCCGATACCAAGAGCCACGGCTCCCAGTATATCGCTTTGAATGGCGATCCTGTTTCTGTCACGACAGACCATTTGCATTACCGGATCGATCCCTAGTTGTTTTAATAGAATGCAGGCACTTTTGCTTGACATCCTTACGATAGCTGTTTGGTTATCGGTAACATTCAATGCATCGCAAAAAGGCTTTAGAAGTTCTCCCTTCCTTTGCACAACGCTCGCCACGGCTCCTCTCGGTGGGCCTACCTCAGCGGTCACCGCAAATCTTCCGCTTTCCAGGATCTTCTCTAAATTAGTTCCCGCTTTCATGGGATTATACCCCTTCCTTTTCACGCTCCGAGGGTAGCTGTACTTTTAGGTAGAGTGAAACTGAATTTACTTCCGGCCCCCGTTTCGGGGCAGGGACTTTCTACCCATATTTTACCGCAGTGAGCTCTGACTATCTTCTTCGCTATTGAAAGTCCCAGGCCGGCCCCTGGTGTATCGACGTCGGCACCTCGATAGAAATCATCAAATATTCTGGGCAGGTCTACAGCTTTGATGCCGATACCGGTATCTTGAATCTCTATCAGGATGTTTTCTCTTCTTTCAGATACTTTCAGGTTTATTGTGCCCCCTTCAGGAGTAAATTTAATTGCATTGCCCAACAGGTTATTCATCAACTGCTGGATACGGTTCGGGGCCGCATCAATAAGTGATAACTCTTTAGGAATCTCTGTCGTAATTTTCAATCCCTTTTCCTTAGCTATGCGCCGGGCCGTTTCTACGGAACTATCTATTATCTCAAGCAAGGATATTTTCTCCATCTGCAATTGGCCTGTGTCTATACGAGAAATGTCTAAAATATTATTTATCAGGTTCAACAGCTCTTTTATTCTCTCGCTGCTTCTTATTAGCATCCCTCTTTGTTTTTCACTGATATCCCCAGTGTAACCGTCGAGTATCACCTGGAGATAGCTTTGAACTGCAGCCAGAGGGGACTTTAGATCGTGGAAAGCTATAGACATAATATGTGCTAATGTATCTCTAGACCTTGCCAAACGTGAAGACACCACGCCAACTATCTTCTTCATAAGTTTAAATCCCAGGCTGCTGTTCTCATCAAACAGAAGCTGAAGACGTGCCCGGTCTATAGCTATGACTATTGTTTTTTCAAGACACCTTGCTGACATGGTAAAAATATTTGGCTCGGCAATTGCTGACCAGCCGAAGACCTGCCCCTTGGATAAGACATCGATCGAGCCCTGTCTGCCCGAACTTCGACCCAGTCGAATTGACATCTCCAACACAACTGTACCATCTTCAATAATGTAGAGTTCCTTAGCCGTCTCTCCTTCAGTGAAAACAATATCTCCTGCCCGGTAAACCCTTTTTTTGCTAAGCTTCGCCACTTCTTCCAACTCAGCGTCTGTTAGCTCATCGAACATATTGGACTTTTTAAAAGTCTTTTTAATGCTGTCCAATTCTCGTTTGCCAACTTGCGCTATCATTCTGTTACTCTGGCCCATATTACACCTTTAGCGAGTAGGCGTCCATACGATGTCTAACGAGGCCGTGGTGGCCCTCCCGTAAGGCTCACTCCCCAGTTTTTGGGTGGTACAATATCCTCTAAAATATCCAGCTTCCCTAACTTGGTGAGTCGCTGTATAATTAAATCCCAAGCGCAAGGTAAATCGGGATGAACCTCGCACTTGCCTCCTTCTGAACCACCGCAGGGGCCATGAAGAAGGCTTTTAGCGCACCTCGCAATAGGGCAAATTCCACCGGTAAATTCCAATATGCAATTGCCGCATTCCAGACATCGCTCGCCGTCTCGCCATTCGCCGTGTCGGCCCCCCATCGAAACAGTATTGCAACCGGGGTGAACTATTTTGTCGACAACTGCCGAGGTTGCCTGTACCCCAATACCACAACATAGAACGATCAACGAATCAGCATCTACGATCTTGTCTTCCTGTGCTTGCAATGTCATTCGGACCAAGTTCTCATTACACATGAAGTCGATAAGAGATGTGCCAGTAACAGTTTTACCTGCGTCTCCTAACTTCTGCTTTATATCCAAGACCTCTTGTTCGCCTCCGGTGTGACAACCTTCAGCACAGCCCCGGCAACCTACAATGAAAACGTCTTTGTCACCTTCAAGGTATTTTAGGATTTCCTCGATCGGTTTTTGCTCAGTCGTCAACATTTTAGCGCCCTCGCTTTGTTCTTGTTTTGGCGGTACTATTAATGATATATCTCGTCCAGCACTGACTGGATAATTCTGGGCATCTGTAATTTTATTTCTGGAGATAATGACAAACCTAACTGAACTTCAGCCGGCTCAATGCCTATAATCACGGTCTCCGCTATCTTCATCCCCATGAGTTCCATCATCCTGAGGTTCTCTAATATCCCTATCTGATGAAAAGATGTAGTCAGTCTGGATTCAGATTCTATCTGCTGCGGTGTAAAACGATAAATTGTCCCGGGTTCACAGCCACCTTCCACAGCATCGACAATCACAAGTTTATCCGCACCTTCGATCAAGTGCCCGAAATCAGATGAAGTGCCTACATCCATGAGTTTAATATCAGGGCGAGAGTCACACAACTCATTATGCAAGATTCGAATAGCATGCACTCCTACCCCCTCATCTTTCATCAGCTCGTTGCCAGCGCCGAGAATCACGGTAGTCGTCATCTCTATAGAACCTTCATAGCTACTGCATTACAGGATTTTAAATTTACTTAGGGTCCCGCCTTTTGGAGTGATAAGGTGTACAGCGCAGGCAAGGCAGGGATCGAAGGAGCGGACAATTCGCACGATCTCAACCGGATTGGCCTCATCTTTGATCCTGGTGCCAATCAGCGCCTGCTCTAAAGGTCCAGGCTGTCCGTTATCGTCTCTGGGGGACATATTCCACGTGCTGGGTACAACACACTGGTAATTTGCAATCCGTTTATCCTTTATCTGAATGAAATGCCCCAAAGCGCCCCTTGCTGCGTCAACTAAACCCATACCAGAGGATTCATCCGGGATCTCATATTCTTGATATACAGGCTCCCCAGGCTTTAGCTCGAGCAGCCAGGTCGGCATAGTATCAGCAATCACCTTGCAACTCACAGCTCGCGCCAGGTGGCGTCCCAGAGTCGAGAACATCACTTTCGGGCTGGCCTTAAATTTAGCCAGGGCCGGGTCTACAATCGATTTCACCTTCTCATCGCCATTGAGATAAGTGGCCATTATACGGGCAAGTGGCCCTACCTCATACACGTGTCCATTGTAGCGTGGTGATTTTACCCACGAATAGGCGCCAGCCTTGTCCTCTTGAGGGATAGTTTCCCCCTGAGTTGGTTTTCTGCCTGTAGTGGAGTCATTGTACCAAGAGTATTTTACATCCTCGGCGATTACGCTTATATCAATCTGTCGCAGGCTCAAATTGGAATCCACAGTACCTTGTTTGAATAACCTCTTTCTCTTCGTAAGATCGGGTTCTTTACCATCCAACTCATAGCTTCCGTATGACAGGAGTCTGCGACACCCGATGCCTATCTCAAAGTAGTCGCTATATACTTCTGCCGCTGCTAATACATCCGGTAAATATACCTGGTCGATAAAGGTTCTTAGCTCATTGAGCCTCCAAAGAAAAGACGCGATTTTATCTATAGTAGGTACCTCTGTCACCCCTCCGGGAACTACAGCCATATTATGTGGCATCTTGCCCCCAAATATGGAACACATCTCCTGAGCCTTACGCCTCATTCTTAAAGCCTCGATATAATGCCCCACCAATTGCCGGTCAACTGCATCTGGAAAGCGGTAATCTCCTTCATATCTAGGCACGAATGGCCCGGGTTCGCCACGCTGGATGAACTCCTTTACCGAATTGAGTGTAGAATCAGCGCCTTCGTAATTAGCAACCTTTGTAATATCTACATAGTCCAGAGCTGCAAGGTGATAGAAATGGAGGATGTGGTCGGCGATATGAGCCGACCCCAAAATAAGGTTGCGGAGGAGCCTTCCATTGTCGGGGATCGAGCCCCCGAGGCCAAATGCACTATCCAGACAGAGAGTTGAAGCAATAGAATGACTGGTTGGGCAGACGCCGCAAATACGCTGGGTAATACGTTGTGCATCACGGGGGTCACGCCCTTTAAGGATTATCTCGAACCCCCGGAAAAGAGTGCCTGAACTTTTAGCATCTTTTACTACGCCTTTCTCGACAATAGCTTCGACCTTCAGATGGCCTTCAATACGCGTGATTGGATCGATTATTATTTTGCCCATTTTACTGAACCACCCTTTGACCTATATTCGGTAACGTGATGTCTGGTGTCTTTTCATATAACGGGGAAACAAGGTCCGGGAAACCAGGAGCAGCGCAGCCGATACACAGTCCCCCGCAACCGACGCACCAGTTAATCTTGTTATTCCACATTCTCGTGGCGCAATCTGCGTGGGTAACTGGCCCTTTGCAGCCCAGTTCATAGAGACAGCCAGGTTCACTTAGCTTTTTAGCGAATTTCTTCTCATCATAATAGGCACGTCGAGGGCAGTTTTCATGAATTAATTGCCCGTAGAATAATCGGGGACGATGAATTTCGTCCAATTCACCGTTCTTCGGTAAGCCGTTGAGCAACAAGCTCGCCACTGTTCCAACAAACCAGTCGGGATGGGGTGGACAACCGGGTACATTGATCAGGGGGGTAGTTATGCCCTCAGATTGAAAAATTTGCATCACATTGACGCATTGCGAAGGATTAGGTTTGGCAGCCGGGATACCGCCCCAGGAAGCGCACGTGCCGAGAGCGATTACTGCAAGCGCGTCACGCCCGAGGGTTTCAACTCTAGTGGCTATAGATACTGGCTTGCCGTCCTTATTTTCGCCGATCGAGCCGTAAGCGCCGCCTGCTTTCATGGGGATCGCGCCCTCGACTACCAGCACATAGTTTCCTTTTTTTGCTTTCCAGGTCTCTTCCAATGCTTTGATTACAAGTTCTCCTGCCCCTGCCATCACCGTAGCCTGAAATCTGAGATTAACGTGCTTGCCGGGGATTACCTCGTCAACCAGCACATTCTTGATCGTAGGGCTGACTGAATTGAGAACCGATACCGAACACCCTGTGCAGGTAGCGCCCTGTAACCAAATCACTGGATACTCTTCGACTGGTGATTGTGGCATTGTTAGTCTCCTTGGTATGACTTCCTGATTTGAATAATTACAAACTTTGTACTGGATATTCTTATTATATTACAGGTAGAGCTATTAACTCTTGCACAGTATTAATGCTTGTTCCAGGTAGGTAAAAATACTCAAATGGTGTTAGATTAAATTGCCTAACTGATTCGCCAGAAACAAGCATTATTGCCCTAATCAAATCTTATAAAATAATTGAAAATATATATTTGAGGATATTAAAAATAAATCTATTTATTGGTCAGGTTACAGATAACCAGACCAGTACAATAATGACTGGCGAATATAAAAGATTTAGAGAACCATAGCATTAAAAGCGTGTCATGTTTCTAGCGAGGGCAGGGAATGAAAAATGAAGACCATTACTTATAAAGATAAGAACTATAACATAGATGACGAAGGTTTTTTAGTTGACGATAATCAGTGGGATGAAAACTTCGCTATCCTAATAGCATCAAAACTCGGCATGTCCGAAAAACTCTCAGAAAAACACTGGGCCATAATTCATTTTATCCGAGATTCATTTTATCAAAACGGAAAGTGCCCTACAGTGTATGAAACTTGCAGAGCGAATGAACTAACATGGCTGGAACTTAAGGAACTGTTCCCGACAGGATACCACAGAGGCGCCTGCTTAATTGCAGGATTAAACCACGGGGATCATATTGTAAATTATTATAGAGAACCGGGCCCTGTACGTCCAATCGAGAAATCTGAAATTAACCAAAGAGAAAAAAGCTATCGAATCGACGCGGAAGGATTTCTCATCGATCCCTCCGAATGGGACGAGGAATTTGCGATTAACAAGGCGCTGGAAATGAAAATACCCGGGGGTCTGACAGATAAACACTGGAAGATAATTTATTTCCTTCGTGATAATTATCAAAAGAGTGGTATCGTGCCCACGGTATTCGAATGCTGTGAATCAAATAACATCGATTTGGGAGACCTTGAAAAGTTATTCCCGTATGGATATCACCGGAGTGCTGTAAAAATTTCGGGCTTGCGCGTAGTATTGGATACCAGTCTCTGGTTTTAACTTATAGTGTAATTATTCATTAGTGCAGTCCTTCTTATACCGCCGGCTTCCGGTTTAGATATTTATAAAAACCTCCCCAACCGTTTTCAAGTAGCAGTTCAAATGTGATTAGCCTTATTATTTAGCGCCCAGTACCTCGGGCATATCGGTTTCCGTGTTGACCACTCCTTCAATGAGCAGATCAGCAATCTCATCGTCAGAGACCCCAGGAACTAAACTACACTTAGCCATGGCTCCCGGAGACATGCTATCCGTGACAATGTCCGCCCAAGAAACCAGCTTCTTAGCTATTTCCTGGCCCTTGGACGTGTTGAGGTCAAGGCTAATGCCATGACCAAAGACAGGCTCTGGCCCTGGTAATGGCTACTCTGAGCAAGCCCAGTATACTGCTACTCGACGAACATATAGCTACTCTGGACCCGAAGACTGCTGAAACCGTGCTTCAACTAAGTGATTTCATCGTGCGCCGTGAAAAAATGACCACAATTATGGTTACCCATAATATGGATATTGCCTTACGGTACGGAAACAGGCTGGTTATGATGCACAGAGGTCGGCTTGTAATAGACGTTGGTGAAGAAGACAAGAAGAGACTTACGATTGCCGACCTGGTGAACGCCTTCGAGCGGGCTGCCGGCGAGCAATTCAGGGATGATTCTGTTATTCTCAATCAGCGCCAATGCAAGTGATATTTATTTACACCGATATGAGCAAACTCACATACAAATTGATGGCAAGCGACGCAGACTTAAGAGAGGCCTTTGATGTAAGGAGGCAGGTTTTCGTTCGTGAGCAAGGTATTTCAGAAGACCTGGTGTTCGATAACAGTGACCGCGATGCACTGCATGTCGTGGTCGAGGACGGAGCGCAAATTATCGGCACTGCCAGAGTTCGATTTCTAGGGAACAATGAAGCAAAATTGGAAAGAATGGCTGTTACCAAAGCTTTTCGACATAAGGGGATAGGAAGAGGGCTCATTGCCTTCCTCGATGAAGAACTAAGGGACAAACAAGTGCAGCAATTAGTCATCCATGCGCAAGAAGGGGCAGTCGAGTTCTATAAGTCATGTGGCTTTCAGGAATCAGGCTCACCGTTCTGGGAAGCTAACATCAGGCATATCAAAATGCATAAACGACTCTGACTGCGTCTGCTGCAAGCCAATTACAGACTAAGTCTCTAGATATTACCATTTCCTTTGCATTGATTAACAGGCTACCTGGTCAATTCCCCCTAGCATCTGGAGTAATAGCCCTTGACCTTGAACCCGAAGCGTCTTATACTTGGCGAGAATGAGGTAGATAAAAATATAGGATATACGCAGCCGAGGTGAGAGGTTTGCAGTGATGGAGAGAAGAGACAATAGCGAGCTGACGCCGACTCCTTTGTTGAAGGACGGGAGTTATCAGGTGTCCTATGATATGACTCTATTGACCGAGGATGACCTCTACCTATTTAACGAGGGGAATCACTTCTGCCTCTATGACAAGCTGGGGGCACATTATCTCAGTAAAGATGGTGTAGAGGGTACTTATTTCGCCGTATGGGCTCCTGATGCCGAGCAGGTGTATATCACGGGGGACTTCAATGGCTGGAACAGGGCGAGCCACCCCATGCGTTCCAGAGGCCAGTCGGGAATCTGGGAATGCTTCATCTCCGGCTTGGGGAAGGGAATACTTTACAAGTACTATGTCTGTTCCAGGTACAGTGGCTATCGAGCAGATAAAACGGATCCGTTTGCGTTTTATAACGAGGTGTCTCCCAAGACGGCCTCCATTGTTTGGAATCTGGACTACACCTGGGGTGATGGGGAATGGATGGAGAAACGCCGCAGCCGCAACTCATTGGATAGCGCCATTTCTATCTACGAGGTGCATCTGGGTTCCTGGCGGCGTGTGCCCGAGGAGGGGAACCGCCCTCTGACATACAAGGAACTGGCGGTGAGGCTGGTTGAGTATGTCCAGCATATGGGCTTTACCCATGTCGAGCTCCTCCCCATTATGGAGCATCCTTTTTATGCCTCCTGGGGCTACCAGGCAACCGGCTATTTCGCTCCCACGAGTCGCTATGGCACTCCTCAGGACTTTATGTATTTGGTTGATACCCTGCACCAGCACGGCATCGGGGTCATCCTGGATTGGGTGCCGTCGCACTTTCCCACCGATGAACACGGGTTGGGCTTTTTCGATGGAACTCATCTCTACGAGCACGCTGACCCCCATAAAGGGCTTCATCCCGACTGGAACAGCTTTATCTTCAACTACGGGCGGAACGAAGTGCGAAGCTTTCTTATCAGCAGTGCACTATTCTGGCTGGATAAATATCATGCAGATGGCCTGCGTTTGGATGCAGTTGCCTCCATGCTCTATCTGGACTATTCTCGTAAGGATGGTAACTGGATACCCAATAAATACGGGGGCAAAGAGAACCTTGATGCCATCGACTTTTTGCGCCGCTTCAACGAGGAGGTCTATAAAAAACATCCGGATATTCAGACATTCGCCGAGGAGTCCACTGCCTGGCCCATGGTATCCAGACCGACATATGTGGGTGGCCTGGGATTCGGCGCTAAATGGGACATGGGCTGGATGCATGATACTTTGGTGTACATTACCAGAGACCCAATCTACAGGAAATACCATCACAACCAGTTGACCTTTCGCATGATCTATGCCTTCACCGAGAACTTTGTTCTTCCTCTTTCTCATGATGAGGTGGTACATGGCAAAGGAGCGCTCCTGAGCAAGATGCCGGGTGACCTCTGGCAGAAGTTCGCTAACCTGAGGCTGCTCCTGGGATATATGTATAGCCAGCCGGGGAAGAAATTACTTTTCATGGGTGGAGAGTTTGGCCAGTGGCAGGAATGGAACCACGACCAGAGCTTGGAGTGGCATCTCCTTGATTATGCCCCGCATATCGGCCTTCAGAAATGGGTTGAGGACCTGAATCACCTCTACAAAAGCGAGCCGTCGCTCAATGAGCTTGACTTCAGCCCGGCTGGATTCGAGTGGGTAGATTGCAACGACTCAGATCAGAATATCATCAGCTTCTTGCGTAAAGGTCGTGCGGCGGACAATATTGTGCTTGTTGTCTGCAATTTTACACCTATGACCAGGTTCAACTACAGGGTGGGCGTCCCGCGCAGCGGTTTCTGGAAAGAGCTTCTGAACGGTGACGCCAAGGACTATGGAGGCAGCGGCCAGGGTAATCTGGGTGGCATCGAAGCTGAACCTATTTCATTTCATGGCCGCCCATACTCCCTGAACATGACCTTGCCGCCTCTTGCTACCAGCTTCTTCAAAAGCGAGGCTGATTGACTGTGATCTTATGATTATAGTTTTAACTCTGCGCTTAGGCCAGTGGACGGGGAGCAAGTGCGCAGGTTGCCAGGCTAAGCGAGTATTGTAAAATAGGTTTGAAGGAGTTGTATGACGGTAAAGGTTGTGGTCGACAGCACATCCGATATTCCGGCACAGTTGGCGAAAGAGTGGGACATTACAGTGGTGCCTGCGTATGTAGTGTTTGGAGGCAAATCTTACCGTGACAGGTTGGATATAAGCGAGGATGAGGTCTACGCCAGGCTAGATCATGATTCAGTTTTCCCCACGACTTCAGTGCCTTCCCCGCAAGACTTCGCTGATGTCTATAATAAGCTTGCCGATGAGACGGATGAAATAATCTCGATACATCTCACATCTAGAGAAAGTGGCGTTTACAACTCAGCGTTGTTGGGCAAAGAGCTTGTTAATAAGAAGTGCCACATTGAGGTGATAGACTCCCAGTCGGTGGCGATGAGCTATGGGATACTGGCTATTGCTGCTGCTAAAGAGGCTAAAACTGGAGCGAGTCTGGAAAAAGTGGCTGAGATGGTGCGGCAATCTATCCCCCGGATGCATCTTTTATTGGTTCTCGATACCCTCAAATATGTGGTCAGGGGAGGGCGTGTTGGCAAGGGCTATGGCTTGCTGGGGTCAGTGTTGAGAGTTAAGCCTTTTCTCACCATTCGTGATGGTAAGCTTATGCTTGCTGGCGTGGCGCGCACCAGGGCCAAGGCTATCAATCGTCTCTATGATTTTGTGGAAGGCTTCCCCCGTGTTAGCGAAATAGCGGTGTCGTATACAACCACTGGTGAAGAGGCTGAGGCGCTTGCCGGGCGTATAAAGTCAGTTTTTCACGATGTGCCCCTCTATTTAACAAGGGTTGGCCCTGTGCTTGGCACTCACGCTGGCCCGGGGGCTATGGGGGTGGCGGTTAGAGAGGCGGGAAACAAATAGAAGCGGGGCTCAGGCTCCCGCCTCTCCCTCTTTCAGCACGGCGATGATCTGTTCCTCCGTATGTCTTTTTGCCTTCATAGAGTCCCTCCTCAATACATCTTTTATTATACGGGAACTCTAAGAGCAACTGGCCTGGTTTTCGGGGGGATGGTCAGCTTCAATTATCAGGTGCTTATACATTAGGGAAGGACGGTCTATCTGGATTTATTAAACACAACCTACGCAAGGCAGCATAAAGGTTGTAAAATCCCTATTGCCGCTTGCATATAGAAATACTCTCATTCAAGGATTAGAGAAGAGACTGACTGAACAACATTGTTAACGTAGTTGTCAATGTATCTCCTTCTATAAACAAAAACAAAAGATGGATGATGAACAGAAAGTAGATGATGTTCGGATTGTGACAAATATGTTTTAGACGAGAAATCAGCCGGCAGTATTGGCTTTACGGGTTGAATCCCCATCCGTGATCTTAAGAAAAAGGAAACTTGCTGTCCTAGAGTTACTAAAAGGTTAGGAAACATCTGATCCATTTCATTTTGTAATTCCTTCCAGCCTTGTTCCATTTCACTGAAGTTAGGGTAACGAAGGTTGCCTCTTTGGTCAAGGGGTGGGGTCTTTACAAGATTTGTTTTAACGCTTGTTACGTAAGGAAGGCCATGAATAATTTGCTCAACTATATTTCCAGTGTTAGTTTGTGGAGAGAGATGGTCACAGTTCGGTTTGGCTGATAAACCGATGAAATACACTAAAGGCTTCTTACCGTTCAAGTTTCCGACCACCAACAAATTATTTTTGAGCTTTCTTTTTTGGCCCGGGCTTCGCTCTTGGTAACAAAGAGAGCCTATAAAGATCTGTTTCGGTTACAAATTCCGTCTTTCCGACTCTGTAAATCTCTAACTTTTCATCTTTCATTCGTTTTCGTAACCACGTATCGGACAGTTTTAGCCCGAGTCCTTCCAAGAATGTTAGGGCTTGAGAAACGCTGTATAGATTTACTGGTATACGAATACTATCCACGCATTGATTTTATCTTATTAATTACCATATGTCAACTGTTAGGTTTGCATTATACATCTATTAGTTACTGTTTAACAATTAATTGTGTTGTCGGAGGTTCTGCTAAAGATTATTTGTATATGGATAGAGTCTGTTCAGTGAGTAGTTGACAAAGTCGCTATAAATATGTATAATTGTCAACTGAGACGACTGGAGAATGCCAATGATCGGTGAGCGATTAATACAACTTAGATTAGCCCAGAATCTGACCTTGGACGCTTTAGCTGAGAAAATGGGGGGGATTGTTACTAAACAAGCTCTGTCTAAATATGAACAAAATCAAGCGCAACCATCACCGATTGTGTTGACCAAGTTAAGTGCTGCCCTTGGTGTAAAAGCGAATTATCTTCTTTCACCTTCTCACATTTTTGTAGAATTTATTGCCTATCGTAAAGCCACATCTTTACCGGAGAGAGAGAAAGCTAGGGTAAAAAGTGTTGTTACCCAATGTCTTGAAGATAGAGTGAGAGTACAAACTCTTATTGGACAAGGCAAACCGGACTTTTTGCCTTGGAATCAACTTGTGATTTCTTCATTAGAAGATACTGAGAAACATGCCAATGAAATTAGAATGCTCTGGGAGCTTGGAGCAAGTCCCATAAGTAACGTAGTAGGAACTTTCGAGGAGCATCAACTTTGTATACTCTCAATTGAAGCAGACGAAAAGTTCGATGGCATTTCAGCGCTGGGTCGTGATACTTCGGGGAATATATTAGCTGGCGCTCTCGTTACTCGGCAAGGAGTTTCTGGGGAAAGGCAACGACTTAACCTGACTCACGAACTCGGGCATTCAGTCTTGAAAATCCCTTCAAACATTGATGAGGAACAAGCAGCTTTCAGGTTTGGGTCTGCGTTTTTAGTTCCTGGAGAGCGGTTGATAAAAGAAGTGGGAGCCAGGCGTTCATACGTTCACATCTCAGAACTATTAATTTTAAAGAGACAATTCGGGATAAGCCTTCAAGCCTTACTGCGTCGAATGCGAGATCTCGGCATTATTAACGATACCTATTACAGGCGATGGTGTGTGTACATAAGTAAGCAGGGCTGGAAAAAACAGGAACCTGATGAGTTAGAAAGAGAAACCCCCCAATGGCTTAAGAGGAATCTCTCGCGTTTAGTTGGAGAAGGCGCGATTAACCAAGAAGAAGCTGAGCGTATGTTAGGTGCGAGTATTGGTGTCCAGCAACCTCAAAACATTGTGCAACGTCGTGCTTTCTTAGAACTTCCGATAGAGCAACGTAGGAAAAAACTTATTGAACAGGCGCAACTGTTAGCGGGATATTATGAAAAAGAAGCGGAATTCCTAACCACAGAGGATAAAATAAATGACTATTAAAGGTATTCCGCAAGCATCCATGGTACTTCCTTTGCGTGGCGAGGTTTGGCGCGTGGAATTTAATCCGGTTAAAGGCGACGAGATAAAAAAACTTCGTCCAGCAATTGTAATAAGCACAGATTCATTCAATCCCCTTAAAACTAAACTTGTCGTACCCCTGACTACCTGGCAAGAAAGATTTTCAAGCGCTCAGTGGATGGTCAGGATCGTAGCTGACGCGAATAATGGTCTGGACCATGATTCAGCTGCCGATGCCCTCCAACTCCGATGCGTGAGCTATGAGCGTTTCGTAACCAAACTAGGTGTGATACAGGCATCTGTTCTCGATGAGATCGCAACGGCAATAGCCATCGTAATTGAGTTCCAATAGCTCATTTATAGAGTACCTTTAAGACGTCCTGCTAATTGGAGGGACATTGTCTGATAAAGAGTGCTTGGTTGAAGTCTGTAAGTCCGGGAACTCCAACTGCTCGCTCAAGGCAGCTGTATCCCAGCGCCGTAGGTCTCTTGGGAAAAAACCGGTAGCTGATGAAGTATTAATGGTTAACACGCCATCGTCCTTAGAGGCTCATGCCCTTCCCCCATTTTATAGGCCAACTGCAGTTAGAGTCTTCCCGTTGTCCCTAGCATACTCCAAGGGGGAGAGACCTCCGAGCGAAGTATGAGATCTGTCCTCATTATAGTCTATCCTCCATCTTTCGATAATGTCCTTGGCATCTTTCAGGCTGTTAAACCAGCCAGCTTACGAAGTAACATCACAGAAATTCGGGGGATATGTCAATTTTCAAGAGTCTGAAATAGACATTAAACATGAAGGCAAAACACTTGCTTATATTGCGACTCTAGCTAAGAAGAGGTGCGAACCTAAGTCACCCGATTGGCTGGACTTATCTGGAAGTATAAAATCATAACTAAATGATTGAAAGTTAGAATTATTGAAGCTGCCGGGGAATAATAAACTACTTTACATAAGGCTATCGATATTTCAGAACCGACGAGCTAAAGTGTGTAAATCTCTTTGTCGAAGGTGTGTACCCAGTTCTTCTTCAGGACCTTGACCGCCTCTTCGGTTTTATCGACGCCCACTATAACTATGGGCTGACCGCTTTCCCCTCGGCCCAGGTATGGATAGAGATAGAGAACGTTGATATTGGCAGCCTTCAGGGGCTTAAGTATAGCCTGAAGGCCGCCGGGGTGGTCGGGGACCTCCACTGCTATAACCTCGGTCTCTTTCACAGAGTAGCCGCGACTTCTCAAGACGTTAAGGCATTTCTCAAGGTCGTCTACTACAAATCGCACGGTGCTGATATCTGATGTGTCGGCTACCGAGATAGCCCTGATATTTATCCCTTCAGCCCCCAGGAATTCGCTGACAGCCAGGAACTTTCCCGGTGCGTTATCAAGACTCACCGAAAGCTGTTTTACGCTCATTGACCACCTCTTAGCCCCTTCTCGTAGAATCCGTAGGGGCGAACCCGTGTGTTCGCCCTCGGCTCTGAAATGGGCAGACACATGGGTCTGCCCCTACCCGTTCACAAGGTTGTATCCTGCCATCAATGCTTTTTCATTGATGGCGATTAGTTTTTCCTTCTTCTTCAGGGTGTTCTTCAGCTCTTCGACTACGGTGGAGATAGAAACCAGGTTGCTTTTCTTTATGAAGGTGCCCAGCATCACCATGTTGGCGGATTTGGGGCTGCCCATCTTATCGGCGATTTCACCTGCCGGAACTTTGACAACGTCAACATCGCCTCGGGAAATTTCGGCATCTACAAGGGTGGAATTGATGATGAGCACGCCTCCAGATTGTATCTGGTTCTGGAATCTCATCACGGAGGGCTTGTTCATGGCTACAACGAACTCAGGCGCCGAAGCGACAGGGGAGGCAATCTCCTCGTCGGATATAGCGACCGTGCAGTTGGCGGTTCCGCCGCGTACCTCAGCGCCATAAGATGGCAAATAGGTTACGTTTTTCCCCTCCGTCATCGCTGCCTGCGCCAGATTGAGGCCCATGGAGAGAACACCCTGGCCACCGAACCCTGCGAATACCGTCTTAATCAGCATCTTACTTCCCGGTTATATCCTTGATTACTCCCAATGGGTATTCTTTTGTCATCACTTTGTCTATCCACTGCCATGCTTCCAGTGGTGTCATCCTCCAGTTGGTGGGGCAGGGAGAGAGTATCTCTACCAGAGAGAAACCCAGATTGTCTATTTGTGTTTGAAATGCCTTGTGTATAGCCTTCTTGGTCTTTCTGATATTGGCCGGGGAGTTCACGGCTGTGCGCTCAATATATACCGCACCTTTAGTCAAGGCTAGCATCTCGCTTATCTTGATGGGGTATCCTTCAAGATTTATATCGCGTCCGTAAGGAGTCGTGGTGGTCTTTTGCTCCAGGAGCGTGGTCGGAGCCATCTGGCCGCCGGTCATGCCGTAGACTGCATTATTGATGAAGATAGCGGTTACCTTTTCCCCTCTATTGGCGGCATGTATGGTCTCGCCCGTGCCTATTGCAGCGAGGTCGCCATCGCCCTGATAAGTGAATACTATTGCCTCGGGGTATGCCCTTTTTATGCCGGTAGCTACGGCAGCTCCCCTGCCATGCGCTGATTCCGCCATGTCCACATCGAAATAATGGTAGGCGAAGACCGAGCACCCGGGCGGGGGAATGCCGATAGCTCTCTCCTGAAGGTTCATCTCGTCGATAACCTCGCACATAATCCTGTGGACTATGGAATGCCCGCACCCTGGACAGTAATGGAAGGTGACTTTTTTCAACGACCTGGGTCGTGTGTAAACCTTCTCCATTATTTCAAACCTTTCTGATAATAAAGGCGCGAAATCACTTTATTGACCTCGCTGGGCGTGGGGATTACGCCTCCCGGCCTGCCGTAGAAGGATACCTCGCCCTTGCCTTCCAATGCCAGTTGCACATCCTCTACCATCTGGCCCATATTCATCTCAAAGACGAGGAAATGCTTGGTATTTTTAGCTAGCTCTCGAACTTCCTCGGTAGGGAACGGCCATAGAGTGATCGGCCTTAACATTCCCACCTTCATACCATTCGCCCGTGCGGTTTTGATCGCCCCCTTAGCGATACGGGCTGCTATCCCAAAGGCTACAACTATCAGTCTAGCATCTTCAGTCATAAAAGTATCGTAAGTGGTCTCCCGTTTCTTAATCAGTTGGTATCTTCTGAACAGGCTCCAGTTGATTTCTTCGAGCTCGGCTGGCTTAGAGGTAAAAGTTTTGATAATCCTGCTGGGCCGCCCCTTGGCTCCTCTTAATGCGCGGCTTCTGATTGGCAATTCCTCAGGGGCCTCGTGTTTGAACTCCACCGGCTCCATCATCTGCCCCAGCATACCGTCTCCGAGGATAATCACGGGAATGAGATACTTGTCGGCGAGGTCGAAGGCGCTGTGTGTGAAATCCGCCAACTCCTGCACCGATGACGGTGCCAGCACTATAGTGCGGTAGTCGCCGTGGCCTCCGCCGCGTGTGGCCTGGAAGTAATCTGACTGAGCGGCGGAGATACTTCCCAAACCAGGCCCGCCCCGGGACATATTGACAATCACCGCAGGGAGTTCGCAGGCTGCCAGATAAGAGATTCCTTCCTGTTTCAGGCTGATCCCGGGGCTGGAGGAGGAGGTCATCGCCCTGGCTCCGGCCACGCTGGCTCCGTAAACCATATTGATGGCGGAAATCTCACTCTCCGCCTGAATAAAGGAACAGCCTTTCCTTCGGCTCAAGTGGGTAGCCATATATTCGGTAAGTTCGTTCTGAGGAGTTATCGGATAGCCGAAATAGCACTGGCAGCCAGCCCTGATGGCTGCCTCTCCTATTGCAGCGTTGCCTGTCATAAGGACTTTAGCCACGGTAAACCTCTATAGCCACTTCGGGACATACTACAGCACAGATAGCGCAGCCAGTGCATTCGCCGCTGGTATCGAAGGAAGCTGGCGGATAGCCGCTGGCATTGACTTTATTGGATTGAGAGATGGCGTGCTTGGGGCAAAAGTGGATGCAAATCTCGCATCCCTTACAAAGCTCCTGGTCTATTTCGATATAGCCCTTGGTGCTCATCTCAAAGCCTTTTTATTCATAATATGTTTAATTTTAAGTCCCCAATGTGACAGAGTCAAATATTCGAGGCAAGGGTAGCAGTCGGAAAATGAAGAACAGGGGCGGGTTTCAAACCCGCCCCTATAGAGTTATCTCAAGATTGGATATATTGATATATTTAAGATGTTTGAGAAAGGCAAACTGCCTTACCACATCCTCGGGCCTCAGCCGCCACCTCGAGAAGCCCACGATGCGCTCGGTGAACATGTGTTGAATCCGGAGTAGTCCCTTTGCGGATGCTCAGCTCCACATTTAGGGCATTTCAACTCTTTATCGCCCTCTCCTATTTTCCTCTGAACTTCAAACTTGTGTCCGCATTTTTCACACTCATACTGATAGACAGGCATTTTGTATTACCGCCTTTCTCTCTAGATTTTTCTGCGCTCGATGCTAAAAGACCAGACCAACCTTTAATATAATAACACTAAAATATTAGAATATGAAATACACCTTGTATGTGACTTTTGTCTCGTTTTAAATAGAATGAGAGATTCTGTGGACATTTTCCTTTTAGTTGGAGCGTTAATTCAAAACAATCGTACAGGAAATAACCTCTGTCGTATACAGAGGTAAATAGTGTATAATGTCCTAACTGAAGTTGCTGGATGAGGGATTCCTGGCAGTAATCTTACTCAAGCAAGGTATCGCTGATTTATTCCTTGCATACTTTGTCAAACAGGTAAACTATATATATCCAATGCCCGAAGCATTCCCTCGTCTGCCTAAACATATTGTAGGAGGTCATGATGGAGGTAAAAGCTAAATACTACGAAAAGCCATGGTTGAAATTCTACCCGGAAGGGGTACCAGGTAATATTGATGTCCCCGAGCGTTCTTTGCCAGAGGTCTTCGATGAGGTAGCCCGGAAGTATTCAAATAATACTGCTGTAATTTACTATGGTAATAGGATAAGCTATGGAAAGCTAAAGGAATATGTAGATGGATTCGCAGCAGCTTTAAGCGAATTGGGAATAAAGAAGGGCGATAGAATCGCCCTCTACCTGCTGAACACTCCGCAGTACATCATCGCCTATTTCGGTGCCCTCAAGCTGGGCGCTGTTCTGACACCGATAAGTCCTGTCTACACAAGCATAGAGGTTAAGCATCAGCTAGAGGATAGCGAAGCCAGGTCAATTGTGTGCCAGGATTTTCTCTATGACAATGTTGAAAGGGCAGGCGTAAAACTGGATAACGTGATTCTCACAGATGTTGCAGAGTATCTGCCTCTTTCCAAGAAACTTATGGGCAAAAGTATGCTGGGGAGATATGCAAAGATGGCCAAGCCGAGTCCCCGAATCTTTGATGAGCCGGGTTTCTATGAATTCCAGAAGCTGATAAAAAAATCACCGCCGCAATCACAGAAAGTTGAGATCAAAGCCAAGGATGATATAGCCGTTCTCCCATATACCGGAGGAACCACAGGATTGCCCAAAGGCGCAGTGCTGACACATTATAATCTGCTCGCGTGTCAAATGCAGGTACGAGCATTCTGGCCCATATTTGAGGAGGGTAAAGAGGTCATTCCAGCGTTGCTGCCCTTTTACCACATATATGGGCAGGTAGCAGTGATGTTGGACGGATTACTGTTGGGTGCAACTTTAATTCTGTTTACCACCCCTGACCTCGATGAAGTACTGTCAGCTATGGAAAGCTATAGGGCAACCGCATTCTTCAGCGTGCCCACTGCTTACCTGTTTCTTAAAGATTATGATAAGACCGGAAGGTTTGACTGGAAGCGGCTCAAAATCATTACGAGTGGCGCAGATACACTCCATGAGTCAACCGTCAGTGATTGGGAAAGAAGAACAGGAGCCAGGATTATAGAAGGGTACGGGCTAACTGAGTGTAGCGCCGTATCCCATCTTAACCCTATGGGTAGGTCTAAGGTCGGTTCATTCGGTGTACCCTTGCCCAATATCATGGCAGCAGTGGTCAATCCTGATACCGGTGAGATTATCCCCCCGGGTGAGGTAGGTGAGCTGCTGCTCGCCGGGCCGAATATTATGACGGGGTACTGGAAGAGACCCGATGAAAGTAGAGAAACCTTGATCGAGATGGATGGTCAGACCTGGCTAAAAACCGGTGACCTGGTAAGGATGGATGATGAGGGATATTTTTTCTTCTATGATAGGAAGAAAGATATGATCAAGTATAAGGGTTATTCAGTTTTCGCTCGGGAGATAGAGGAGGTGCTGCACCAACATCCGATGGTTAAAGCAGCGGGGGTGCTAGGGGTTCGCGACCCCAGCGTAGGGCAGATGATCAAGGCTATAGTTGTCCTCCAAACCGAGGCAAGAGGCAAGGTTTCCGAGGAGGAGATAATCAAATTCTGTGAGGAAAGACTGGCCCATTACAAGGTTCCTAAGATTGTGGAATTCAGAGGAGAGCTTCCCAAGACAGATGTAGGAAAGGTATCTCATAGGGAGTTGAGAGAAGAGCTAGAGGAAACATGAGATGACAGTGCCATTCCTTGAAATTGAGAAGCTAACCAAGCGCTTTGGCGGCCTGGTAGCTGTTAACAATATAAGCTTCCAGATGGGTAGAAATGAGATGGTTGGCTTGATAGGCCCCAACGGTGCAGGAAAGACCACAGTGCTGCGCCTCATAACCGGCATATTGAAGCCAGATTCCGGCAAGGTGAGATTTAAAGGCAAGGATATCACCCGGGCCAAACCCTGGACCATCGTGAACCAAGGAATAGCTGGCACATTCCAGGTGACGAGACCATTTCGCCGTTTGCCTATTATTGCCAATGTGATAGTAGCCTGTCTTTCACCCAGGGCAATGAAGAGGGGAGAATGGGTTAAAACGGTTGAGGCCAAAGCTCTAGATGCATTGGAGTTCGTTGGCATTTCCGACCTCGCTCTGGAGCCAGCTTCCTGCTTGTCTCAGGGAGATCTGAGACGTTTGGAGATGGCACGGGCGATAGCCACCGACCCCGAGTTACTCCTATTAGACGAGCCGTTCAGCGGGTTGAATCCTGCCGAGACTGAGTTGCTGGCCAAGTCTATAAAGAGGTTGCATAAAGGAGGCAGGTTTGGCAGATTACACAGCGAAGGACCAGCGATGATTATCATAGAACACAAGCTGGCAGAGCTTATGAAAATAGTAGATCGAGTCATAGTGCTCGATTTCGGCGAACTGATTGCGGATGGTATACCTGAAGACATAATCAAGAATGAGAGGGTTATCGAAGCTTGCATAGGGAAGGTGGTTTGCTGAATTGCTGCTTGAAGTAAGTGACCTGAAAGTCTGTTACGCTACCGCTATGCTGCTGAACGACGTTAGTTTGCATGTCGGCGAGGGAGAACTGGTCAGCCTGGTCGGACCGAACGGTGCCGGTAAGTCAACATTACTTCGAACCATAACAGGGCTAGTGAGATGGGAACGCTCCATGATGAAGGGAACACGCGCGGGCGACATCACCATCGAGGGTACTGTAACCTTCGATGGGGAGAGGATTGACTCAATTGAACCGCACGAGATTGCCAAGATGGGGCTGGTACATTGTCCTGAGAGAGCGCGTGTTTTTGCGGAGATGACTGTGATGGACAATCTGAGAGCGGGCGCTTACCTCTGCAAAGACAGAGGAGAGATCAAGACAAATCTTGAGAAGGTGTATAAGTTATTTCCAGTGCTCAAGGAACGGAGTAGCCAGATATCAGGGACGCTGTCAGGAGGAGAGCGGCAGATGCTGGCCATCGGGCGAGCGCTGATGATACGGCCTAAACTGCTGTGCATCGATGAACCATCGACTGGTCTCTCCTCTAAGTTGAAAACCGAGTTATTTCAGCGCATTAAGGAAATTCGAGAAACAGGGATTGCACTGCTATTGGTGGAGCAAGACGTTGGCTCTGCGTTCTCACTCGCCGGCAGGAGCTACGTTCTTTCCCACGGAAGGGTGATCGCTGAAGGAACTGGCGAGGAATTACTTCGGGACGAGACCATTAGAAAAACATACCTGGGCCTGTAGACAGTTATTTCAATCTAGTTCCGCTGTACATACCCTGCATTTCTTGCGCCAGGCTACATTCTGCAACTTGCATCTGGGACATACCTTTTCTGTCTTGTCCCGAAACCACGTCGTGAGGCCTCGAGGCATAAAAAGGAGTACAAGCAGTACTATTATGGCAGTGATGAGCAATCTCGCCTCAGTAGGAACTGCGAAATACTTTATGAGCACATACTCAGTGAGCGGGTAGAGGATGAGGACACCGGCTATAGGTCCATATATAGTCGCGATACCGCCGAAAACCGCCCATATGATTGCCTGAAAGGAAAGCAAAAGATCCAACGTCGATGGTCCTGCTGACTTGGTGAAATGTGCGTAAAGCCCCCCCGCGATTCCAGCGAAAAGCCCGCTCAAGCAAAAGGCCAGAAGTTTGTAGCGGGTCGTGTTTATTCCCGATGCCCTGGCAGTGACCTCGTCCTCCCGGATGGCGTGAAAGATGAGGCCAGTCTTAGAATCGGAGATTTTCCACATAATGAACCCGAGAGCCAGCATAGAGGGGATGACGATATAATATGAAGTTATTCTTGACCCGGACAAGGAGGCTATCCCGTAGATACCCAACTCACCATGAGTAACGCTGGGAATGGCGTATACCACGCCTACCAGGATCAAGGGAAACGCGAGGGTAGCAAAGGCCAGATATGTGCCTCGCAATCTTAGACAGGGCACACCTACAACCAACCCCGCTAAAACCGCAGCAACGGCACCCAGGGGTATTGTCGCCCATGGTGCTAATCCCAGGTTGAGGTTCAATATGGCTGCCGTATAGGCGGCTACTCCAAAAAATAGAGCATGTCCGAAGTTGATCTGCCCGGTGAAACCCGACAGCAAGTCCCAACTCGCTGCAAAGATGGCGTAGATACTGGCGATAATAAGCACGCGGAGAATATACGACTCTGGCGAAATGATGGGGAATATCAGTAGCAGAAGGCAAATGAACAGGGCCGCCGTCCTGCCGGGCAGTACAAATACTTCCGTCCTCAATAGCTTAAACAACTTGGTGACGTAGGCTGCCGGTGCGGTCATCCCCTCTCTTCCTCGAACTTGACTCCGAAAAGGCCTTCTGGCCTGATTAATATCACTATAAGCATAATAGTCAGAGCCACCGAAGTTTTAAGAAAGGCTCCCGATGGCGCCAGGAAAACGACCAGGTTCTCAGAGAAACCAAGTATGACTGCTCCTATCAGGCTTCCTTGAAGGCTGCCCAGACCTCCGAGTACCACTATAGCAAGGACCATTACCAGGGGGTGTGTCCACATCCCGGGGGTCAGTACGAAAAGAGGTGCTACCAGTGCGCCTGCTATTGCAGCAAGACCGACAGATATGGCCATCGTGAGCGTCTCGATCCTGGGAACGTTTATTCCCATGAGGTTGGCAGTTTCTCTATCCTGAGCAGTGGAGCGGATTGCAACACCCGACTTTGTTTTCATTAAGAATAACCAGGTGGCCAATATCAGTAAGAGTACTACACCCAGGGTCAGTAGTTGTTGATTGAGTACGCCAACGCCAAATATCTCCGTTGCCCCCGAGATGAGTTTGGGAACGCTCCGAGGGTTGCCGCCGAAACCCTTCAGTATAGCTTCCTGTATTATGACCGCTAGGGCTATGGTCACTATAAGGGTCGTAGCCTCGTGCTGACGGACCCGGGCAATGACCAGCCTGTAGCTGATTGTTCCCACCACAGCAACTGCAAAGATTGCAATAGCGATAGAAAGGTAAATATTCAGACCTGCGGCAATGGTCAAACTGTAAATCAAGTAAGCTGCAAGCATGTAGAATGCAGTGTGAGAGAGGTTGACTATGCGCGCGACACCGAATATGAGGGAAAACCCCACAGCAAGCAGGGCGTATACTCCGCTTGAGACAAGCCCATATACAATTATATTCTCTGCCATATACTATCCAGCTCGGAAGTCCAGCAACTTTACATATCCCCTCGGTGAGTTTCTGCCTCACCGAGGGGATACCCTTTACCTAGGACTAACCTTGGCTACTTCCTTAATTAATTTACTAACCAGCAGAATAACCCTTGGCTCTGATTTCTACTGTTGTGTCCAGTATGAGACCACCCAGGGAGGTAGCTGGTAATCCACAATGCCTGCGTACTTGACTCCGTACCAGGATCCGTCTGCTGGCGGCCAGATACCCTTGAGTTCTCCATTCTGCCATTGGACACCTACGGCGGTCACGTAGCCAGGCCCCCATTTTACGTCATGGTTAGCATCGAATACAACACGTCCTGCTGTGCCGACGTAATCGGTTTTTTCTAGTTCACTGACTATCTCATCTTCGTTGAGGCTGCCTGCTCTCTCTATAGCCCCCTTAAGGATATAGAGCGCGTCGTAGGTTCCGGCATTATAGGTCGGGGTCTCCCCCATTTTTGCAATGAACGCGTTCATAAATGGGGCAGTCTTATTAGTGTACTCTACACCCCGAGC
Source organism: Dehalococcoidia bacterium (assembly GCA_014874385.1). Classification (GTDB taxonomy): domain Bacteria; phylum Chloroflexota; class Dehalococcoidia; order SZUA-161; family SZUA-161; genus JACWAE01. The sequence continues at coordinate 28,635 of JACWAE010000039.1, read as the reverse complement.
ATAAGTGTTTAATGTCGTCTCGTAGTTACCGTAGCCGCCTGTATTCGTAAAGAAATCGTCGGATTGGGCCATCACGTTGATACCGACCGAGGCTGCCGGTATCTGCAGTTCCTCCCACTCTCTGGCGTAAGGTATGCCCACTGTCCCAGAGAGCGCGGTCATAATCATATTAGCACCCGAGTCTTTAATGGCCTGCAGCTCTGCCGTTACATCCGTGGCTTCAGCCGAGGGCTGCCAGACGCCCACGATTTGTATTCCCTGTGGGGGAAGGTACTGTTGGGCAGCAGCAATTATGGCTTCTGTCCAGGATGCTTTCTCCGCCATTATAGCCAATTTGGGTGCCATCTTGAGTTGTGCACCTATTTTCTGTGCCACCATCCCTACTAGCAGGAAGTTCAACTGCGCCAGGTAGTTATTGTTGACCGGGGTGACCCTGAACCAGTACTTATAGCGGTCGTAGTTAGCAGCTACATTATCGCTTAGCTTCGTCTCACTGGAACCGCAGCTCATGAATATCTTCTGATGATCCATGGCAACTTCTTGCACTGCTAATGCGGCCTCGCTTCTGATCGTCCCTACCAGGAAGTCTACTTTATCATCGGTGATTGCTCTCTCCGCTGCACTCGCAGCATCGGCAGGGCTCACGAGCTCATTGGAGTCGACCTGTACCAATTTTATCTGGTAGGACTCATTCCCCACCTTTACTCCGCCTGCCGCATTGATCTCATCCGCCGCCAGGGTCGCCCCCTCCCAGTGTTGTTTGCCCATCTCGAACTGCATCGGGCCAATCACACCTATCTTAATCTCGTTTGCTGCCTTGCCACCGCAGCCGCCCACGCCTATTATCAGACTTGCGAGCAAGAGGATGACGACTACTTTTGATATAATCTTCACGATATATTCACCTCCTGTTGAATTCACTGTGGGCCCGACCTTGTTTGTTTTAGCTGTTCCGTCACCTCCTTTCACTGGATTAACTAATCAAATTACCTTAAAAGTGAGATAGCTCCCACGATACAATAACTATATTCAACAATGTCTTGCAATGTAAGGCGACGCTAGCAAATGATAACGCAATGCTATTCGGCTGTTACTTTCCTACACGATTTTTTGTAGTTTGTCAAGCCTCTGCCAGAAATTTGACATAATAAGGAATAGTTGATAGACATTGTTCTCCTTGAAAAGCAGTGGTCGAGAATAGGAAGGTCGTGGCTTAACCGCCACGACCTGAACTGGAGCCATTCTTCAGACTTAACTTAGAATGTCACGCCAGAGATATTGCATCCGACCCCGATGGGATTCGACTTCACACCTTCATTATTGGCGATGGGTCTTTATCCGGTATGCATTGTAACCGCAGTAAAGCCTCGCGGCAAGTTGCCGCCCTCACTTTTAGCGGAGCTTGTGGAACGGAATAAAGTTGGGAGTCTTCGTCAGCTTGCAAAGGAGTATGGGGTATCATATGAGACGGTGAGGCGAATAAAAAAGGCGACGAGGCGGGCGGAGGTGGTATAATGGGACGAATGAGAAATTGCCTGCAAAGCCGGAGCGGCAGAGACCTGGATGCCGGCTGTTTTCAGGAGAGGACGGCGGCAGCAAAGACTCTGATATGACAGTTACTGCACAGGGAAGGTCATGCAGAAGACAATAATACATTTTGCACATGCCAACGGCTTTCCTTCCGGTACCTATAACAAGCTCTTCCGGTTGCTGGGACCGGAATATTCGGTAATCTCGATTGACAGGCTCGGACACAGCGCTAGGTATCCAGTGGACGACAACTGGGTTAGCCTAACCGGCGAGCTTATTCAACACATTGAGGACAATTCCGACGAGCCAGTGATCGGGCTCGGGCATTCCCTGGGGGCGATTCTCAACTTCAGGGCCGCGTACGAAAGGCCAGACCTGTTCCAGCAGATTATTATGCTTGATCCCCCACTGGTGTATGGTTCTTTCGCTCTCTTCTTGGCCGCTGTCAAAAAGCTCCGGCTTGCCGGGCGCATGGGGCCGGCAGCCGTGACGAAAGGGCGGCGTAAAGAATGGCCCAGCCGTGAGGAGGCAAGAGCACATTTGCGGGGCAAGGCCCTTTTTAGCCGTTTTGACCCGGACTGTTTTTCAGATTACATTGATAATGGAATGGTTGAGACCCCTTCTGGAGTAAGACTGACTTTCGACCCGAAAGTAGAAGTGGACATATTCAAAACGACACCTCATGACATGCACAGGTTCAAGCCGGGAGTGAGCATCCCTGGGAGTCTGGTTGTGGGCGAGCGGAGTGAATTCCGGCGGTTTGTCGAAGGATTCGCCTTGAAACACCGGCTGTATTTTGAATGCTTTGCTGGTGGGTCACATCTTTTCCCATTGGAGTATCCTGAAGCGACAGCAACCCTGCTAAAACGGTTGATAAATACGAGAAGGCAGCCGCCAGAGGTAACTAAGAACAGGGAAAGCAAGGGGGCTGGTTGGTAGGACACTGCAGCGAATAGGAATATTCGAACTTGTGTAGGAAAAGATAAATTGAATATCGGTTCTACATCCACGTAGTCATGCCGATGTTGATTTGCTACAACTACTCGTAAACAATCTTTGAGCATCATACCACAAAACCAGCCATCGGCCACTAAGCCCTAGTCGTCATCACGGTTAACTCCCGCAGCCCGCTTTCCTTCAAGATTCGTCTGCGATATAATACAGTAAATATAATTAGAAAGGGAGTCACCATTATGAAGATAGCTGTTATCGGTGCGGGAGCTATTGGAAGTGTAATTGGTGGTCTTTTATCTAAAGCTGGAGAAGATGTCACTCTAATAGGTCGGAAACCTCATGTTGATGCCATAAACCAGCACGGGTTAATCCTTGAGGGAGAATCTGGTAAAACGGTAATCCAGGTTAAAGCTGCAGAAAATCTTCATTTCAAACCGGATTTAGCCTTGCTAGCTGTAAAGACCCAGGACGTCGAATCTTCAGTCAGGAAAGTGCAGTCATATCTGTCTGGCGTTCCAGTAGTCACTATGCAAAACGGAGTTCAGAGCGATGACCTTGTAGCCGGGGTTTTGGGAAAAGAAAATATCATCAGCAGCGTTGTTACATTTAATGGTGAATTCCTTGAACCGGGTAAAGCGTTATACTCTAGCCTATTAAGCAAAACAGTCCTTCTGATAGGAGAACCCTTTGGCGCCAAGGGAAACCGATTACAAAGTCTTTCAGGGTTGTTCAATAAAGCATTACCCACGGATATAAGTGAGGACATTCGTGGAGCGCACTGGACCAAGCTTCTCTGGAATCTAATTACTGCTGTCCCAGCAGTGACAGGCTTATCATATCAAGAAGGTAATCATTACCCCCAAATTAGAGAATTAAACATCAACCTGGTGAAAGAAGGTTTAGAAGTCGTCAAACTAGCTGGAATCAAAACAGTGCCGGTACCTGGCTTTCCGCTTTCCTTGATTGAAACAATGGCTAAAATGCCACTGCCAGAGGCTTCATCTATGATGAAGAATATCATCGAGTCTTCAGGTGAGCTACCTGTTCTTGGTTCTATCCTCCAGAGCATAAAGAGAGGAAAAAGCACGGAAGTTGATTATATGAATGGTGAAATCGTGAACTTAGGAAAGAAAAAGGGTATTCCAACCCCGGTTAATTCTTTGATGGTTGAATTGGTTCACCAAGTAGAGACTACTAGGAAATTCCTCACCGTAGATGAGCTTACTCGAAGATTAAGTTAAAACTTTCCATTTAGGAAATATTAATAAGTAATTTGACTACCAGCCAGTGAAGCTAAAATAATAGTTTCAAAGTGGGCCTTCTCGTTATCAGCTATCTCACTTTTTTCAAGCTATAACAAATTCACGTTCAAATGCCCGATTACGCTCTGCATGTACAGGAGTTCGTAATGCTATCGAGGCCCCCCACCATTGCCGTGTAGTACTTCATGCTGGCTTGCATGACATTCACCTCAGCCTTGCCCCCCAAAAAACCTCAGATTATGACTATTAGGACTTGCGATAGGGGGCCTTTGTAATTCGGAATAGTCTTTGAACCTAGCTTCTGCTACGCTGTGGTGTGGACCTGCGATGACCGGGGACTTTTACGGTCTTATATTTACCACCTGGTTTCTTTTCTTGCATGAGGCGGAACGGAGACAATCTTCTTGCCACTAAGAGTCTTAGCCACTAGCTTTTCCTTCTTACCTATGACTTCTTGTGACATTATACATTTCGTAGTAGAATGTCGCCAGAAGTGAGGAGGTCCCGTTATTTAGCGGTCTGTGATCACGTTTAGTTCAGCCTGATCTCTCAAAATGTGAGAGTTTGGACTAATGAGAAAGAAAGTCCTTAATATGATTATTAGGGACTTTTTCCTTTATGGATAGTATAACTACTACTGACCACACCATTGATATCTGGCCATTGTATTAACGTTAAAGCTGGACTCAAATGAGTTTGGTCATATCCCTAGTTCTTCCTTAGTAACCTTCAATATAACTTTGTCGCCGATTTTGTCCACTTTTTCTACACCAATAGGTAACTTTTTAGTAATACCCATCTTTACTATGAAGTGGTTGATCGTCCAGGGCGAAAGGTTGATATCAATATCAATCACCTTCCCTACGATGTTGGCATTCCTGTCCAATACTCCCTTTCCAAGTATTTCGCTAATATGCATACCCCCTCCATATGCGTTTACTATCCATTCCTCTCTTAGTTATTTGACATACCAGCTAAACTGCAGATAAATATTGATCTATCAATTCCATCGTTTGCCTCCCTCATCTTTCTGAATTTGTCACCATAAGTATATCATATACTGCCACCGCCCTGTAGTGGTCCATGCTGCTATAAGGCTCTTGGAACAAGCCAAACCCCAAACCCTTTACACCCAAGTACTTAACTACAACCCTTCCCCAAAGCACTACAATACAACGTATTTGTATTTACAATACAGGCGTGTGCGGGTTTATATGGGTTGCAAAATTTAGGTGCTTTGCTTTGAATTTTGGAGCTTGGAAGCGGTGGTGGGCATGGGGTGAGTGGGGAGGTTGGGCTATAACTATGTTAGGATGAGTGCACAAAACCGAGTATTGTTATCTAATGTCTCAGTGTGGGAGTCTGCTTCCTGAAAAGTGATGACGCGCAAAGTATGACGGCACCGTGCGAAGCGGGGTTCTCAGCCACTTAGGCTTGGACTCGCTCTAGCCAATGAGAAACATGCTCTGCTACTTCTTGCCAGTGGGGTTCCCCAATAACCCAGTGCGCGTGATTTGGGAATTCCTTATAGGTTGAGACAGCTCTGTATTTGGCAGCAACTTTCCGCACGACCGAAGCCGGAGTGATCCGATCTTGGCGTCCGGCGACAACGAGTATAGGACAAGTAACGTTGGCTTCATCTACTCGCGCAGCGCCTTTCCTATCGAGGAACCAGAAGCCGATTTCAAAGGCCGCTTGGCCGGACTCGTAGACAAATCGGTCGAAAATCTTCTTCTGCTCTTCCGCGGGCAGTAGCTGTAGCATCGAATAGACAGCCTCATTGAAGTTCTGGCGCATTGGCTTTCTCCAAAAGCCCCATTTTGTAAGTCCGCTCCAAAAGCTTCTTATCACCGATGGCGTCAAAGCGATAATGCCCCTTGGTGATGCAGGAGTTAGCAGTACAAGGGCTTTGGCTAATCCTCGACTCCCAAGCATTTGTGCAAGAAGCCCACCCATAGAGTGCCCCATCAGAATAGGTAGTACGTCGAGTTGGTGGATTTCCTTTTCAAGGTCTTCAACGTAGTCTAGCAGGCTGGTGGTCCCTAGTTGAGGATTAGGCAGTTCGTCAGGAGCCATATCGTGAAAACGCAACGTGGGAGTAATGCATTGATAACCCTTGCCTTGAAAGAACCTCTTGTAGTTCTCCCAGTACCAACCACCGCCCCACATCCCGTGGATCATCACAATCGTTTTAGTCATGAACTCGCCCACCTCTCAAGACGAATCGGCGTCAGATTCCAATGACGTAGCCATCATATTTCGCCTGCTGCAGCATGTCAAGATACTTTCCTGGCTGCTGCCATGGCACAGTTTCACGGTGTCTGTATTCTCCAGTATCAAGCCCCGCCTCCAATTTTGTTGACCAGAAATTATACAAACAAGTAAGGACGTCGAGAGCCAAGCTAGATGGACACGGCAATTCGAGAAACCGACTTCCCATTCTCGGTCGAGAAGTCACACTAAATATGGCACCGTAAACCTACTTAATCGGGTTGAGCTTTCAGATAGACCGTCACTTATCCGTCTCGGCCTCGAAATCATTGCACTGACCCATATTCTGAGATTGTCCCTGGCCTTTTCGGCGTTGCTGACTCGACTATTGACATCTTGTAAGGCCGATGTTATAAGTTAGTCGGTCGCGAGTTTCCTGCCATAATAATACTGTCTCCAGCCTTATGGCTGTATTCCTTTGCCATGATTTGCAAGATTCCCACATGAATTTTAGCGTTGTCTATTATCAAAGAGCTGTCGGATAAGCAGTTCCTTCCACTGGAGGTAAATAATGCCACCACTTGCGTTGCCAGGCATCAGGGTGCTGGATTTATCTGATGGGAAAGGGGCCTATGGCACAAGGATATTAGCTGATCTGGGAGCTGATGTAATAAAAGTGGAACCTCCTGGCGGCGATCCTATGCGCAGCATTCCTCCCTTTGCAGGCGACTTGCCGGGACATGAAAGAAGCCTGTATTGGCTATATCGCAATGTAAACAAACGCAGCATAACACTGAACCTCAATTCGAAAGAGGGAAGGGAAATCTTTAAACGACTCATAAAGATTACTGATGTGGTGGTGGAAACATTTGAGCCGGGATACATGAAGCAGTTAGGCCTCGATTATGAAGCGCTGCGCAAGATCAACCCTCGGGTTATCATGGCCTCCATAACCGATTTCGGCCAAACCGGGCCGTACAGTCACTATAAAGGGTCGGATATTGTTGATTTCGCTATGAGTGGAGCGATGATTGTCAATGGTACACCAGACCGCGCACCTGTAAACATGCCGGGTTCACCAGCAAGGGATTGTGCAGCTATATACGCCATGTGCGGCGTGATGCTCGCTCTATATGCCCGTGCCTTCACCGGCGAAGGCCAATACGTGGAAATATCTGCGCAGGAAGCTGCCCTTGCCGGCCTTTTCTCGTGGTCAATACCTGGATACAGCTACAGGTCCGCTGCCGGACGAATCCCCTTTGCCGGGCCCCGTATGATGCCGAGAACCGGCTCTTTAGCAATTGTCCCCTGTAAAGATGGCTATATACATTGGCTGGCCACATCGCCAAGGCAGTTCGATGCTCTTTACGAACTTCTGGGCAGTCCCCCTGAGCTTGTAGAGATGGGAAACAATATCCTTGACGTAGCTCCAAGGATAGGCGAGCACATCGAAAAGGTCACTCGCCATACTATGAACATGACCATGCGGGAATTCTTCGAGCAAGGTCAGGGAAAATTCGGTCTACCTTGTTGTCCGGTGTGTACCCCTGCCGAGTATATTGATAATCCGCACGTGAGGGCACGAAGTTTCTTCAAGGAAGTAGAGCACCCGGAAGTCGGTAAAGGCCTCTATGCCGCAATGCCTTTTAAGATGACCGAGACTCCCGCCGAGGTGCGCCTTCCGGCTCCGCGCCTCGGGCAGCATAACCGGGAGATTTATCATGATGAGATGGGCCTCTCCCTCGAAGAGTTGAGCGCCTTTAGAAGAGCGGGCATTATTTAGCATCCGATGAATAAGGCTTCTCCACAAGGAGGCAGCAATGTCCAGGCAAGTACTTGAAGGAATCAGAGTGCTTGATTTCAGCAACGGTGCTGCACTGCCCGAGACTTTGAAAATGTGCGGTGAATTCGGCGCCGATGTTATAGAAGTAGCATGTTCGGAATACCCGGAGTTCCTGCGCAGGTTGGGAATAGATTTTGACCCCAATAAAAGCCCTGCGCACAACGACGCATTCCGCAACAGGAGATGCCTCGGGGTCAACCTGACAACACCGGAAGGACGCGAGATTATCCTGGAGCTTATTAAGGTGAGCGATATTATAGCGGAGAGCTATCGTCCTTCAGTCATGGTTAACTGGGGTCTTGATTACGATAGTCTGAAGAAGGTAAAGCCAGATATGATATATGTGTCATCGCACGGATGGGGCTACGGAGGGCCATATGAGGGATTCCAGACCTATGGGCCGCATGCCCAGCATGTCACAGGTTTGACTTGGTTATGGAACCATCAGGACAGCCCTTACCCCATCGGCGGTAACCTGATTCATCCGGACAATATAGCCTCAAAGATGTGTTTCATTGCCTTGCTGGCGGCCCTTGATTACAGACGCCGTACAGGTAAAGGGCAACTCATCGATTTATCTCAGATCGAGGTAGCGGCCGGATTGATTGGAGAGGTCTACCTGGATGTCAGTATGAATCAGCGCCTGGAACCTCCCATGGGCAACCGCAGTCTTTACGCAGCTCCCCACGGCTGTTATAAGTGCAAAGGTCTAGTCAACTACGAGCCGGGGTATCCCCATATGGGAGGCACTGACATCCGAGTGCCGCAGGAACCGACCGAAGATTGCTGGATAGCTATCTCTGTATCCAGCGAAGAGGAGTGGGAAGGATTTTGCAGGGCGATCGGTAACCCCGAGTGGACGACAAATCAGAAATTCGCCACACTGGAGCAGCGTCTGGAAAACGTGGAGGAGCTCGACCGCTTGATAGAGGAATGGACCCGCCAGCGCGACCCGTTTGAAGCAATGGAAATCCTGCAGCAAGCGGGAGTTCCGGCAGGTGTTGTGGAGTGTGCAGAAGACCAGGTTAATAAGGATAAGCAGTTAAAGCACCGGAGCTTCATAATCGAGCTTGACCATCCTGCAGCGGGCAGGCACCTCTACCTGGGTGAACCGATTAAGCTTTCCCGTACGCCTGCTCTTCCCAGCAGATATGCCCCTTTACTTGGAGAACACACTGATGAAATCCTGCAAGAGATTTTAGGCATGTCTACTCAAGATATTGCACAGCTAAGAAAGGAGAAAGTCATAGAATAGGACAGAGAAAGCCAATTACTGAGCTAAGGTATTTTGAAGCTAAAAGCGTGAGCCCTGTGTTCAACTATATCTATTCCAACAATTTCCTTTATGTTTCCTATCTGGATCAGGCGAGAGACTAATTTACTGCCAATGTACCCAGAAATACCTGTTATAAATACCCTCTCCATCGGCTCCTTCCGATTAACCTCAGCACTCTCCTCGTAACGCCCATCGGCTTAGAGTATTTAAGAACTTCCTTGGCATTAGTCTTATCAAAATTGAATGTACAAACCAGTTCCGGAACCCTGGAATATAAACAGCCTTCTCCTTCTTAAAGGCTTTTATGGCCTTGAGTGCCATATCTGCCGGATCACTAAGGCCGCTAACTCTATACCACCAAATTCTTACGGGGAACCCTCCACGATTGAGAAGAGGCGTCTTGGTATATGATGGATTGAAAGTAAAGACCTTAACTCCGGTACCCTTAAGCTCTTCGTTCACTGCTTCACTGAGGCTTTGGATGAATGCCTTGGAAGAACCGTATGTCGCATGGTAGACCGTTGGCTGGAAGGCCGCAGCTGATACTACATTAAGTATTCTGCCTTCTCCAGCCTTGATCATATCTGTCATAAAAAGCCTCATCAATTTCAAGTATGCGATCACATTTACCTTAACCAACGATTCGTGGTCTTGAAGAGGTATCTCACTAAAACAACCATAGTGTAAAATGCCTGCGTTATTCACCAGCACATCTATCCTGTCCACACTTCGTTTGACAAAATCGTATAGATTTTCAGGGCCCTTGTCATCTGAAAGGTCGATAGGCAAAGCTGATACTTTAACCGCGTACTTGCCTGCCAGCTCAGTAGCCCATCTTTCAAGAACGTCCTTTTCAGATGGATGACATCCCAGTATAAGATTGCTTCCCTCAGCAGCAAAGCACTTAGATAGTTCCTTGCCTATTCCAGATGAAGCACCCGTGATCAGAATGTTTCTTCCTTTTAAATTAAACTTCGGCAAATTGCTAAACCTCTAAATTGGAACGCACCTTGTTCTGTAAATAGTAACCCGGCGGCCTTTTTGTTTGATATCAGAAACCGTAGATACTACGATTACATTTGATATTGGGGGATTGCTAGTTGGCCTTTTCAAGGATGTGTATACACATAGCAGCCTCTTCTACACCTATATTGCCGCCACCGTTTTCCGCAAGAGCTATACGTGCCCCGGCTACCTGACGGACTCCAGCTCCACCGCGGAGTTGTGTTACCATCTCATGAATCTGGGCCAGTCCAGACGCACCTATGGGATGTCCTCTGCACTCTAGTCCGCCACTGGTATTTATCGGCTTAGCACCGCTAAGTTTAGTAGCTCCTGACACCGCATACGGGCCACCCTCTCCCAGGGGGCAGAAACCCATCGCCTCAGTTTGATGAAGCTCGCCAAAAGCAGTAGCATCATGCAGTTCAGCGGTATCAATGTCATTCGGTCCCAGTCCTGCAATCTCGTACGCTTGTTTGGATAGTCTTTCCCCGATATCGGTCTCATCAAGTCCCCTATCTGCTCCCTGACCTAATACCGATGCCAGTATCCTAACCGGTCGAGGATTGCTAAGCTTTTTAAGGAATCCTTCTGAACAGACTATGGCTGCTGCAGCGCCGTCACCTACAGGTGCACACATTGCCCGAGTCAGAGGATACGCAATGGGTTTGTCGGCCAGTATTTCCTCAACGCTCATAGCATTCTGATATTGCGAAAGAGGGTTCAAAGACCCATGCCAATGATTTTTAGAGCAGATTACGGCTAGCTGATATCGGGTTGATCCAAACCTATCCATATGCCAGCGCGCGGCAGTAGCGTAAGCGTCCATAAAAATGCTACGGCCCTCTCCCGGAGCAGTTTGCTCTTCTGGTATTTTGACTTTAAAGGTCTTGCTGACCTCCATAATCATGTTTATATGCTGCAGGAAGTTCTCCACATCCATGCAGGAGGCATATGCTCCAAGCGAAAGATTCTTGTCAGGATGGCTGATTTTTTCCGAGCCAAGCGCCATTGCTACATCATATATGCCAGCCCGTATGCCGGCATACGCTAGGTGTAGAGCAGTCGAGCCTCCTGCGCAGGCGTTCTCCACATTAGTAACGGGTATTTTATCGATCTTCATACCTCGAAGAATGACCTGCCCCCGGATTGAGTGCTGATTCGAGAACATTCCCCAAAAGGTGTTGGAGAAGAAGACCGCCTGTATATCTTGAGCAGTTAAGCCGGCATCGTGAAGTACAAGCCGGGTGGCCTCTTCGGCCATTGAGCGCACGGTTCTGTCGGCGTACTTGCCGAACCGTATCATCCCCACGCCAATAATATATACATCGTTTATAGCCGCGGTACCTCCCTTAGCAACATTTCTGCAGCGGCAATAGAGAGGGAATCATTCGACCCATCCTCTATCATACCTGCTCTGGCGTCTCTAAACAGCTTCTCTATAGGGGCATCCTTGGTCAAGCCGTGCCCTCCGAATAGCTGCAGGGTTTCGCTGGTCACCTTAAAGGCTACCTCCGTGCAATACACTTTCGAAGCGATGGAGTACTGCACCAATGGTGGCGTAGTGTTCATATTGAACACCATAGCGCTTCGTGAGAAAGACCTGGCTGTCTCGATACCAATGAACATGTCGAACAGCTTCCTTTGCACCAACTGATGGTGGCAAAGCCCTTTGCCACCCTGCACTCGCTCAAGGCTGTACTGTATAGCCATATCGTAGGCTGCCTGCGCCACGCCTGTGAAATACGCTCCCATAGTTGCATTGGCATGCCCAAGAGTCAATTCGGTCATTGATTCATAACTCTCAGGGTCTACAATCATATATTCTTCAGGACATATGGCATCATCGAAGAATATTTCACCCTGTGGTAACTCCCTCTGGCCCATCTTGTTGAGCGGTTTGCCTCTGGAAACACCAGGCTGATTGAGATCGACCAGGGCTATGCCTCCTCCTGCAAAACCCAGTGACGGATCGATGTTAACGAAAAGGGCCGCATCTGACGCAATGGGTCCGTTTGAAACCCATGCTGACTTCTGGCCCTTAATAACCCATTTGCCACCTTTCTTAACAGCTCTGACCTCTTGAAAGGCGCAAGGATCGCGGAAGAAAGGACTTCCAGCCATTAGATTGTCGGAACCGTGGGTCGGCTCGGTTATAGCCCAGCAGCTCATCACGCTACCATCTTTGCAATTGACAAAAGGAACCACGAATCTATCAATAAGGTAATCCTCACAAAACATAGTTGCGTAAAATGCAGAAAAGCAACTGCACCCTAGAGAAACAGCAAACCCCACGCTCCCATATGCCAACTCCTCCCAGCAGATATGTACGCCTAGCGGGTCGAGCCCCAAACCACCATATTCATCGGAGATGAGCACGGTATGGTAGTTGTTCCGGTATGCTTGAGCCATACACTCCCAGTAAGGGGAGCCTTTCTTAATTACATCCTCTGCAGACATTTTGTCCAGCTCTATCGATGCTGGTCTTAGCACCTCAACGGCGAATTTATGCACCTCCTTCTTAAGGAGTTCATGTTCCTCGGTCAACTCCAGATTCAGCTCTTTGTACGGCATTGACCAGACCTCCGAGTTTACTTTATACCTTTATACTCTGTTGCTCGTTTTCAACAAACGATTAACAGGCGGAATTCTGTAGTACCATAATATCTATTTGTAGTCCTCAAATTTGTAGATTTTGCCCACTCCCTTAGCTAATGTCTGCTTGAGCTCACGCTCCAAGGGCTTCTCTGTGAGTGTCTTGGGAAGTTCTTCCAGGACTTGAAGGTACGAAGGGATATAGTTAGCTGCTAGCTCCTTTTTGCAAAGGTCGAAAATGGATTTGGGTTCAATTGTGTGCTTTTCTAATGGGGACACAGCGGCTACCAAGTCACTCTCTCCAGGTGCGCCAGAGGAAGCCGGAATTCCATAAACACAGACCTCGCTAACATCCTCGTGCTTTCCGATTACAGTCTCAACATAGTCGGGTTGGATGAATTCTCCTGCCCTGCGGAGTTCAGTACCCTTCCTGTAATCAAAAAAATACCAGCCGTCTTTGTCTTTATGCACCATGTCGCCTGTCCTCAGCCAACCACCCCTTGTCTTCTCCTTAGAATCCTCCGGCTTTCCAAGGTAATCAACCTTTGTTTCACCCCTAAGCAGTCTGCAGATTAGCTCTCCAGTCTGCCCCACAGGAACTTCATTGTCGTTTTCGTCCACAACCTTCATCTCCATTACTCCGGGAACAGGTCTACCGAATGAACCTATTGGGCCCTCTCCTATCGGTTTATAAGCAAACCCACCCTCCACTGAACCGTACCATTCTAGAATTTTTACATTGAACCTCTTCTCGAATCCTTCCCAGAGCGACGGAGGTGTACCTGCGCTAATGACCACACGCACCGGATTATCAGCGTCGTCTGGTCTTTCTGGTTCATTGTATATACTGGCCATCATTCCGCCCAGAAGTGAAAAGGAGGTGCACCCGTATTTCCTGCATATATCCCATATCCTGCTCCTGGTAAACCGGGGACTGAAAACCGCTTTGATTCCCATGCTGAATGCAGGGAACAGGGTGACTGTCTGCGCATTGCCATGTGTTAATGAGAGGCCATTATAAAGGATATCATCGTTCTCGTATTTCCAAACGATCTTGGTGAGGATGTTGAATAATCCAGTTCTATTGTTGCGTATGGCTACGCCTTTAGGATCTCCAGTCGTTCCCGAAGTATAGATAATCTGCATAGGATGGCGGACATCCATTATTTGCTGCTCTACTACCTTCCATGAGGTCTTCTCAAGAATTTCGTTCAACGCATGGTATTTTCCGGTTACCTGGATACCCTGTTCAGGCCTATAGGCAACTGAGATTAGCTTCAAAGAAGGCACATCTTTAATGACCTCTTCTAACTGATTCAAGCATTCCCCTGACACGATAACAACTTTAGCTCCGCAATCCCTGAGAAGAAATTTCAGTCGATCGCCCCTCGAGCGAGGATCTATAGGAACCATAATTGAACCTATAGTCGGACCAGCGAGAAGAGAGTATACGAACTCAGGATGATTCCTCATGAATACAGCGTATGCATCGCCTTTACCGATACCATTGTCTAGAAAGAATCGAGCTATCTTGTTAGAGTTCACATAAAGGTCCTTGTAAGTGAGTACATCTTCGCCAAGGTCGCCTTTTTCGAAGATATATATTTCTCTATCTGGGTCTTCTTCTGCTTTGATCTCTGCCAGGTGTGAAGCAATAACCTGATTCAGATGAGCCTTACTCACAATTACACCCCCCATCTACCTAGTCTTCTTCCTCAATAGCTCCAATAAATCCGCGCGTGAAAGTAGGGAATTCCTTCCTAAATATTTCATCCCAATATTCGTCGGTCCAGAACTGATGCCGGTCAAAGAAGGGGTCTGTCTTGGCTACGCTGACACAAACGCTTACAGCAAAATCTACTCCGTCGATTATTTTTAATGCGAAGGCAGCCATGCCAAGTGTACCAAAAACTCTGCAATGTAATCCTAACCTCCATGCCATAGCAGCGGCAGCATCAGCCGCTATGTTAACATTCATATTTTTAAATTGGCAGCTCGGGCCATTCCCTGTAAGCGCCTCGACGCAATCCGCTCTATTCAGCTCAGCACAGGTTCTATAGCCACATGCACCGCAATCATAGTTAAAATCGGATTTCCTTTTGTCTCCAAGTACGAGCAGAGCGCACGGTTCCTTGACAAGCTCCATTACGAACCTGCCATCACGAGCAGCAAGGGGAGACATGTCTCCCATGGAGTAGCAGAACTCCGCGATGTTCACCATCTCCTCTTTGCCAGCACAGATGATTTTGACAGTATTTCTTCCTCCGAAACGAAAACTATTATGAGCCGCAACTGCTATGAGCTCAACAGCTTTGTCAAGTCCGCTTTGCAGCATGTCGTCTACCTCTCGTATAGCCATTGTCCTAGCTCCTTTTTAGTGTTATTCTAACTATAGATCGAACGGAACTGAGGCCACAGCCTTTTAATGATTCGGTCGTTCATTATCGCCTCATTTATCTCGTGATATTTTTTAGGGATATCCCTGAACGGGCTCTTCTCCGTTGCAGATATGGCCACAGCCAAGGCAAAACCTGTATTTTTCGGGACAATCCTCATTCTCATTGCCGCTGCACCGGCTGACCAGTAAACGCCATAATCAATACCTAGATTTCTGGCTAGTGCTACCATGCTATCTATGGCATAGCCAACGTTGTTTGCCCTAAATATGCATAGTGGGCCTTGGAAGGCAATTCCCGGCTCGTCGGGCAATCTTTCAGCTTGCCTTTTGTATTCACAGGTGAGTTTTCCGCATAGGTTGCAATTGAAATCACCTGGATCAGACAGACAACGCAGCGAAGTGACTACTAACACAGCATCTGCATCCCTGAGCATCGCCGCATCCCTCTTGAAGAAGTCCCAACGTTTATTCTCATCGGCCATCCTTTCCATAGTCTGGCAAAGCTCCTCAATGTCACATTCATCATCAATAATGTGGATAGTAGTCTCACCAACCCCCCCTACTCTGGGCGATGTGGTTCCTGATGCAAGCAGGAGCCGTGCTGCTATTCTTATTGCTTCCTTCCTGTCGTCTTCAAATTGCTTTACACTAGCTTCCCTGGCCATAAAAACCTCCTGATATTTACTAAACAGGGATTCCGTGCTTCCTAGCAATGTCGGGATATGCGGCATATGCCGGTTTCAACAAAGGAAGCAACTTGATTACTTTCGGTAATGGCCCTTTCACCTTGATGCGACCCTTAGCTAAAGCTACTGGCATAGAGATTCTCTGAAGCCAAAATTCGTGACATGTATCACCACCGAGGGTCATCTCTATGGTCGGTTTGAGATCCGCGGGGCCACATATGACTTTCGCATTTTTATCCAACCAGATGAACCCATCTGGCTGAGTTATAGTGAACCTAATGATGATGTTTGACTCTCTGTACTTAGGGCCTGCCACAGGATCTGCAGCTAACGCATTGAACAAAGCCCCCAACACATCGTACATTTTCTCGGTACTTTCAAAAACTGGCACTCTGCACCTCCCTGTTTATGTAATAGACTATGAACCTAATGCGTCACTTCCAACACAAGACTGTATCATAAGCTCGAAGATTTCTAATAACACGAGGGCTATATTGCTACTTGTCGATGTTAGGTTCCTTACTTATGTGCAGTTGAGGGGCTCAAAGACGATTCAAACCAAGATGACACGAGGAAAGAAATTTTCCTGATTAGCCAAATAAGGCACCTCGGCTGCGTGGATAGTTTTATCATGCCGCCGAATCTTTGTCAATATTAGGGTCTGAGCATACCGTGAAACCCGGTACTGTGTAAGGCACATGGAAGCTAACAGGTAAAACTTCTGAAGACATTCGAACCTGACTTTTCCTACAAACGGTGGATTTTTTCAGTTCTGGCTTCGACCGAAGCTACAGTGATCCTCGTTAAACCTGCCTATTACCGCTTCATATGCTTGACCTTATCGGTCTCTATCATAGCCTGATACAGATGTGACTTGGCAAATTCTACAGCAAGCGGCATCTATGAAAAGCAAATTGAGGAATACCTCGACACTTTTCATATCCCAGAAGACTGCCGGGATAGAATTTTAGAAGCTCAGCGCAAATTGGAACCAGACGACGACAATGTGGATGAAGTGCGAGCAAGGTGGGAGGCTCAGTTGGACAGGATAAAGAAGCTTTACAAATGGGGCGACATGGGCGAGGAAGACTATCGGCTGGAGAAGGAAGCGATACAAAAAGAAATGGTCGGGTTGGCACCTAAGACGCGCCAAGCGGATCTAAGCAAATTGGCTCTGTTCTTGGCCAACATCGGTGAAGCTTGGAGGGTGGCTTCCGGCGAGCAAAGAAACAAGCTGGCGCGTACTCTATTTCAGGAAATATGGATAAAAGACAGTCAGGTTGTGGCTGTTAGACCGCAACCTGAGCTACAGCCGTTCTTCGCGTTAAACTACGAGGAATTTGTCAACAAAGTAATGAAGAAGCGACCCCGATGGGATTCGAACCCACGATCTTCTGCGTGACAGGCAGATATGTTAGACCGCTACACCACGGGGCCGCAAAGCCGATTGGCTCTGCTTCGAATTGTATAAGTTCCTCTTCTCATTGTCAAGGATAAATCATCTCTCCAGGTTGGGTTGACAGCATCGAAGTGCATGTTATAATTCCTATCTGCTGAAGTACAAAGGAATTTATTCTATAATGATTTCGATGAGGGCTAGTTATATATTGCGATTAAGGCTCTGCCGATGGCTCGGAAGTCAGTCAAATGTCTCTGCGGAGGAGGAAAGTTGAAGCATAAATTGGTTTACATGGATCACGCAGCAACGACCGCGGTTCATCCCAAGGTACTGGATGCCATGCTTCCTTATTTCAACCGGATTTATGGCAACCCTTCAAGCATTTATTACATCGCCCAGGAGGCCAGAAAGGCAGTTGATGAAGCGCGGGCGAGTGTGGGCAGTGTTTTAGGGTGTAAACCGGGAGAGGTCATATTCACCAGCGGCGGCACCGAGTCTGACAACGCTGCAATCAAAGGTGCTGCCTTTGCTTTGCAGAAAGAGGGCAACCATATCATTACCTCCGCGATCGAGCATCATGCTGTGCTGCATACTTGCCACTATCTGGAGGAGTTCGGCTTCAAAGTGACCTATCTCCCGGTGGACCGCTTCGGTCTCATCAGTGCCGATGATTTGGAGGAAGCGATTACCGATAAGACCATTCTGGTCAGCATAATGCTGGCCAACAACGAGATTGGCACCATAGAGCCTGTAGCTGAGTTTACCAAGTTGGTTAAAGCCAAAGCTAAACAGAGAAAAATAGTATTCCATACCGACGCAGTTCAGGGCGCCGGAGAGTTGGACCTCGATGTGAATAAGCTAGGTGTAGATATGCTGAGCTTATCGGCACACAAGTTCCAGGGGCCCAAGGGGGCAGGCGTTTTATTCATGAGGAAAGGGACTCCGTTTGTGCCCCAGCAGGCAGGCGGTGCTCAGGAGAATAACCGCAGGGCGGGGACTGAGAATATCCCGGGGATTGTGGGCACTGCGGTTGCTCTAAAGATGGCCGCTGATAACAGAGAGTCGAATAGTCAATATTGCCAGAGGCTGCGCGATCGCTTGCGTGAGGGCATAATGTCCCGAATCCGGGAAGTTTATCTCAACGGGCATCCTGCGCAGCGCCTGCCCAACAACTTGAATTTATGCTTCCAGTATGTAGAAGGGGAATCCATCCTGCTGCACCTGGATTTGCTGGGTATAGCAGCATCAAGCGGCAGCGCCTGTACCACTGGCTCCAACGACCCCTCGCATGTGCTTGTTGCCACGAAAGTTCCCGAGGAGTTGGCTCACGGCAGCCTTCGGTTCACGGTTGGTACCGATAATACCGATGAAGATGTGGATTATGTGCTTTCTGTCCTGCCGGGTATAGTGCAGAAGCTCAGGGAGATGTCGCCGCTGACGAGTACCACAGGCCAGAATAAGAAAGCCAGTTTATAGCAGACCAGTTAAGTCAGAAGGTAGCCTCATCGAGCGGGATATTGCGAATGTGCGGTGAATCAGATAGTATGTGAGAAGTTTGAGTTGGTCGCTGGGGAGGTTGTCTTAATGTTACACAGGGTGAGCATAAAGACAAGGTCAAGAGTGGAGTTTCAGAACATTACCAGAGCCGTGCAAGAGGTTGTGGACTCCAGCCGCGTTGAAAATGGTGTATGCTACGTATTCGTTCCGCATACCACAGCCGCAGTCACATTGAACGAGCAGGCCGATCCCAGCGTTGTCGAGGACATTGCCGAAAAGCTCGACGCTTTAGTGCCTCAACATGGTGGCTATCATCACTCGGAAGGCAACTCTCCGGCCCATATCAAGGCCAGCTTATTTGGCAGTTCTGTTATGGTTCCGGTGGATGGTGGTAGATTAGTGCTGGGAACATGGCAGGGTATTTTCTTCTGTGAATTCGATGGTCCTAGAAGCCGCAGTGTGCTGGTTAAAATTCTGCCGGATAGTCGCTGAGACTTATGGCGATTGTCTATTGACTCTTCTCTTACGTCGTGTCATCGACATTAGATTACTCTACCGGAGAAAATCCCCAACTCGTGGCAAGCTCATCTGCTTCGCTCCTCAACTTCCTCCGGGATTTCCCAACGTTGAAAACACGTAGACATGCGGAAGCAATCTGCCTGGCTAAATGCCACTCAAGCACTCTCTCTCGCTTTGTCGGCAACTGGTCAGAAACCACGATGAGATACAGCTTAATATCGGGTGTCTCGCGGCCCCGGCGCAGTATCACTTCTCTCATCATACTGCCCTTGAGAGAATAGGTAGTGAATCGGCAAGACCCTAGCACAAACTCCTGCAGTTCGGGTGCTTTAATTAAAATCCTGGTAACCGCCGTAGTTACAGCATCGGAGGTGCTTATATTTCGCACTCCATTCTGCAGTTCCTGGAACCTTGCTTCTGGTATTCGCAACTGGCTGTGCAGATCTCGTCGACTCATGATATCCTCCTTTGCCGGTAGAGGGATTCTACCTTGCTGAACGATTTAAATCAAGGTCTATCATTGCCCGCTCATCTTCTCGGGCCACATGAAAAGCTATAGAGAAAGTTTGCAGTACCTACTTAGCCGCTTGCGATAGCCAACAGAATCATTGTAGTATGGTAGTATAGTATAAAGAATAAATGATCCAGCTGTGCCGGGTATAGTCATGCCAGATAGTGACGTTGAACGCATAAAAGCCGCACAATCCCTCTATACCAGGCCCCTGCTTGCGGTATACGATTGGCTCTTGCTCGGGCTGCACTGCCGCTTTATATGGAGATGTCCTTCACATCATATGCTTGAGCTGTACAACCGGCATGTTTCTGTAAACCATCTGGATGTCGGTGTGGGAACGGGTTATTTTTTGGATCACTGCAAGTTTCCCATCGCCAACCCTCGGCTCGCGTTGATGGATCTCAATCGCAATTGCCTCGAAGTATGCGGCAAGCGCCTGGCACGGTACAAACCTTCGATATACCAGAAGAACGTTTTAGCCCCCATTGATATTGACACCCCGGGTTTTGACTCGATAGGAATGATGAACCTGCTGCACTGCCTGCCCGGCAATATGAAGAGCAAAGGAGCTGTATTCAGTAATCTTAAGGTTTTACTGAACCCCAACGGCGTTGTTTTCGGTTCGACTTTCTTGTACGGTGGAGTTCAGAGAAGCCCCCTGGCAACTTTTACCCTGTATCTAACTAATCGTCTGGGATTCATGACTAATATGGAAGATGACCTGGAAGGCTTGAAAGCAACTCTAGCCCAGCATTTTGCACATAGCTCTGTTCAAGTAATAGGATGCGTTGGTCTTTTTGTAGCCTCGTAAACAGCTTGGCATGTCATCTGCTTAACTCTATCTCAGATTCTTCGAAAATGTCATAGATTTTCAACAATTTTTGCAGCTATTTTATGACTTCTTCATCAGAAGTGAGTTAGCATGTCTATGTAGTGGGCAAGGCTTGGACCAATGGACCCGCTTAAAAAATTTGGAGGAGGGGAGGTGAGCAAACAATGCCATCTTTTGCGTGCAAAGACGTAGGTATGACAGATGACTGGAAGGCAACAGCGAACACCGAAGATGAACTCTTGAAGAAGATAAAGGAACATGCCGGCAAAGCGCACAATATGAAAAACATTACGCCGGAGATGATGGATACGATCAAGAAAGCAATCAAAAAGTAACTTCAGGCTCGATGTTGATGAATTAGACAGAGCCCTTCAATTGTTGAAGGGCTCTGTCTACATTTTAGAATTGTCCGCCGTATTTAACGAATGCCTGTATCAATATCTATATTCAATTCAACAGTTTGCCCCGCACTTATCTCTATCTTTTGCGGGACGCCGGAAACGTGTCCAAAGACGTCACGGTTGATATCGACCGTGTAAATGCTAGGCTTTAATTCAATCGAGTAGTGCCCGTTACAATTTATGTCCACTTCCGCAATCAGTTTAGTCCCATTGCTGTCGTAAATCAGCACCTTTCTAGCCTGATACATCTCACATGGAACAGGGCAAGGGTTCCCTGGCTGCTCCACCGGGCATATAGGCCCAATCGTAACGTTGCCTTCAAGTATTCCGCTCCCGGCGGTGCCGCCAGAACATCCGACCGATAATCCGGCCAATACCAGTCCGAAAAATACAATCGCTAATAAGATTAAGTTTCTCATCTTAGTTAATATGATAACACGAGAAGCCGATAGCATGATACTTTATACTATCAAGCTCCTCGCTAATCTAGATGTGAAGGCATGGCGCGCCAGTCCTTCGCCCCTTGCTCAGACGAGGCAACTAAGTCATAATATCTAGCTGGTGTGGTGTCAAATCCTGATATGAATCCCCCTTTGTGTTGTGTGATGTTGTACGTTGATGCTCGGGTAAAGATTGGAGGTCTAATAAGTGGCTGAACAGGCGCTTTCCGGACTAAAAATAGTGGAGTACGGCAACTTTGTTTCTGCTCCCTATTGTACCAAGCTTATGGCTGACCTCGGGGCTGAGGTGGTAAAGATAGAGGAGCCCGGTTCGGGAGACCAGTCAAGGTGGCATGGCCCTTTCCTCAACGATGAGCCTCACCCTGAGAAAAGCGGGCTTTTTTTGTATCTGAACACCAATAAGCTGGGTATCACTCTTGATGTCAAAACGAAGACAGGACAAAAAATACTGAAACAGTTGCTCAAAGACGCCGATGTCCTGGTGGAGAATAACCCGCCCAGGCAAATGGCTGACCTCTGTCTTGATTACTCCAGTCTGAAGAAGATAAGCCAGCGCCTTATCGTAACGTCTATTACCCCTTATGGCCAGACGGGGCCCTACAAAGATTACAAAGGCTACTCGCTCAACACTGCTGGCCTCGGAGGCCAGACCATGCGTACCGGGGAGCCTCAGCGGGAGCCATTAGCTCCGCCGCTTTCGCAGAGTAACTATCAGAGCGGCGCTATGGCGGCCACGGCGACTATGGGTGCCATTTTCGCCCGGCGCTCTAATGGTGAGGGGCAGCACGTCGACATTTCAGAGGCCGAGGTATGGGCCACCGTTCACCTGGGCCACGGCGTGCATCTGGGCGTCTTCGAGGGGAGGAAGAGCATCAGGTCGGGGCATCGCACTATCAGCGTCTATCCCTGGTGTATCCTCCCTTGCAAAGACGGCTACATGTGCCTCATCGCTATTCAGGGCTTCCAGTGGAAAAGGTTTCTCGAAGCTATGGGCACTCCGGAATGGATGGCCGATCCCAGATTCAGGGACCGCATCGTGGTGGCGCTGGAATACGCCGACGAGATGGATGCAATGGTCGAGGCTTTAATCATAGGAAAGACCAAGGACGAGCTTTTCGAAATATGCCGCCGCGACCAGATTACCTTCGCTCCCGTGCGGAGCATAGACGAGGTTGCTAACGACACTCATTTCCGGGAGCGAGGCTATTTTGTAGAGAAGGATCGTGCCAAGACAGGCGTACTGAAATACCCCGGTGCGCCGTATAAGCTTTCTCAGAGCCCGTGGCAGCTCAGCCGTCCGGCGCCGCTTTTGGGCGAGCACAACGAAGAGATATACTGTGGCCGCCTCGGTTACTCCAGAGAGGATTTGGTGAGGCTGCGCAAAGGCGGGATTATCTAACGTAAGTAAGGGAGAATTACCGAAAATGGCGAATTATCCACTGACAGGTTATCGAGTGGTTGATTTCTCGTGGGTGTGGGCTGGCCCTCTGCTGGGCATGATTTTGGCTGATATGGGCGCCGAGGTTATTAAGGTGGAGACGAACAAGCGGCTGGACAGCGCCCGGCTGACCCCGGGGCGTTCTACCGTGGGCCCTGAGACAGACTTCGTGTTTCATAGCATGAACCGCAACAAGCTGGGCGTCACCGTGGATATGTCTGAGCCCAGGGGGGCTGAGTTGATAAGAGAGCTCATCAGTATCAGCGATGTAGCGCTCGATAATTTCTCGCCGCAGGGATTGAGGAAGCTCGGCCTG
Source organism: Dehalococcoidia bacterium (assembly GCA_014874385.1). Classification (GTDB taxonomy): domain Bacteria; phylum Chloroflexota; class Dehalococcoidia; order SZUA-161; family SZUA-161; genus JACWAE01. Next base: position 5,501 of record JACWAE010000039.1, on the reverse strand, counting down.
GAATATGAAAAGCTGAGCAAAATCAATCCCCAGCTTGTCATGATATCTCTCCCGGCTGCCGGGCAATACGGGCCTTTATCGAATATAGTCACCTATGCCCCGTCTCTGGGCGCTCTCTGCGGCTACTCCAGTCTGATCGGCTATCCCGGCGAGCGGGTGCTTGGAGAGCAGACGCCCTATCTCGATGTGACCTCGGCCATTCACGGGGCATTTGCAGTGCTGTCTGCCCTCTACTATCGGGAAAGGACGGGCAAGGGGCAGTATATAGATATGGCCCAGATAGAGGTGGGGGCCTCTGTCATTGGCGAGGCATTTATGGAATACTTCATGACCGGCAGAGTCCTGGGCACTACGGGGAACCGCAGCCCTACCATGGCCCCGCATAACAATTATCCCTGTCAGGGGGAGGGCAGGTGGGTCTCCATAGCGGTGGATACTGAGGAGGAGTGGCGCAGCCTCTGCGCTGTCATGGGCAACCCGCCCTGGGCTAAGGAGAAAAGGTTCAGCGATAAGTTCAATCGGCAGAAAAACCTGGAGGAATTGGACAGGCTCATTTCAACTTGGACTATCGGGCACAGCTATTATGAGGTGATGCATATCTTGCAGAAGGCAGGTGTGGCGGCAGCCCCGTGCCTGGACTTGATGGAACGATTCTCAGACCCGCACTACTCGGAGCGAGGAACCCACTTGCAGGTCGAGCATCCTGCCACCGGAACTGGCATTATCGCAGGCATACCTTTTAAGCTCAGCGGGATGCCTTCCGAAGTTCGGCGGCATGCCCCGCTTCTCGGTGAGCACAACGACTATGTGTTCCGGGAGCTTCTGGGCAGGCCTGAGTCGGAGATAGCTCAGCTTGCCGCGGAGAAAGTGATTTTCTAGGAAAAAATCTGTAGGGGCAGGTTTCAAACCTGCCCCTACACGGGTTCATGACGCCTTTGTTATTAGCCTCTGGGCAAACCCAATCCTCTCATAGCGATGACGTTTCGATTTATCTCCGAAGTGCCGCCGGCAATGGTATCGCCGCGCGTGTAGAGGTAAGCTTCGTGCAGCATTCCCTTTATCGGTGCGCTGTGGCTGTGTTCTAACTGGCCATAGAGTCCCATGATATTCAGTCCAAAGTTGCTTATTTTCTGCCCCAGCTCTGCGCCCAGTGTCTTGGCTGTGGATGACTCATAGTTCGGGACCTGGCTTCTGTCCTCCATCCAGGCAATGCGGTAGCACATAAGCCTTCCCACTTCGCACTCGACAAGGAGGTCGGCCAGCCTGTTGCGTATCACAGGGTCTTCGCTCAACGGCCTGCCATTTCGTTTTGCCTGTTTGCAGTATTTCACGAGCTCGTCTGCCATGCGATGTGCCCTGGCAGTGAGGTCGATACCGGCGGTCCGCTCAAAATCCAGCGCTGTGATAATGTAACGCCAGCCCTGGTTTTCCTCTCCGATGCGGTTTTCTACAGGTACATGAGCGTCATCGAAGAAGACCTCGGAGTTGGCATATGAGTTAGCCATGTTGAGCAGAGGTTTGACAGTTATCCCGGGGGTTTTCATATTTACCAGGAGCAAGGTGATCCCTCTATGTTTGGGTACATTGGGATCTGTTCTAACCCCTATCCAGCACCAGTCGGCGCGGTGCCCCCCGCTGATCCAGACCTTCTGGCCATTGATTACGTATTCATTATCTTTTCTCACCGCGCGGCACTTCATGGATGCCATGTCGGAGCCGACCTCGGGCTCGCTGTAGGCAGTACACCAGAAGGTTTCCCCGGCAGCTATCTTAGGTAGATGCCTGTTCTTCTGCTCTTCGGTTCCGAACATCATGAGTGTGGGCCCTATCCAGTTGACGCCGCCTACACCCATATCCGTGCCGGGCACCGAGTGATAGGCCACCTCTTCCCTGTAGATGACGTGCTCCATGTGAGAGGCGCTGAGGCCCCCGTATTCTTCGGGCCAGGCGATGGTGAGCCACTTCCTGGCTGCCAGCTTCTTGGCCATAATCTTGGCAGCCTCCCAGCCCTTGTCGGTGCCGTATTCCTCATTAACTCCACCCTCTCCGACCCATCCGGGCGGCAGCTCTTTGGCAATGAACTCTCTGAGCTCTTTTCGCAGGGTGTTCTCTTTCTCGGTGAAACCGAACTCCATCTAATCAAGCTCCTTTCGCCAGAGGGGAGTCTAAGAATGCGCTTGAGTGCTTAAAAATCGTGAATATTCTAGCATATCGCTGCGCTCGGTTCAATTGAGCGTTATTCAAAAACTACTCGACAATGGCAGCGTGATATGTTATTATTTGAACGAACTGCGTTAGTAATTACTCAAACCTTAAAGGGGGGCAAAAGATGCAGCAGCGCAAGATGATAGATATCCCGCTTGGCACTGAGGTCAGGACTGCGGTAAGGGCACCTATCGATGGCGATTACGAATTCGTACAGCATATCGCTTCTTCAAAGTGCAAGCCTTCGGCCAAGGAGAGCAAGGTCTACAAGTTCCGGGGAGAGCTGCTGCCCCCGTGCCCTAAGTGCGGCAAGCGGGCCGTGTGGAAGCTAGTCGAATATAAGTTTGAGATACCCCCTGAGAGAAACAAGACTGAATATGTTCTCAAGGTGGTGAGGGGGGACCGCCCCAACGTTCCCTACCCCTCAGGGACGAAGAAGAAGTAACCTCTCGGACTACATGCACTTCAGAATACCCCGGGCCCAGGGGCAGTCTCCGCAGGGCTGAGTGTATTCATAGCAGTCTTTGCGGAACACCGGGGAAAGCAGCGCGAAACAGGCCTCAGCGTGAGGGCAGTCCCCGCATGGAGCGAAGTCGAACTTATCCACGTTTCTGCGCAAGCTGCGGTACTCTCTCGAATTCCATATCTCATTGAAGCTCTGCTTGTTTACGTTGCCGAAGCTTACGCTGGTTATGCTTTTCTTCCTGTTGTTGACATAACATATATAGGAATGATAGAGGTTGTTGCAGGGCCTGACGTAGCCGTCCCAGCTTATGAAGGCGATTCTGTCCTTCATGAAGCCGCATTCCCTCTGGCTTCTGGGTATCAGCGGCGGCAGCTCCAGACTGATGCCGTGTTTCTTTGCCCTGGCGCTGGTCTCGGCGAATATAGCGGCTGTCTGCTCGGGGTTGGTGCCGTCTCTTGACATCAGGTTCTTCAAGTTCAGCACCACGTTCTCCTCGCGGGCCTTGGCGACTATATCGTCCAGCAACTGGTACTTCTTCTCCAGGCTCTTATCCCATTTCCGCATCGGTTTAGGATTGCGGAGCTTGTCTTTCAGAGGGGGCACGCCGAAAAGGGCGCTGGCATAGTTCTCCACGTCTATGTTCTCGAATGCCATATCCAGATTGCGGCGTCCGGCTTCAACAACAGCCTCGTTGAACAGCTCGATAGCCTTGTCCGAGTTGAAGTCATAAAGGACTTGCTGCGCCATCTCCTCGGTGTGGGGCAGCAGGTTGGTGACGATGATGAAGCTTATGCCGTGTTTGGCGGCGAGGTCGACAAGCTGCGGCAGCTCGGCGACATTCTTTTTCATAGCGACGAACTCGAACCCCAGCCGGGGCGTTACGCTGCCCAGAGCTTTTTTAGCCTTATTGAGAAACCCGATATTCTTCAGCACCTCGTCATAGCTGGCCTGTTTCCTGATGTCGTTGAAGGTGGCAGGGGTAGCGCCGTCCATGGAGATGACGATGTCATCGATGCCGGAGGCCACCAGGTCCTTAGCCATTTTCTGATTGATGAGAGTGGCATTGGTAGTGAGGCTGAAGGTGCCATTGGGAGGAAGATGTTTCTTGCCCAACTTTATCATCTCGATGATGTTCTCGTTCAGGAGAGGCTCGCCGATGCCGATGATGTTGACCGATTCGAGCTCGGGGAAGACCGGCAGCAGAGCCTTATAGGTCTCCAGGCTCATGTCGCCTGACTCCTCCATCAAGACCTTCCTCATGCACATATCGCAATTGAGGTTGCATCTCGAGGTGACCTCGATATTCAGCTTTCGGGGTCTGTCTTCCATGTTAGCTATCTCGATGCCTTCCTTTGAAAAGAGAGCGGCTGCCATCGCTCTCAGGCTAATTATAGCATCATTTGAGTCTTGCCTCAACGAAGTAGATTAACCGCAGAAGTCGCGGAGAACGCTGAGAAAAGGATAGGGAGAAGCGGATTGTGGAATGAAAACGAAGGGTGAGATTAAGCGATGTAGGGGCGCACGGCTGTGCGCCCTTCGTGTCATTCCTGCCTTGAGCAGGAATCCAGGTGCCTCCTTATTCTCTCGCCCCTGGAGGGATAGGAATGAGGAGAATGCGTGCCGCGCTCCCCCTTTTTTAAAGGGGGATACAGGGGGATTAGGCGCCCAATCATCTCGCCCCTTGCGGGAGAGATAAGAGAGAGGGGGATAATCCGTTCACCCTGAGCCTGTCGAAGGGCTCACCACGAACGGGATTATCTTTCGTTATCTCTTGAATAAACCTCAGATATTGACACCTATTCGCGAAAGTGATATAAGATTTTCAGGATAGTCCTTCAGGATTATCATACTATTGATTGTTTTCCAGTCGTTACGTTTTGATTCCTCGCCGGAGGGAGTATTCCATGATGTCGACGAAGCCATCTATGAGAACAGTACTCAAAATTCTGGCTGTATATACGCTTGCTGTTGGCATCTTCGACTTGGTGCCCCTGGGCACATTGACGCAGCGAAATCAAATCACCAGTTGGGTGGTGATCGCAGTTCCGCTGCTTATGTATTCCATACCGCTTATCGTATTTGCTACCATGGTACTGTTCAGAACCAGAAGTGGCACTGCGAAAAAAGTGTTATACGTTCTTGCAGTTTACACGCTCCTGCTTTTCTTATTTTTCTTTATCGAGATGCTCGTACCACCGCTGGATTGGTACAGAATCGTTGTCCTTTTGCTTGCCCTGCCAGTTCTTGCTCTGGCCGGATTGGTCCTGACGGCACTCAGACGGGGCACTATTATGTATCTCTGAGCAGAAGATTAGAGTCCTGTTGAAAGATGAAAAACATTTGAATCCCACAAATCCCTCGGTTCTGCGTGGCTTCAGGAGTTGGGTAGTGTCGCAGCCCATTAAAGTGAAAAGAGTTGGTGATATCAAGCTTGTAGGGGCGCACGGCTGGTCGCCCTTCGTGTCATTCCTGCCTTGAGCAGGAATCCAGGTGCCCCGTCCAAATCATCTCGCCCCTGGAGGGAGAGAGTTAGAGAGAGGGGGAATTGCGCCCGAATCCTCCCTTTCGTAAAGGGGGTAAGGGGGATTTAGTCCCCAGCGTCGTAGAGGCGTTCAACTGAACACCCGATAGGTAGCTTGGAGCACCTGTTCAAAGCCGTATGTAGGGGCACAAAACTTTATACCCAAAATGTAGCAACTGTCTTGCTTGTCAAGACATAATACAATGATCTAGGCGACTGCATAATTCCACGGAGCGCGGTGTTTAAGCATGGCATTCAAGATGGTGAGCAGCTTACGCATACAGGCAGTAAGAGCCACCTTTTTCTCTT
>JACWAE010000038.1 GCA_014874385.1 Dehalococcoidia bacterium | reverse complement strand
GAAGCCGTGCCAGACGCCCTGCTCCCGGCAGTACAGCCCCATATATACTCATCGAGATACTAGCATACCTGCCTTTCATCTCCCTTGCTAGTGTCCGATATCTATCTGACCCTAATCACCATGAAGACGTGAAAAATCTGAATGTTTTGATAAATAGCTAACAGTAAGCTGGGCTATGCCTGTGGAGAAGTTCCGTCAATTTTGGCTGACGCATTATATAGAGAGGCTATTTAAAGGTGTGTTTTGAATGCTCATCCTCTACTGGGTAGGAGGGTGATTCTCAGACTCTGGTTGACCTTGTTCGGTCGGTGTTTCTTTTTTCTTCCTGCTAAAGAGAGACATAAGCCATATGAAGGCTTTCATCTCTACTGTGATTATCTTCATTACGATGGGTATGCTCATTATCTTGATAACCACCCTGTTGCTCATCATCTTCATTAGCATTCTATCCCTCCAACTCATATCTATTTCTCTCTCCTTGATATTTTGCGGCGGGCCTGCTCAGCCTCCTCTGATAACTTGTTCTTCATCTCTGCAAATTTGACCTTCCAGTCTGTTTCCTTCTGCACATCGATTTTTATCTTGAATTTGATAATCTGTAACCGTATAGCGGTATAAATGCTGACCAGCCAGCCGCTCCAATGGAAATAAAGCCAACGAACAAGTCTGATTATCCATACGAGTATGCCCAGATCGATAGGGAAGAAAAGTAGGAGGGGGAAAACGATCAGCACGAAAAGCAATGTAGAATGAAGTAAGGCAGCAAGAAGTATCACCAGGACAAATAAAACCACGGCCAGCAAAATCAGGGCAAACAGGTTCTCGGCCTTGGCTGCCCACACCGCGATTTTTCGCAGCCAAGGGTAAAGGTGATTTACACCGTAGATAAACAAGTCAAGAAAGACTAATCCAAAGAAGGCACCGATGGCTAGTACTATGAGTATGACGCCAAAGATCAGAAGTGTGAGAATGCTCATTTTTTTACCAGATGGATAATATGACTAAATACCTGCTAATACGCCCTTTTAACTCGGTATGATAACATAATGCTCGAATTTGTCAAACGTGGGGGGTAAGGTTAAGATAATTATAGAAATTGCTCAAAAAATGGGACTTTTAGGTCTTGAAAATGTTGTGGAAAGAGGTTAAAATCCGCCAGGTTAAAGGAAGTCCAAGATTTTATCGAGGTAGCAATGGTATACTATCAGTTAAGCGAAAAGGCCAAACTGAGGCGGCATCGCACGAATGAGGCTATCGCTCTGGCTATGCAAAGCCGGTGGGAAGAGGCTGCCGCTGTCAACAAAAGTATAATTGAGATGTTCCCCGATGATGCTGATGCCTACAACCGGCTGGGCAAAGCATTAACTCAGATGGGGAAATATGCTGAGGCCAAGGAAGCTTATCGACACGCCCTTGAGATTGAGCCCACTAATAGTATCGCCAGGAAAAATCTCGACCGATTGTCACATCTTAGTGAAACTGGGCCCGGTCAAAAGGGGGGGAAGCAGGTTAGCGCTCACCTTTTCATTGAGGAGACAGGTAAGACAGAGGTGACCAATCTCCATCAAGTCGCTCCCAGGCAGGTGATGGCGAAATTGGCTGCTGGTGATCCTGTCTATCTTAAGGCTAAGAGACAAAGGCTTATCGTGGAGAGCGTAGACGGCGAATATATTGGTGAGATCGAACCTAAGCTAGGCCTGCGACTTATTAAGCTAATGGAGGGCGGCAATAGGTATACGGCAGCTATTGCTCGCATCTCAGAGGATAAGGGTAAGGTGATGATCAAAGAGATTTACCAGCATCCCAGCCAGGCAGGACGCCCTTCATTTCCGGCGCGAGTTACCGATGACTTCAGACCGTATGTGAAAAACACTGTGCTCAGATATGAGCTGGAGGATGATGAGGAAGGCTTCGAGGAGGAGGCTGGGGAATGGGAGGGGGAAGAGCCCTTGCGTGAGGATGCCACTCAGCTCGGTGACGTCGTCGCTTTTTCAGATGAAGATGGTGGCGAGAGCGGGTTTGGAGTGGGGGAGAAGTAGAAGCGATTCAGTATAGTCAGTATAGACATAGGATAGGTAAAGGGAAAAGCCAAGACGATAGTCTCGGCTTTTCCCTTGTTTTGTGCCCAAATTGAGCTATTATCGAGTGAGCCTTCAACTATTCGCTGCTTGTCAAAAAACTCTGCTTGGTATATACTGTGAATGTCATTCTATGGCGGGAGGTGGCTCTAGTGGAGAACATCGTTTTCCCCAAATGCCAGAAATGTAATACTGGCGATCTGGTGCCTCTGTCAGATTTCGGAAGCCAGGGGGCACCCATCCACTACAAGGTCTGGGTTTGTACAAATCCCGAGTGTGGCTTTAACATAAAGATCCGAAACGGCGATATCTATGTTAACGAGCCGATATTGAGCGGAGCAGTGCACAGCAACCGCTATCACTAACAAGTGCGGTTTCGTTTTTTAAGTGTCTTGCTGGTCGGTACTCAAAAAGGGGAAGGTTCGCACCTTACTCTAGGTAATCTTTCAGTTTCTTTGATCTGCTGGGGTGGCGCAGCTTACGAAGCGCTTTAGCTTCGATCTGGCGTATACGCTCCCTGGTGACTCCGAATTCTTTCCCGACCTCTTCAAGGGTGCGACTGCGCCCGTCCTCAAGACCGAATCTTAGCTGCAACACACGACGCTCTCGCGGCGTAAGGGTGGAGAGCACTTCCTCGACTTGGTCTTTGAGCAAATTGAGGGAAGCAGCCTCGACTGGCGGCATGGTCGAGCGGTCTTCGATAAAGTCACCCAGGTGGCTATCTTCTTCTTCCCCGATAGGCATTTCCAACGACACCGGTTCCTGAGATATTTTAATAATCTCCCTTACTTTTTCAGGGAAGATACCCATTCCTCTGGCGATCTCCTCTGAGGTCGGCTCACGACCATATTCTTGTGATAAGCGCCTACTCGTTTGGATAAGTTTGTTTATAGTCTCTACCATATGAACCGGTATGCGAATGGTGCGGGCTTTGTCAGCTATATCTCTGGTGATTGCCTGGCGGATCCACCACGTAGCATAGGTGCTAAATTTGTAGCCTTTACGGTAGTCGAATTTCTCTACTGCTCGAATTAGCCCTATATTACCCTCTTGAATCAGGTCAAGGAGAGACATGCCCCTGCCAATATATTTTTTAGCTATGCTGACCACAAGGCGAAGGTTGGCTTCGATCAGGTGTCGCTGCGCTTTGGCTCCTTCCTCCTTTGTATGCCCCCAGTAGCCTCGAAGTTGAGGCTCCTGAGCTTCTATAGTCTTGCGAAGGTCTGGCTTAGAGAGCAGGCTGTTCAGTTCTGGGAATGTACATTTATCGCCAATGAGCCGGAGCAGGTCTATGGGTATAATAGATATAAGGAGTGAAAAATCCTTCAGTGACCGTTCTACTTCGCCTGGGTCGGTAGCAATTTTTTCGCCCACTTCTTTTGCTAATTGCTGCTGGATCTCATTATCTATAGCATTCCGTAATTTTGTATCAGAGACCAGTTGACTCACGCTGGTCGACCGCGGTAGGTCCAGCCCTTCTTGCAGAGCAGTTACGAAATTAGAAGCCTGCCCTAGTCTGGTTAACAGGGCTATTGCAACGTCTGTAGTAGAAGGTAATTGTCCGTTCTTGTTTAGCCACTCCTCTTCAATCCTTTTGATGTATTTGCCCTCTTCCATCCTTCTCGCCAGTAGCTTTTCTTCTCTAGCGCTAAGCAAGGAAACCCGCCCCATCTCGCGAAGGTACATCCTGACGGGGTCATCAATCATCTCCTCGAGTTCCAGCCCTGTCTCCTCCAGCACTTCGATTTCAGGCTCTGCCTCCCAGATATCGGCTTCTGTAGGTTCCCCAGGCAAAAGCCCCAGCTCGTCCGCTACTTCGGACTTGCCTTCGGCAAGAGGTACAAAGATGTCCTCATGCTCTATTTTCCCAGTGAGCTCAGGCACAGAGGCGAAGATGTCATCTCCGTGGTCCGCCTCTTCTTCAGGCTTGGGCACAGAGGCGAAGATGTCGTCTGTTTTGGCCCTGGAGACGAAGATATCTTCTGGCAAAAGATCACCCTGGTCATAAAGAAATTCCTGGAGTTCTTTAGATTCGTCTTTCATTGATCCTCTCTATGGCTAGAAGTTATCTGCATTGTGTTTTCAAAGTTCTCTTTCAGCTTCAAGTTAATCTCTACCCCTCTTTGCTGTAAAGCAGCTACATCTTCACTCCTTCCCTCGGATTCAGCATCGGAAAGAAGTGATTCCTCCTGGATTTTCAGGTTTAGCAATCTTCTCTCATCCAGGCGGCGCACGCAATCAGACAAAGCTTTTTCCCAGTCCTTCTCCTCCGCAGGAGGCAGGGCTTTCCCACATAGTGCTTTAGCATGCTCCTGAAGGTCGATATTACTAATTATAGCTAGTAATTCATCAGAGTTTAAGGTGTTGCTCCAGGCCATGAATATCTCCCTGTTCTCACTGCGTTCAAAGTGTTCCAGCTCAAGCTCTTTAGCCTTATCCCTAAGCTCAGGATGCTGCAGCAACAGGCAGAGGCAATATTCCTCGAGCCGGTCACCGAAATATGCAGGGGTAACAGGCTTGGTTTCTGTCTTGGAAGGCTTTTCACTCCGAGTGCGATGCAGGCGGGCTGCCATTCCTATGAGCGTCTTTTCGCTAACTCCTAATAAGGTGGCTAGCTTACCCAAATAGAACTCGCGCTGCACGTCATCATCTAGCTCGGCGATCAAGGGTAGGAGTTGCTGACTTGCTCGTGACCTTTCCTCCGGCTTGGCCAGATCCGCTTTTGATGCAGCTACCGTCAAGAGGTGGTCCATTAGAGGCAGAGCGCTGTCAACCAATTGTTGCCATGACTGTGGGGCATCTCTGATCACTAAATCGGGGTCCCTGCCCTGGGGAAGGGAAATTATTTTCATCTCTGCTCTGAGTTTAGAAGTGGTTCCTAACCATGTAGGCATCTCCAGTTCTTCCCGTTCCAGTGAGCGGCGAGCGACCTCTATGGCACGCAGGGTTGCGGCATCGCCAGCAACGTCAGGGTCGAGGGCAAAAGCTATACTCTTGGTCAGCCCCTTTAAGACTTTTATCTGCTTCTCGGTAAGTGCAGTGCCCATTGAGGCTACCACATTGGTGAAGCTGTACTGGTGAGCGGTGATAACATCCATATAACCCTCAACGATAACTGCCAGTCTTTTTTCTTTAATAGCTCCTTTGGCGCGGTCTATAGCATAGAGAATGCTGCTTTTATCGAAGATTGCTGTTTGCGGCGAGTTCAAATACTTAGGCAGAGAATCATCCAGAGCACGGGCACCGAAGCCTACAGCTCTTCCTTTGATGTCTCGGATAGGGAACATCAATCGATGGCGGAAGAGGTCATATACTCTGCCCTCTTTTTCTCCCGCCAGTCTTACCGCCAGCAGTTCCTTCTCGCTATAACCTCTCTCCATGAGATGTTTTTTAAGGCCTTCGCCGGGGCTGAATCCTAACTGGAAGTTATCGATCGTTTCGGAATTGAGCCCCCGTTTCTTCATCACATAATCACGCGCCCCTTCAGCCGCTGGAGAGTGAAGCAGCAAATCATGGTAGTATTGCGCTGCAGCCTCATTTATCTGGTAGAGCCTGTCCGTAAGCCTGCTCTCAACAGCCTCCTTTTTACGCTCCAGTGATACACCTGCTTTATCAGCGAGCATTTTTAGCGTCTCGCCGAAGTCAGTCCCTTCCTTTTTCATCACGAAGGAGAATAGGTCGCCCCCGACACCGCAGCCGAAGCATCTCCAGGACTGGCGCTCGGGGAAGATAAAGAAGGAAGCCGTTTTCTCCTGATGAAACGGACAAAGCGCCTTAAAGTTGCGCCCTGCCTTTTCCAGCTTGAGGTAACTGCTGAGGACATCTACTATGTCCAATCTTTGTTTTATATCATCGATGGTGCTCATTTTATGAACCTTGGAAGTTAGAGGTTAAGGTGCCCAATTCGCTGGCCAGCCTCAAGGCGTAGTTATCGGTCATTCCGGCAATATAGTCAACTACCCCACGCTCCGCTTCGTTGCTACTGGCGAATTCTTTAGGTAGTTTATCAGAATTATCTACAAAATAACAATATAAAAAACGGACGACTTGTCTAGCCCTTTCTGTTTCTTTCCTTAATATCTGAACTTCGTATACCCTCTGAAATAAGAACTGACGCAGATTGTTTGCTGCTTCCAGAACCCTCGGGCTCATGGTAATTGTCGGGGTTTTCTTGGCATCGTCCAGCCCTGTAGCTGACCACGACTGGTCAATGATATCACAGACCATAGTGTCAATCCTTTTTGAGTGCGACTTACCCAGAACAACTATCGCTGATTGTGGCAGGTCATCTTCGGTGATGAGCCCGGCCCTGAGAGCGTCGCCGATGTCATGGTTGATGTAGGCTACGGAATCAGCAAGCCTGCATATCTGAGCCTCCAAAGTAGTTGGAGGGTCCCACATATCACCAAGTATATCCTGCTTACTACTTTTGGAGTGTTTCAAGATACCCTCTCTCACGTCCCACGTCAAATTCAGGCCTTTTCCGTCCTTCTCCAGATAATCGACAACCCTCAAGCTTTGCTCATTGTGCCTGAACCCTTTAGGATAAAGCTCATTAAGCACCTCTTCTCCCACATGCCCAAAGGGGGTATGCCCCAGGTCGTGCCCAAGTGAGATAGCTTCAGCCAAATCCTCATTCAAATTCAGGGCACGAACAATAGAGCGTGCAATCTGGGATACTTCCAGCGTATGGGTGAGCCTTGTGACATAGTGATCACCGAGAGGGGCGATGAATACCTGAGTCTTGTGTTTCAGCCGTCGAAACGCTTTAGAGTGGATGATGCGATCGCGGTCTCGCTGGAACTCGGTGCGCATCGGAGAAGGTGGCTCTGCCTTTGCTCTGCCTCGACTCAGCCTGCATTTTGCCGCATATGGCGATAAGCTTTCCTCCCTCTCCTCCAGTCGCTGGCGGATCTCCCCGTGTATCATAAAAGCCTTCGTTAGCTATGTCGTTTTGGCCAATCTCTGCTCCGCAGCAGCGATGATCCCCCTGGTTTTTTCAATAACATCCGGGTTCACCGAAACCGAGGTGATCCCCCATCCTACAAGCTTTTCAGTGAGATCAGGGTAAAACGAAGGTGCTTGCCCGCATATGGAGCTGGTGACTCCTCTTTTAGCTGTAGCCTTAATTACTCTTTCAAGGGCCATGAGAACAGCCTCATTACGCTCATCGAACTGTTTTTCTAATTTCTGGCTATCTCGATCTATACCCAGAATAAGCTGCGTTAAATCATTGGAGCCAATAGAGATGCCATCGATTCCTACATCGAGGAACTTATCAATAAGGAAGACATTTGACGGTACCTCGACCATCATCCACAGCTTGAAGTCCTGGGACTGGTGCAACCCCTCGGCTACCAATAAGTCCTTGACTCCAGCCATTTCGAGTGGAGTGCGCACGAAGGGAATCATAACCCACAGATTTTTATACTTTTCCCTTACTTGCTTGATGGCCTCTATCTCAAGTTTGAAGATATCGCGCTCTCTGATATAGCGTGAGCATCCCCTATAGCCCAGCATAGGGTTCTCCTCGGGCTCCTCGTACTTTTGCCCTCCTTTAAGATTTCGATATTCGTTGGTTTTAAAATCTGTAGTGCGATAGACAACCGGTCGTGGGTTGAACGCTTTAGCAAACATGGTTAAACCTTGGGCGAGCTTGGCTGCAAACTCCTTACCTCTTCCTTCCTCAATCATGTGTCTGGGGTGTTCTCCGATTTGAGCTATCATGAATTCGGCCCTGAGAAGCCCCACCCCATCGACGTCGCGAGCAGCTACCTTCTCAGCCAGTTCCGGTTCTGCCAGGTTGACATAAACTTTGGTGCGGGTCTTGATCTTCGTCTTAGAAGCTGGTGCAGCAGTTTCTGTTACCTTGGCTTTGACCTTGCCTTCGTAGACTTTTCCACGCGAGCCATCAACAGTCACTACTTGACTGGACTTCAGCTTCTGCGTAGCATCACCTGTGCCTACAACGCATGGAATTCCGAGTTCTCTGCTGACGATGGCAGCGTGGCAGGTTCTACCGCCTCGGTCCGTAACAATACCTGCTGCCCGTTTCATCGCAGGCACGAAATCAGGTGTTGTCATTTCTGCTACCAGAATGTCTCCCTTTTTCACTTTATCTATTTTGGTGGTGTCCAGAACAATATTCACAGGACCACAGCCAAGTCCGGGTCCTGCCGGAGAGCCGTTTAGGATAATCAGGGCTTCTGATGACTCGCTAACCTGTTCCGCTTCGAGCATTTTTAGTGTGGTAATGGGACGCGTTTGAACAATATAGAGTTTACTATCATCCCTGGCCCACTCAATATCCTGGGGAAACTGATAGAGTTTTTCTACCTTTGTACCGAGCTTAGCCAAAGTGACTATCTCTCTATCGCTGAGTTTCTGTTTACCTTGAAGGTCTTCTGAGACCGGGAGCTGAACATTAGTCTCCTCAATGTCGTTGGTCCCTTTGGAGCTCTTCGTTAGCTGCCATTCCTGTCTCGATATCATCTTGTGTATTATGGCAAAGTTTTTCTTGTCCACCAGATAGAGGTCAGGGGTCACCCCGCCGGAAACGACAGCCTCTCCCAGACCATAAACGGCTTCAATAGCGATTTTCTCCTCATTGGTGACCGGCTCCCTGGTGAACATCACTCCGGACCTTTTTGATTGCACCATCCTTTGTACCACCACAGCAATCCCTACCCTGATATGGTTGAGTCCTTGCTGCTCTCTGTAGAAAATAGCTCTAGGCTCAAAAAGCGAAGCCCAGCATCCCTGTACAGCGGCGACGACTTCCTCTTCCCCTTGAATATTGAGAAAGGTGCGTTGCTGTCCAGCAAACGATGCTTCGGGGAGGTCTTCAGCAGTAGCTGAGGAACGTACTGCGACCAAACCTCCCAGCTTCTCGTATGCCTCTTTTATATCATCTTCAATCTGCTGGGGCATCCTGGCCTTGGTAATTAATTCTTTAATTCGTGTTGCGGACTTGTCGAGTTTTTTGCCATTATCAGGGTCCAATTTCTTCAGAATCTCAGTGATCTTCGCACGGAGCCCTGATTCATTCAGAAAGTGATAATAGCTCTGGGTCGTAACTATGAACCCAGGAGGCACCGGGATCTCTAAGTTGGTAAGCTCTCCCAGGTTTGCTCCTTTTCCCCCGACCAGGGGTAAGTCTTCCTTACCGACTTCCATGAACCAGACGACGTTAGCACGTTTCTTTTTCATAATAAGCGCTACTCCAGCTCTTTATTGATAGCGAAGCCTTGCCCTGATTCCTTAGAAACCTAGCTATTATACCATGCTAGCTAAACAATAAGTCAAGAAGACTTTTTAACGGCTGAGCGCCGCTTCGGTACCTGACTCCAATCTCCCCAGACAATCTTCTCCGGGTCTTTGACCAGGCCTTTCTCTTTAGCAAGTTCACGGATCTTTAACAGGGTCGCATTAACCTCTGGGGTGAGAAACACCCAGGCTGAACTTGAGGGTATCCAATACGGTGAGCTGATGCGCATTACCTGGCACTTCTTTGTATTGAGGTAGATCCCGAATTTATTGTGTTGCATCATGGCCCTCCTGTCAATTCTTTCTTGATGCTTCCTGTAGCTTGAGCACAACTTCATTAATCGCCTCATCGGGGGTAGAAGCACCTGCGGTAACACCGATGTGATGTCGGCCTCGCACCCAAGAAGGGTCAAGCTCTGCGACTGTCTCAATGTGATGTGTAGCAACACCGGTGTCTGCACAGATTTCGGCAAGACGTTTGGTATTGGCGCTATCCTTGCCACCAATTACTATCATCAGGTCTGCCCTTTTTGCTAACCCAAGAGCTGCCGCCTGATGTTTGCTTGTAGCATTGCATATGGTATTGAAGATGCGTAGCTCGGAGAATTTAACAGTATCAGAGGCGATAATCCTGGCAACGAAGTTAGCGAAGCGCTCCTTATTCTGGGTGGTTTGACAAAGGATACCCAGGCGTTTGGGCTGGGCGGTGAACTGAGGAATCTCCAGAGAGGCACTTGCATTCTTCCCAGCCCAGCCGAGGACGGCTTGAACCTCGGGGTGAGAAGCATCGCCGAAAACCACCACCCCAAATCCCTCTTTGCCCAACCTCTGGGCGACAACCTGAGCTTTGCGCACAAAGGGACAGGTAGCATCGATGACCTTAAGTTCTCGAGCCTTTATTAACTTCATGACCTCCGGTCCTACACCATGGGAGGCGATAGCAACGACGTCACCTCGTATTTCATCTAAGCTTCCCGCGATGCTCACTCCACACTCTGAGAGCTTGTCCACAACCTGCCGATTGTGGACAAGGGCACCCAGCGTCTGGAGCGGACCACGTTCCTGTGCTGCCTTCTCCACAAGATCGATTGCTCGCCTCACGCCGAAGCAGAATCCCATATCGGCAGCCTTTTCAATTTTCATTGCTGCTCCTCGGATTGTTCAGGAAATTGTGGTTGCCTAGATAGCTGCTAGGCAGAAGCTCGGCTATGCGCTTCATAATCAGGTCGGAGTGTTGGTTTAATCGGGGACGATTCAGTTTGTTGTCCTCTCCTGAGGGAAGGGTAAAGGAACGGCCGATTCTCACAGTAATACGTGGCCGCCGTACAATAAAGCCTATTCCTTTGACCTGTTCGCTGCCGCTGATGCCAACTGGAATTATGGGAACGCCAGAACGCGCGGCGATGAACGCAGTGCCGGGTTGCATTTCCTGCAAGTGGTAAGGAAAGCTCCTTTTCCCTTCAGGGAACATACCAAGCACCTCCCCTTTATTGAGCAGTTCGAGCGCATGACGCATTACCTCTCTATCCAGCTTATCTCGCCTTACAGGGAAGGCGCCATATGCGCGCACTATTATCCCCATTAGTGATGGACGGAATAGCTCCTGTTTGGCCATGAAGGTTATCCTGCGGGGGACGCTGGCGCCAAGTAGCGGTGGGTCTACGTAAGTCATGTGGTTGGCAACTATTATCAGGGGACCCTTCCTGGGAACATTTTCTTTCCCTTCCACCCGCCATCTGGTAAGGGCGATGAGCAAGACTTTCATGGCGGTATTGGCAGCGTAATAAAACGGTCTCATTGGACTAATTACATTAGATGATGCCAGCTGTCTGCGCCAGCGCCTGTTCTACATCAAACTAGGCTTAGATATAAATTATATCTCATCGTGAGCGTCAGCGCAAACCTCAGCTCCGCTTTTTCAACCAAAAAACAGCGGCAAAGAGGGTCACTCCTATTATGAAGAGGAAGGCAGGGACTATTGTACGAGTTCGGGGTCGATCCTGGCTGACTGATGGGGAGATTGTTAGATTCGGCGCAGGCGTGGGCTTGGGTGTGAGGTTGGGAGTAGGAGTGGCAGCAGCAGGAGGCGGAGACGTGGGCATTGTTGTGAGTGTAGGCGTGAGTGATGGTGAGGGTGCAGGAGTTGGCGTCAGTGTAACAGATAGCAATCCACAGCCCGGCGAAGGAGTTGCATTGTCAACGAAATCGTTGGCTTGGTTTGTATCCAGCCCCACAGGTTGACGCTCCAGTGAGTGGCCTTCGGGCACATCCTGGCAAGGTGGAGACATTATGGTGTTGTCGTCGCCGTAGGAGAGTGCGTCGATAATCTTCCCCGTCGGGTCTTGCAGGATGATGCGGTCTCCGGTGTTGCTTAATCCGTTACCTATGCTGCCATCAGCAATGGAGACTATGTTGCCGCTGAAATTCGGGAAGTTAGCATAAAAGTCAGTTCTAGCGGCGACCACAGCAAAGCCGCCTGGAGGCAGAGTCAGAGAAGGGATGGTATCAGTCTCATGATTGTCGCTGATTCTCCAATCGGTCAAATCGATTGCCTGCCCTGTGCGGTTTAGAAGCTCGAGCCACTCAAAGGCTGTGTCTGTGCTCTGTTGTGGAGGGTCATACTGGACCTCGTTGATTACGACGTCGCCTTCGTCTGCCGGAGTGGCGGTAGGTGAAGCAGTCGGTGATGGGGTAGGCATAGGGGTTAGAGTAAGCGTAGGTGTGGGTGTGTGCGTAGGCGTTGGAGTAGGTATTGG
>JACWAE010000037.1 GCA_014874385.1 Dehalococcoidia bacterium | reverse complement strand
ATCTAAAAGATGCGAACGAAAGACTTCAACGTGAAATCGCCGAGCGCCAGCAGGCAGAAGACGCATTGCGGGCAAGCGAAGAGCGTTTCAGGAACATTGTCGAATCGATTCCGATACCTGTGGTCATCGGCCGCATGTCCGATGGTGTGATCTTGTATGGCAACCGGCAGTTCGTCTTGACCGCAGGTCTATCCTTGGAGGAATTGACTGGTCGCAGGATATGGGACTTCTATAATTCCCCCCCCGAGCGTAAGGATGTTTTGAACCATCTGCTAAGAGAGGCTCGCATTACAGAACGCGAGTTTCGAGGCAAGAGAGCTGACGGGACGGCATTTTGGGCGATCGCCTCTGTTCGGCCACTGAAATTCGAAGGCGATGAGGCAATTTTGACGGCTTTCCATGATATAACTGCGCGGAAGAAAGCGGAGGAGGAGCTAGAGAGCCTTTATCAAAGGGAGAGAGATTTGCGCCGGCAACTGGAAGAGGAGATGAAGAAAAGGGTAGAATTCACCAGAACACTGGCACATGAATTAAAAACCCCGCTCACACCGGTGGTGCTTTCAAGCCAGGAGCTGGTTGCTATGCTCAAAGAGGAGACTTCGCTGAGGTTAGCCAAAATCATAGAAAGGGGCTCTTCTAACCTGTCTAGCAGGATTGACGAACTGCTCGACCTGGCCAAAGGCGAGAAAGGAATGCTCAAACTGAAGCGCGAATATATTGATGTAGTGAAATTGCTTGACGATGTCGTTGAGGAGATGGTTGCTGTATCCGGGAACCGTGGTCAGAAATTGACTTGGGAGCCGCATACTGCACTGCCTAAGGTGTGGGCTGATATAGTGAGGGTACGTCAGATTGTAATGAATCTACTCAATAATGCGTTTAAATTCACACCAAGGCAGGGGCAAATCACCGTAAGAGCCAAAAGGGAAGAGCACAACCTGGTAATAGAGGTTAGCGATAATGGGCCGGGGATAAAGAAACAAGACCAAGAGAGGCTGTTCAATCCCTACGATCGCGTGGAAGATGATAGGGAGCGTTTGAGTGGATTAGGTTTGGGGTTAGCTTTGTGCAAGACATTTGTGGAGCTTCATGGCGGGCAGATATGGTTAAAGAGCGCCCCGGGCAAAGGCTCAACATTTAGCTTCTCGTTGCCTTTGGGAGCTCCTGAATAGTATGAGTTAAATAACGAGTCTGATAAATTGGTCGTGAAAATATGAAAGTCTTGGTTATTGAAGATGATCCGCAAATCGTGGAGTCCGTCTCTCTGACTCTGCAGATACGCTGGCCCGAAGTTCAGGTGGTACACACTCATCTAGGGAAGGAAGGGGTAGAGATGGCCGAGAGCGAGAAACCAAATGTGATCATCCTTGATTTGGGACTTCCAGATATAAGTGGTTTCGATGTATTGAAGCAAATTCGCCTCTTTTCCTCGGTATCTATTGTCGTGCTAACAGTTAGAACAGATGATGACAATATATTCAAAGCGCTTGAGTTAGGTGCAGACGACTATATAAGAAAGCCATGCGGACGTCTCGAGCTATTGGCCCGGATAAATGTTAGAACACGTGGCAGTAGAAACAATAATATCGGGGGGTTACCAATTTATTATGGCTCATGGTGCTTCTATCCGAGCACGCGCCAGCTTTTATGCCATAACAAGGAAGTAAGACTTACTGCCATTGAAGCTAATATGATTAATTGCTTAATGAAAAATGCGGGACGAGTGGTTACTAACTCCGAACTCGCTAAAGATGCATGGGGTGATGATTATGCAGGGTCTTTGGAGAGTCTAAGGGTTCATATCAGGCATTTGCGACAGAAAGTAGAACGAGACCCAGACCACCCTCGATTTATTGTTACAAGGCCAGGCATAGGGTACTTTTTAGGAAAATCATAACAAACTTGATCGAAGAAATAGATAAAATAATACAGTAAGCGCATTTGAAAACTAGGTTTTCAATAATGTTCTTGGTTGCGGCGAAAGATTTCGGGTAATTTATTCGCGAAGAAACTGCCGTAACTTATTTCTTCTGTCCATTTATAGGCATTGACTTGGACGTTTCCAGAAAATGAAGAACATCTTCGTGCCAATATCTCCTATCACCTCGTGACCCAACGCGATAGAACTTAAGTGTCCCTTGATCACTCCATCGCCTGACACTACATATGCTGACTTGTAGGATATCCGCCACTTGCTGAGCAGTTAGCATTCTTTCGTATCTGGCCTCTTTTGTTGTCTGCATTTTCAGTCACCCCCTGTTCATATATTGTGTGTCACAACTATTATATCGTGTATTAATAAATAAGCTTATACATGCACATAGTAGTGTACTACTAATTGGTAGTATATTAGCATACTTACAATTTCCTATGCAATAGTTCTCTTGGGTCATATCTAATAGGAAGAAAGTACTATAGAGGGGCGGAAAGTTGTGAAGTGGGAGTCCTAGCATAAGGAACGGAAACTCAGCAAACCATGTTCGCGTTTGGCCGGTCTGCCGAGTAGTGAAATCGCCTCATCGGGTGGGCTGCGCGTATGAGCGGAAGTTCTTTCCAGATATCATTTCAGTAATTATTAAGTGTTCCTTAAGCTATTCTTAACATTCTTAATTGATTACTTAATCTCGTAAGTCTATACTACTCTACAGTCGGACGCGATGTTTTGTGAGTCTCTGCTGTAAAACAGCCAATACTTGAGGCGTTGATTGAAGCCATGCCGATACAATATATAACTCATGTGATTAGGCATTTTTTAAAGGAAAGTACTGTACAAATGTGCTGTTACGCACAGCGTTGAAATCTTATGGAAGGTTAAGTTACTGGGATGGCATTGAAGATTAATTCCAGCCAGGTCATAGATGAAGTAATAAAGAGAGAAGCTCTATATGACCTCAGACTCTCAGACACAAATCTTACTACATGGGCTTTGGTTCGTCAGACTTATTTAATACTATACAGGGCGGCCGAGTTAAGGCTCAAGAAGGTGGGGATAACACCAGAAAAACTTGCTGTTCTTTGGATTTGTAGAGATTATCCCGATATATTGACAATTGCTGAGATAGGTCGGATTCTATCGAGACAAAGTCAAAGCGTGACGGGATTACTTAATAGGATGGAAGAAGAAAAGCTCGTAACAAGAAATCCGAAACGGAAGGGGCGGCCTTTTACAGAAGTAAACCTGACTGATAAAGGGGAGGAGGTGTGCCGTAACGGTATAGTAGCAATAAGAGATCTCATTTCAGTAATCGCGCCTGCCTTGTCAGAGGCAGATCAGCAACTTCTTCAGAAGCTCTTAGGGGCACTGCGCCAGAGTGTAATTGCAGACTTAGAAGTAGAATTGACTCGGCCTCCTGATTTTTCTGCAGTGGAGTCAATACATATAAAATGGTAAGAGCGGGTCTCGATTGATACTTGTTGGCGGCGAAGGGGGTGAAATTCTATCTGCGTTGCATTGAAGAGACCCGCTCTAGAACCCTTCTTGTTGTGTTTCTAAATGGAAGTTCCTAGACTATTCCCCTCGGTCACTTCATATTATCGAGTCACCTTTCCGCGGATAAGGTATGTTCCACCGATTAAGACCAAAACGATACCGAGGCCGATCAGCAGCCACGGAAGAACGGCTTGGAACCAGAACAGCATGCCCATGCCATCCTTAGCAACTTTCACCATATCCGAAACTGTTGCATCGGTCCATCCTACATTAGCCACTAGGACGGGCACCTTATTGCCTCCCATATCCATGCTCGTGGTAGCTACGGCAGTCTGGTCAACCACAGTCCCGGTCTTTGGTTCTATCGTCAGATTAACGGTAGTGCTCGAATACATCGCTAAGCCATTTTGAGGATTTGTGCCTAACGATACATCGCTCGCACTCACCCGAAAAACAAGAACCTTAAGACCTTGAAGTTCCTCGGACTTCACGCATGTCGCCGTCAGCGGCTCGTTCACGCTATCAATATAGATTGCGAAACTACTCGCCGGGCTCAGCCCCATTGGAGGCGCCCAATATCCTGTCCGACCCCTCTCATCAACCGCAGGCATAAACTTGAGAGTCTTCCTTTCTATTGCAAGAGTGCTCTCATCGCCATAATAGGCTGAGAGGTCAGTGCCGGTAGCTGAATTGACAACTGTGCTCTTCTCATGGATAAGCATGGCTCCATCCTTGGTGCCATTGGCCTTCTGAGCCAGCGCGATCTCTACAGGGAAGCTATCCATCGAGTGAGTGTCAGAGTTCAGTACCGAGAAGGTACCGTCGGAGTAATAGGTGCGCTCATAACCCTTGGGTATCTGCGCTAGTGCGGGGAAGATGATCGTTATCCACAATGTGCCCACAATCACCAGTACTAACCCTATTATAGATATCGCAAACCATTTTCCGTTTTGATTTCTAGCGGCCATCGATATTTCCTCCTTATCTATTTCAATCTGAGTTGTCTTAGTCCAAGGGATGCTTCAGGCTACCTTGCTGCTTATTTCTGCAGATGTCAGCCTGCGTGATGTTGCAGCATGTTAGCCAGTGCACTAAGAATACCGCCGAAGTTCTGCATGAGCGGGCCGAGATGCTCAATCAGAGGTGCGAAGGCCAGATTGAATACCATTGTTGAGCCACTGGCTGACCCGTATCCTGATAGAGGACTATTGATGATGCCTTGTGCGTTCATACCAAGGCGCACGCCGGTCTCCGTAAGTATGGTACCAAGTGCACCTAGATAGCCTATGATTGATTCTAACACCTATTCTATCCTCATTCCCCCGTAGGCCTGTTTTCTTGTCTCACCAAATCATTCTAAACGGCTAACTGGTTCGTTTGACCTAAGAACTAGTGATGTTGGTCTGTTTACTGATTTCTACCATAAGTTGAGCCAGGAAGCTCATGAAATTGTTTAATATTGCGATTACCTGATTTCCTAATAGGGTATAATCTTGAGCGGATAGATTACCCATACTGTTGCTAGCTAAGCTATTGCTCGACAAGCCAACAGATAATTGTATAAGCAAGTGGAAAGTCTCAACGATAGCTTTTGCTAGAGACTCCATTCCAACTCATTCCCTTCAGGTCGCACCCCCATAGCGACCAGGGTTGGCTTCTTTAGTAGACCCAAACGATTCATATCTTGCTCCTGAAATTTGGAATTATGTGCTCATACATAATATTTAATATTATTATCTTTATATTGATACTCACTGATGCATTTACTCTATCAGCTATACTCATACATTATCAATAACCCGTTTGTACTTATCTATATAGATAGATAGTACTGGAGTGTAACCTGATATCTATTTGGTCGTGCTGAGGTAAACGAGCATGAAGCAGGAATAATTTACTTGAACTGATTTGCTAAGACTAAAGGCACCTGATTCAAAGAAGTGAACAATGATTGATCTCAATAGAAATGGCGTCGACCCTATTCACTATTGAACTTGCCTTTGCTGTATTGCCTTTTCCAGTGGTAAAGCAGACTCGAACTGATGTTGTGACGGCGACAGAGCTGAGCATGGCGGCTTTCACCGCTAAGCAACTCCTCAATTACCTGGCGCTTGAACTCTACGTTGAAAGCCCTCTGATTTCTCATGGCAGGGTCCTTTCTCTCCTCCATTATAAGATATTCCTCCCTGCCAAACCTTCCTAACCTATTGTGTCCAATTTCAGGGGTTCACTCCAGAATGCTGCTTCCACTATACGATTTCTTGACATTCTTACTACGAATCTTGTGATTTCTTGACTGAGAATGATTGTAGCGTATCTAACAGCTGTGTTGAGATCGACTTTGTGCGAAGATTGAGGGAAGTGCCCGAAGTCAGTTTGCCATAGATAAGGAGGTGAACCATGACCATGATGCGCTGGGAGCCACCGAGGGACACACTGACCCTCAGGCAAGCCATGGACAGGCTGCTTGGTGAGAGCTTTGTACGACCACTGAGCCTATGGCCACAGCTGGAATTGGCAGACGTTCCTATCGACATGTATCAAACGGATAAAGACGTTGTGGTGAAGGCGACGCTGCCAGGGGTCGATGCTGAAGACGCGGAGATTCCCATCAGCGGAGACATCCTCACAATAAAGGGTGAGCATTCTGAGGAAGAGGAGGTCAACGAGGGAGACTACATACACAGAGAGCGCCGCATTGGAACCTTCAGTCGCTCTGTGGCGCTACCCGTCTCGGTTGAGAGCAACAAGGCGGATGCAGTCTTCGATAAAGGTGTACTGACAGTGACCTTACCCAAGAAGGAGGCGGCGAAGCCCAAGAAGATCAAGGCCAAGCACAAGAGTGAAGCAAAAGGCGTCAGGGCAAAGAAAACCAAGCCTGAAAAGGCCAAGGCAGCTGAAGGTAAGGCTGATAAGTGACCCAGAGGGCACTTCCCTCAAAGGTTTGCAAGCGCAAAACCTATGGCAACCGCCCATGAATGTGCGATGTCAGCGAGAACCGACACCTTCAACACATTTTGTTACCTGAGACTCCCAAAGATCTTCCACATTGAGTGAAGCATGGAAGAATTGCACAATATAGGCAGAATAGTGCTCATATGGAAACAACCAAAAAAGTCAAGTGGCGCAGATTGGCGATTATACTTGTTGTCTTTATTATTTTCAGTCTGGGTCTCGCCTATTTGGGACAAATCTTTTTAGGAAGATTCAACCCGCTGTCATTCAGCTCTGCGCAACTGGCTTACCTTACATTATTCGCAATAGCGGTCGTTGTTAACCTTTCGTTTGTGCCCTTGCCCTTTGCGGTGTCAGTAATGATAGCCGCTGCGTCAAAATGGGACCCTCTACTGGTAGCGCTTTTCGGCAGTTTGGGGGCAAGCCTCGGCGAGGTGAGCAGCTACTATGTGGGGCTAATTGGCAAGAAAATAGCTATACCTGATGAGATAAGAGGCTATCAATTAATTCAGGGCTGGATTCGGAGATATGGTGTATGGGCTATAGCCTGCCTCTCATTCCAGCCGGTGTTACCAATTGAAATCGGTGGTTTGGTTGCAGGGACAGCAAGGATGCCGATAAGCAAGTTCTTCCCCGCTCTCTGGCTAGGTAAATTCCCCCAATATATATGCTGGGGCTCATCTTATCAATCTTCTGCCTCACTGAGTTACATTATTTCCTTGATGGCACTTGCCGGACTTCGGGGCGAAGCCCGTACCTACCGAAAGTCTTCAGAATCCTTACTCACTTAGTGAAGAAAACGTAGACCCCATCAATCCCTGGGATATCTAACACCACAGAAATTTCTTGGGCGCCTCGAGGAAACTGAAGGAAAAGGAGTCATGTGTCACTAATGTACTGGCCCGAGTAGACAAAATTGACAATCGGATGTGCTCAGTATACCATTAATGTCAAGATCAAAGAGGGACGAGGTCAGCTCACCCGAGTTGATATGGGAAATCCCCGGCTCAAGCAAATAATCAGAAGCCCTAAATTAACAGTGGATGCTGGCAGGGACGTGCCTGCGTTTCAGTGCAAAATGCCTAACGCGTAGCGAGCTGGTCCCATGAGTGGTCATATGACAAGAAAGGATGATAAAGGGATCAGGGACCGGTCGATGTCTATAGTCGCGCATCTCGAGGAGCTCCGCCGCAGGCTTTGGTGGGTGGCTGTGGTGGCCCTGGTGGGATTTGCACTAGCCATTGCGTTCTACCATCCGATATTCAAGGTACTCCTGGTACCTGCTCACGGATTGCTCTCACCCAACACAACCCCTATTGTCACCAGCCCCACCGAATTCATGGGTGCGACTATCACGGTTGCGATTGTCGCCGGCCTCGTGCTCGCGCTGCCGTTTCTCGTTTACCAGATAATATTGTTCGTTGCGCCCGCAGTGAGCGCTAAGAACCAGGCGTTGATGCTGCTTGCAATGCCCATCATTCTTCTCCTGTTTGCCGGCGGCGTGGCTATGGGCTACTTCTTGGTGTTGCCCATTATGTTCAGGTTCCTGCTCACGTATGGTAACGGCCTGGTGACACCGATGATACGTATTTCCGACTACCTGAACCTGCTGGTCATCCTACTCGCCGGTATTGGCCTCGCCTTCGAGACACCTCTGGTGATGTACCTGCTGGCCAAGCTCAGGGTCATTTCCTACAAAGGCTTCATGCGGTTTCAGAAGTGGATGATTTTTTTGTCCTTTGTGGTTGGTGCCATTTTTGACCCATCACCCAATCCCTTCGACCAGATAGTGGTGGCGGGCACAATAATCGCGCTCTATCAGATTGGCGTCTTGCTGGCTTGGCTAGTGCGCCCTCGCGAGACATCGGCGTCACGATTGGCACCGTCCTCGGCTAGCCGTTAGCGTTTAGAGGACTCACCACTGGCACGTCTGAAGGAAAGCTCGTTCTAGCGGCCTTTGCCCCTTGCCTATTTCTCCCAGCTTGCCAGCCTTAAATGCCTTTAACCAGTAATTTATCGTCGGGAGCGCCAAAGACAACCTGCGGGCTGCCTCCGGTAACGAT
>JACWAE010000036.1 GCA_014874385.1 Dehalococcoidia bacterium | reverse complement strand
GATATGTCCCTGCCGTAGAGGAACCAGTTGCCGGACTTAGTGCGCGCTCCCAGGAATACTTGAAATCGGCTGCTGTGACAGGCCTCCCATCGCTGAACTTTACGTCCTGCCGCAGATGGAAGGTGTACGTTTTGCCGTCGCTGCTTATGTCCCAGCTAGAGGCGATGTCCCGCGCTACCTTAAGGTTCTGGTCCAGCCGGACCAATCCGCTGAATAGCTGAACTATGTACATGCCTGATGTGGAATCAGTAGCTAGAGCAGGGTCAAGTGTGACCGGCCCGCTATTAGCCAGGTTCAGCGTATTGCTGCTGCCGATATGGCAAGCTGTCGCTGTGGGAGCAAGCAACGTAAGACACAGCAAGAGCAGCGCAATCCTGCGGACTGTGCTCCAAGAAGACAGCTTACGGTTCAAAATAGCCTCCGCTTCGGCAATCCGCCGTTTAAGGCTCAGATTTCAACTGTACGAAACTATGCTGGAATCGCTCCAGGCATTACAAGTTCTTGACGGAGATCAAGTGCTATATTAATGCCGAGGCTTCGCCGCCACAGGGTATCCAGGCCGTCCTGGTCAAAGCCATAGACCTGTTTGAGCGCGTCGTCGTAGCCAGAGCCTTGATGGAACACGTTCAACAACTGATCCATCTTATCCTCACCGTATGTCTGGATGAGAAACGTTACGATGCTCTGGCTCTCCCCATACGATATCAGGGCTTGTTCTGCTATCGCAGAGAAAGGGCCGGAAAGGCTGCGCACAGATATCAACTGGTTGTTATTGATTGCGTAATTGAGCGCTGCCTGATAGTCGGAGATGGGGCCCTGGATATATGTAGCCAGGCCTTCATCCAGCCAGGTGGGTAGTCCCGCGCCATAGTTGTTAAAGGTCACCTGGTGCACAGCCCAGTGTGTCAGCTCGTGGGGGATAGCGCTCTCGCCGAAAGCCAACTGATTTGTGGCTACGCCAATGGCGATAATGTTAAAACCTCCGAATGTCACGCCACCCTCCCATTGCTGTGCGAAAAGCAGAGCTCCCTGCAGGTCGCTGGTGCTGGCGTAGATGTAGATGCTAACGTGGCCCTGGGGCGTGAGGCCGATTTCGTTTTGGATCCTCTGCAATCCCTGCTGGGCGGCAGTCATAAGTGCGTTCGCAAATTGGTTATTTCCGCTATACCACAGTAGGGTAACAGGCCCAGAGGTAATAGATTGCCAGTTATATCTGTTATCATCGAAAGACACTGTGGAAGTGTCTGTCTGCGCGCTGTTGCCTGCTGCGTCCTGGGCCGTCCACCAGTATTCCACCTGTGCCCCCGGCGGCAGTCCGCCGCTTTCCACCATGTTCCACACCCACTGGGTATCCACCGACGTTGATGGAGTAAACTGAGGCCAGCTCTCGCTAACCACTTTAGCATAGTTCTGCTCATCCACAATGTAATGCAGTCTGAGCGTCGTGATATTGGCGTCACTCTGCGCCTTCACACTAAAAGTTATTGAATTCGGAAAGGAGACCTGCACTGAGCTAGTCAAACTGATTTCAGGTGCAGGGGATGCTAACGACTGTGACGTTGCTAAGGGCAGAATGGCCAGAACTGCCAGTAGTCCATAAACCAGCATTCTTGTTACATGTGGTATCAGTCGTCTCATATGCTTTCCCATACGATCACCTGAAATAGCTTCTTAAGCCACTTCTAACGAAGCAAAAGCCTATTCAAGTGTTTTATTGCGTATTATCATCAGAATCCGTAAAAAGTCAAGGACTCATCCTTGAGGGTTATGCGCTATTCAGGATGAAAATTAGGTAATTGAAAGCACCCACTGACCTTTGGGAGTAATACTTTATAGTTAGGCAAATATGACCGGCTGCCGTCTACACTTATCAGCGCTTCCTTCCAAGCCTCTGGAGCCTCCTATGTTTATTTAACCCGCAGGCTTCATAAGGCAGCCCCCACCCAGATATACCATATTGGAGAAGCCTTTTTCTTTAAGGAACCGCATGGACTCGGCAGCCCGGACTCCCTTCGCGCAAATGCAAATCAAGGGCTTATCTTTCGGAATCTCCTCCCATTTCCTGCGGATTTCTTCGAAGGGAATCTTCAGAATATCTTTTTCAGGAAGCGGCGCGGACTTCAGCTCATCTGGCCGCCGCAAATCTATAATCACCCTCTCATCATACCGGGAATCTGGTGCTAGAGGCTGTATTTCCTCCAGAACGGCATCTCTGGCTATGCAGGCCAGAACATAAAGGGGGTCCACCGCCGGAGCATATGGCGGTGCATAGGCGAATTCCATATCCATGAGGTCTTCCAGTTTTCCCTCGTTCTTGAGAAGCGCTGAGAAGACATCTATCCTTTTGACTACCTCTCCTTTGCCGTATCCTTGCAAACCGAGAAGGCGGCCCGATTGTTTGTCAAAGACCAACTTAAAATGGATGTTTTGTGCTTCAGGATAGTAATCTGCCCTGTCTGTAAAAGTCCCCCAGACACAACCCACGTTGAATCCGGCATCCCGGGCCGAGGTTTCCATAAGACCGGTGGCAGCTACGTTCATATCGAATAGCTTTACCGCTACACTGCCCACGACCGAACCAAACCGTTCGTTTCCTCCTCCGAGGTTGGAACCGATTATGCGACCCTGCCGGTTGGCCAAGGAGCCGAGCGGTAAATTTATGGACTTACCGGATATCAGATGCCTCACCTCAACACAATCGCCCGCGGCAAAAATATTGGGATCGCTGGTAACCATTTTGTCATCAACAACAATTCCGCCCGTCTTACCGATAACGAGTCCACAACCAGCGGCGAGTTCGCTATTGGGTCTCACCCCCACGGCTATTATAGCGCAATCTACTTCGAAGTCTGTTTGTGCTGTTTTGATAGTAACCGTTTCTCCAGACCTTGCGATATCTTCAAAGGGACAACTGGTATGAATTTCTACGTTTTCGCTTTTCAAGTATGCTTCCACAGCCAGGGCCATCTCAGGGTCGAGAACGCTTGGCAGTATATTGGGGGCCGCCTCGATCAGCGCCACTTTAGCACCCCAGAGAGCCGAAAATGCTTCCGCCAGTTCACACCCGATCAACCCCCCTCCGATAATTCCCACCTTTTCGATTTTGCCCGTTTCCAGAGACTTCCTTAAACTAATCGCATCCTCCAGGCTCCTGAAAGTAGTAATGCGTTTGTTGTCAACAGGAATACCCCGGGGTACTATCGGGCTTGCCCCGGTGGCCAGGACCAGCTTGTCGTAGGAATACACCGACGCCTCTCCGGTCCTCATCGATTTACAATACACCTTGCGCGCATCTCTATCTATCCGCTCGACCTTAGTCCCGGTAACCACCTCTAATCCTTTGGCTTCCCGGAAAAAATCCACATCACGGATGAGGCCGTAGGGTGTCGTCCTGAGCTTATCCACGCTCTGTATATCTCCAGAAACAAAATATGGCATTCCGCAGCCAGCGTAGGAGATAAAAGAACCCCGGTCAATTACCAGAATTTTTGCCTCCGGCAGCCGCCTCCTAGCGCGTGCAGCAGCTCGAAGTCCCGCGGCTGATGCTCCCACAACGATAATACTAATAGTCTGGTCTTCGGTCATGTTCATCCCTCTCCAGTGAATAGTGTAGCCTCAAAATCCAAGCTTTATTATAGCAGATATATTACTCAGCTTCACACTGGAAACCGGACTACCCCAGAGCAAAAGCAGCGTTACCAAGGAAATAAAGCGGGGGCGTGACAAATTAAAGCCAGTATAGCCGCCCAGGTTGCCTAGAAGGGCTTGAGGTTACGGAGGGTAATTCAACTCTGGTGGTAGCGGAGGGATTTGAACCCCCGACCAAGGGCTTATGAGTCCCCTGCTCTACCGACTGAGCTACGCTACCATGGGGAAATATGATAGCACTGGAGATACAGTGTAGTCAACGTCAAAAGGTACTCGAGGCTACCCTATTTGCCTGCGAGGAGCGCTACAACCCTGTCCAGTATCTTGTGGGCAACCTCTAATTTGAGCATTAGCGGAAGCTGTTCCGCCTTACCATCACGGCCTATAAATGTCACACGGTTGGTGTCTGTATCGAAGCCACTGTCCTTTGCTGTGATATCATTTACCACAATAAGGTCGAGCTGCTTCTTCTTGAGCTTCTCGGTGGCCCTGGCTATCATATCCCCGCTTTCAGCGGCAAAGCCGACCTTGATAATGTCACCCTTCACATCAGCAAGGATGTCGCTCGTCTTTACCAGCTCAAGATTTAAGGTATCAGCTTCCCTCTTTATCTTGCCCTCAGCTACGGTGGCAGGCCTGTAATCCGCCACTGCAGCAGCCATGATAAGGACGTCTGCGGCGGCAGTTGCTTTGAGTACAGCATCGCGCATCTGCTCGGCGGTCTGCACAGGCATCGCATCAACCCCTGACAGAGCGGGGAGCGCCGTAGGTCCCGTGACTAGAGTCACCACTGCGCCCCTATCCCTGGCAGCTTCAGCTATGGCATAGCCCATTTTCCCCGAAGAACGATTGCCTATGTACCGAACTAAATCGATGGGCTCCTGAGTCCCACCGGCGCTGACCACAATCTGCTTCTCAGCCAGGTCGCCTTTCCTGCCCAGCACATGGTAGATGATGCCAAGGATTTCCTCATTCTCGATAAGCCGCCCCATCCCCACCAGGCCCGAGGCCAGGCGGCCATAACCCGGACCCACAATGGTGAAGCCTCGCGAGCGCAGCTTGGTCAAATTCTCCTGTGTTATAGAGTTCTGCCACATGCCAACATCCATAGCCGGCGCCAAAATCACAGGGGCCCTGGTAGCAAGCACAGTGCTGAACAGCATCTCATCAGCGATTCCTGCCGCCAGTTTGGCAATAGCATCCGCGGTAGCAGGAGCGATAACCACCACATCAGCCCTCTCTGCCAGCGCAACATGCTCTACACTGAACTCGGATGCCGGCTCGAACATGTCAGTGACCACCGGCCTGTGAGTGATGCTGCGGAAGGTCAACGGCGTCACAAACTGCATAGCGGCCTTTGTCATTACCACGTCAACGCATAACCCTCTCTGGGTCAACTTGCTGGCAATGTCCGCTGCCTTGTAAACCGCTATGCTGCCGGTTACTCCCAGGACTACGTTTTTACCCTTGAACACGCTCCCTCCAGATATTTACTGATGTCCGCTATTCAACTCGTGAATCAATCTCAGGCCCACCAGCGTCAGGTCAGGATCCAGAACATCGATGACATCGGTCTCTTTGGCAATAACGCTCGCCAGCCCGCCCGTAGCGATTACCCTCACCTTTCCGCCCAGCTCTTTCCTCATGCGGACCACAATGCCTTCGATAAGCCCGACATAGCCAAAAATAATGCCCGACTGCATGGCAGCCACGGTGTTTCTACCGATAGCTTTCTTCGGACGGGTTAGCTCGACGCGCGGCAGTTTGGCCGCACGTTCAAAAAGCGCGTCGGCGGAGATGCCGATTCCGGGAGCGATGGCTCCCCCAAGGTAACCACCATCAGCAGATACAGCGTCCAGCGTAGTTGCAGTGCCAAAGTCAATGACAATCAAGGGCCCTCCGTAGAGACGGTGGGCGGCTGCGGCATTGACCACGCGGTCAGCTCCGACCTCCCGTGGATTGTCGAGCGAGATGCGAACCCCGGTTTTAATCCCCGTGCCCACCACCAGAGGAGTGACTTTGCAATAACGCTCACATAGTTCCTCCAAGGTCGTCACCATCGGCGGAACCGAGCTTGAGATGATAGCCTCGTCTATATCGGAAAAGGAAAGGCCCTCCAGAGTCAACAAGTTGAGCAAAATCGCAGCGTATTCATCGGCAAGCTTGTGGACATCGGTGGAAAGCCTCCAGGTAGCCTTCAGCTTCTCACCTTGGAAAACGCCCAGAGCGATGGTGGTATTGCCAATATCAATCGCCAGTAACATTCTGTCCCTACCTCCACACTCACCGATGAAGTGACGTCTATTATAACGAAGTTCGTTTGCGGTTACAATGACTTCTCGGGGCGACACATCGGTCGCTCCCCACACTCTGCATTCTTAAATTCGAAGTCTAAACCTTCCTGGCTTGTTGACGCTTGAAATAATCCAGACCTTTCTTGGTATCGCTGGCAACTCGCGGCTTATCGCAGTTAGCAATCCTGTACTTGAATAACCAGTAGGTGAACTCCTGCAATTGGCCCAAAGTCATAGCATCGCTTTCGGGATAGCCTTTATCCCTGCGGAATTTTCGTAGCAGTACCCCACGGCTGGCTCCATAGACCCTCTGGTAGCTATCGCCAATGTCGCCCCTGTCTCTGGGAAAGATATGAGATTGATACTCTTTGCAGATTTCTTCCTCAACTGCCAGAAGAACAAATTTCTCCACAATAACACCGTAGAAGTAGTTGAGATAGGCATGATATTTGGCAGCGCCGATAAGCCTTTTGAAACCATCCTCAGAGAGCTCTTCAGGCAATCTGCCGAAAAAGAGCAGGTCGATAAGTTCCTGCTCTGGAATAAGACCATCCACCTCCTGGCAGAGACGCTGGGCAAGGAGCAGCCAGTCGAATGCCTCACCATCGATTAAGTAACAGTAATGATATTCGCCATGACTTTCCTCCGGCCAGCTCCAGAGCCCGATAGCCTCAAGCAGGGCGATATGCCAGGGCTTCCCGCTGGCGATGGCTTGCTTCAGGTGTTGTACCGCCTCACTATCGCCAACAGAGGTCACTGAACAAGGATTTGTACTATCTTGCGTCATTTAACCCGCCCCGTTGAACAAGCAGAAATACCTCTTTCATTGATTACCCCGAATAAATTATCATCCCATATCTGCACCGATTTCGCAAGAACCGGCTTCTCACCGCCCTCTATTCTGCTTGAAAAATGCCTCCACTTCGCTCAGGCTCCTGGTGTTTAAGATATGTTCAGCTTCACACCAACCCCGCCGCGCCACCCCCACCCCCCATCGGATGAGTTCCAAATGCCCCGTTCTGTGAGCATCGGTGCAGATAACCAGCTTCACACCTAACTCTTTCGCCCTCAGCACATGTATATCCTTCAGGTCCAGCCTCTCGGGCATGGCATTTATCTCCAGCGCCGTGTTCGTCCTCACCGCAGCCCTGAAAACCTCCTCCAGGTCAACGTCTATTGGCTCGCGTTCTCCAATCAGCCGGCAGGTCGGATGGGCCAGTATATCTATATGAGGGTTCTCCAGAGCACGGATAATCCTCCTGGTCATCTTGTCCTTGTCCTGCCCCATCGCAGAATGTACGGCAGCGACCACAACATCGATCTCGCTTAAAAGCTCGTCGGGATAATCAAGGGCACCGTCTACACGTATATCCACCTCTATGCCGGTGAACAAACGGATGCCTTTGAGCTTCTTACCAAGTGCCTTTATCTCGGCCATCTGCTGCCTCAGCCTTTCCTCGTTCAGACCATGTGCGATACCCCTGCCAGCCGAGTGGTCGGTAATCGCCACATACTTATAGCCGCGAGCCCTGGCGGCGTTTGCCATTTCCTCGATAGTGTTGTGACCGTCGCTCCAATCGGTATGAACATGAAAGTCTCCTTTGATGTCGGAGACCTCTATAAGACGAGGCAGCGCCTTTTTCTCTGCTAACTCTATCTCGTTTTGCGCTTCTCGCAGCTCTGGAGGGATATACTGGAGCCCTATCCTCTCGTAAAAAGCCTCCTCGGTAGTGAACTTCTCTATTTCTCCTGTCTTCACTACAGTAATCCCGTACTCGCTGAGGCTCAGCCCTTGCCTGACAGCCCTTTCTCGCAGAGCTACATTATGCTCTTTACTGCCGGTGAAATGCTGAAGCAGCGAGCCGAAGCTATCATGCTCCACCATCCTGAGGTCTACCTGGAGGCCATTCTTAACAATGACGCTGGCTTTGGTCGGCCCCTGCGCCAGGACCTCCTCTACCATAGGGAGACGCACAAACACTTTAATGACGCTCTCAGGGTCATCGGCAGTGCCCATGATATCTACGTCGCCTATGGTCTCCTTGAAACGGCGCAGACTGCCTGCCGGGGTCAGGTTGCGCACGCCGGTCTGTTTTCTCAGAGCAGCCACAATCTCTTCAGCCAGCGGTAGTGCCTCGCCTAACGGGATGCGCCTGTCCTTGCGACGTAAAGTCTGGATATGGTGGAGTATATTCTCAGCGGTCTTTTCGCCCAGGCGATCCAGAGAAGCCACTCTACCCTCCTGAATCGCCTTCTCCAACTCATCCACATTTGATATTCCCAGCTCCTTGGAGAGGCGCAGCGCTGTCTTGGGGCCGACGCCGGGGATAGTCATCAGGTTGATAATGCCTTCGGGGAACTCAGAGCGGAGCTTCTCGTAAGCCTCAAGGCTCCCGGTGGTCAACAGCTCGGTTATCTTCTGGGAAATGGCCTCGCCGATGCCGGGGATTTCGCGGAGCCTGCCCTCCTTCATCAACTTGTCAAGCTCTTCGGGCAGGGTTTCGATGGTGCGGGCAGCTTTCTGGTAAGCCCTGATCTTAAAGGGGTTGTCCTCCTTCAACTCGAGGAGGTCGGCCATATCCCGGAACACCTGAGCGATGGCCGTATTGTTCATAGCTTACCCTTGTCACCAGTTTATCCCAAAACGCAACTTATTCCGTTCGCCTGAGTCCTTTTCAGAGTTTACCGAAGAATTGCCGAAGGACTCACCACGAACGTCATTTAATATTCCTGTGTAGCTTGGAGCATCGGCTCCAATAGTAGGGGCGAACCAATGTGTTCGCCTTTTAACTCTTTCGGGCAGACACACTGGTCTGCCCCTACCTGTTATTTCCCGCAGCACTTCTTAAATTTCTTGCCACTGCCGCAGGGACAGGGGTCATTCCGCCCTATCGCCTTTCCTGCAGGGACTTTCTCTTTTTCCCGCGGTTTTTCCTGCTTTACAATGCCTACATGATAAATCATATGCACGATCTCATGACGTACGCCAGCCATCATGTCCTGGAACATCTCATGCCCTTGCGTCTTGTAAGCCACCAGGGGGTCTCTCTGAGCAAAGGACTGCAGCCCGATTTCCTGTCGCATGTTCTCCATATCAGTTAGATTATCCTTCCATCGAGTATCAATGGCTCGCAGCATCACCAGCCTCTCCACCATCCTCATATTCTGCGGTTCGAGCTCTTTCTCGCGCTCTTCATAAAGCGACTCAGCATATTCTTCAAGCTTCTGTTCGACCTCCTTACGGCTCATCTTGGAAATGGCGTTCTTGCTCAGGTGAGGAGGCAGAGGGAGAATAGCGTTGACACCAGCGACAAGGCCATCGAGGTCCCACTCATCGCTGCGCTCGTCGCCAAGGTTGTTGTGCACAATATCTCTGAGCGCCTCTTCGACCATATCCTGTATATTTGCCTTCAGGTCAGCCCCGCTCAGTATCTTTCTTCTCTCGTCATAGATTACTTCGCGTTGCGTATTGACCACGTCGTCGTAGTCCACCAGGTGCTTGCGGATATCGAAATGGTAGGCCTCGACCTTCTGTTGGGCATTCTCGATAACCTTGCTCACCATGCCGTGCTCCAGCGGCGTGTCTTCGTCGAACCCGGCCCACTCCATAAACCCCTTAACACGGTCCCCGCCGAACCTGCGCATTATATCGTCCTCCAGTGACACATAGAAGCGCGAGCTGCCAGGGTCACCCTGACGCCCGGCACGGCCCCGCAACTGGTTGTCTATACGCCTCGCCTCATGGCGCTCCGTGCCAACAATATGCAGCCCACCCAGTTGAACTACTTCATCGTGCTCAGCCTGCCACTCTTTTGGACCTCTTCCCTCGGGTTTACCACCTAGGATGATGTCCACGCCGCGCCCCGCCATATTAGTGGCGATGGTGACCATTCCCTTTTTCCCCGCCTGTGCCACAATTTCTGCTTCCTTCTCAGCCCGCTCTGGTTTGGCATTGAGTATCTGATGCTGGATACCCTTCTTTTGCAGCATCTGGCTCAGATGTTCCGATTTCTCAATGGAGACCGTGCCCACCAGTACCGGACGCCCCTCTTTATTCATCTCCTCGATCTCCCTCACCACCGCCCGGAACTTGGCTTCCTCGTTCTTATATATCTGGTCCCGGTACTCCTCGCGAATCAAGGGCTTATTCGTGCGAATAACCACCACATCGAGCTTATATATCTTGTCGAACTCCTCAGCTTCAGTAACTGCCGTGCCCGTCATCCCGGCCAGCTTATCATACATGCGGAAATAGTTCTGGAAGGTAATGGTAGCCAGGGTTACGCTTTCTCGCTGAATCTTCACGCCTTCCTTGGCCTCTATAGCCTGGTGCAGTCCCTCTGAGTAGCGGCGGCCCAACATCAGCCTCCCCGTGAACTCGTCAACTATGATTACCTCCCCATCCTTCACCACGTAATTACGATCCTTCAAATAAAATTGTTTGGCCTTCAGAGCAGCTTCCACATGGTGACGTTTCCTACCCCTCTCAAAAACGTGCGTGAAATCTTCCTCAGTCTGGCTAGCGCCGCCATACATGTCAGGGTCGCCAAACTCGGCAGCTATTTTGTTCTCCCCCCGGGGCGTCAGAAATAGACTCTGTTCCTTCTCATCGAAACGGTAATCATACTCGCTGTTCACTCTGGCTAAAGCAGCTTCTTTCCCTACTTCCTTGCCCCTCTCGTCAACTTCGCGCTCGCTAATCCCTTTCAAGTTGCGGACAGCGCGCGCTGCTTTAACGTATATGGCCGTTGCCTCCTCTGCAGCGCCGCTGATGATGAGCGGGGTGCGCGCCTCATCTATGAGGATGTTGTCCACCTCGTCGACAATGGCATAGTTGAGGTCACGCTGCACGCACCGAGAGAGATCGGCCATCATGTTGTCCCTGAGGTAATCGAAACCGAACTCATTATTGGTGCCGTAGGTAACATCGGCCTCATAGGCCTGGCGGCGCGTGATGGGGCGCAGATGTTTCAGCCTGACGTCCTCAGATTCGTAAGTAGGGTCAAATAGGAAAGCAGCTTCGTGCTGAATGCAGGCCACGGATATGCCCAGGGCATTATAGATAGGCCCCATCCATTGAGTATCGCGCTTAGCCAGGTAATCGTTCACAGTGACTACATGAACGCCCTCGCCGGTCAGCGCATTCAAAGACACCGGCAATGTAGCCACCAGGGTTTTGCCTTCGCCTGTCTTCATCTCAGCGATCTTGCCCTGATGGAGGACGATGCCGCCCATGAGCTGCACATCGAAATGGCGCTGCTTTATGGTGCGTTTAGCAGCCTCGCGGACAGCAGCAAATACCTCGGGCAGGAGAGAATCCAGCGAATCACCCCTCTCCAGGAGAGCTTTAAACTCAGCGGTCTTCGCCCGTAATTCATCATCGCTGAGCTTCTCAAACTCCGGTTCCAGAGCGTTTATCTTGTCGACCGCAGGCTGCAGCCGCCTGAGCTCCCGCTCGTTGGAATCACCCATAAAGCCAACAATCCGTTTGAACATAAATTCCCTCTACTGGAACATAGCGCCTACCGAGAGGCCACCGTGGATGCGATGTATCGCCTCCCCGATTAAAGATGCCACAGAAAGCACAGTGATTTTCTCTATCCTCTTTAAGTCAGGCACAGGTATAGTGTCTGTAACTACCAGTTGCTTGAGTTGGCTCGAAGCAATGCGCTGCACCGAAGAGCCTGATAGTATAGGATGTGTGCAGCAGGCATAGACCTCGGTAGCACCATATTCCTTCAGAGCCAAGGCAGCACCTGTAAGCGAGCCGCCGGTATCCACTTCGTCATCAACAAGCAGTGCACGTTTCCCTTCAACCTCACCGATTATAGTCAGCGTCTCCGCTTTATCCGCGTTGCCTATTCTGCGTTTCTCGACAATGGCCAGCGGGGCATGGAGTCTGGTAGCAATGTCCCGGGCACGTTTACTAATGCCGATATCGGTGGCCACTACTACAAAGCTATCCACCGCTTTCTGTGTGAAATAGTCAGTGAGAATATACATGGCGGTCAGCTCATCCACTGGGATATTGAAAAAGCCCTGTATCTGCCCGGCATGGAGGTCTATAGTCAACACCCTGCTGGCTCCAGCCACGGTGATTAGGTCTGCTACCAATCGAGCCGTTATGGGAACCCGGGGCTGGTCTTTTTTGTCAGTACGGCTATAGCCAAAATAAGGCATCACCGCCGTAATCCTTCCTGCTGAGGCGCGCTTCATGGCATCGATCATTATTAAAAGTTCCATAAGATTCTTGTTAACAGGAGAGCATATAGGTTGAACGACAAAGACATCACGCTCTCTAACATTCTCCAGGACTTTAACAAAGATGTTCTCATTACTGAATTCGAACACCTCCGCCTTGCCCAGGGGGATCGTCAAGTAATCGCAAATCGCCTGGGCCAAATGCTGATGAGCATTACCACTGAAGACCTTCAACTCGTCGAACACCTTTATCCCCCTTACAAGTAGTCACACAATTAATTTTACCAGACAACTATAGCACAAACGAATTTGACGGGCAATCAAGTCTACCCTTAAGGCGTTGAAAAGGGTTTTCAGCCCTTAAATCCCTGTTTTAAGAACAAACGCTCTGTAGATTGCTATATCGTCAATAAAAGCCCTGCGGTATCAATCAACTGTTAAATCTTACCGCTTTGCTTCGCGCACTATCTTATCGATGACCGGGGTAATATCCCTAGAGGTGTCAACGGCAAAGTAGTTGCGGCTAATCCGCTCTACCCTCGTCCTCATCCTTTGATAAATACCCCAGCCAGCGTCTGATTTATCTTCGTGATTGATTCCTTCCGCCCTACCTTGAAGACGCTGTCGCACCAGTTCTCGGGGCGCTTCCACCTGTACCAGGATAAGCTTTGATTGAAGACGCTGAGCTATGCGATACAGAGGTTCCCGGTGATGCTCGACGAGATTAGTGGCATCGAGAATGACTGATATTCCACTGCCGAGGTACTCCTCAATAAGACGATGGCATGCGGAAAAAAGACGACGACTTTCCTCAGGACTGTAAGTAGGAGTTGGAAAGAGCCGCTTGCGCAAAGCATCGCTCTCTACTATAACGCTGGGCAACTGCTCTGCCAGCATACGGCTGAAATAAGACTTCCCTGTACCAGGCAAGCCGCTGACTATAATAAGCGCCGGCTTAGCTACAGGCTCCGGAAGTCCCCCCAACGCTTTTTTTAGCTCTTTTACAT
The DNA here is from genome assembly GCA_014874385.1 of Dehalococcoidia bacterium. GTDB lineage: Bacteria > Chloroflexota > Dehalococcoidia > SZUA-161 > SZUA-161 > JACWAE01. Next base: position 2,939 of record JACWAE010000036.1, on the reverse strand, counting down.
CGCTGGCAACTTTCTCTGCATCCATTGTCCCATCATAATTCAAAAATGCTCGCCGAAACAATAGTACCTAAGTACTCGCAACCCAAATAAAAGAGCATCGCTTATACGATGCCTCTTAAGCAGAATCCTCTTATATTTCGCTTCTATCGAAGAGAAAACGGTTTAGCAACATACTATTTTTCCACGATGGCTTGTGCAAGTCCTCTCTCAATCCGCCGGTGAGCCTTCTCAGTATAATCAACACGAAAAGTCCAATAAAAGCGAATATCACCTCTTTAGGTTGCCCCACCACCCAGGCAGCCAGAGGCATCACAGCGAAAGCCACCGCCATGCCGAGGGGCAGGGCCAGACTGGGCGGTCCCCCGAACCTGAGTCTCTCGCTCAAATTCTGGTTTCGCTGCAGGAACCGGGGAATTGTTCTAACAGCAGCTCCTATTACTACAGGCACCAAAGCAATAAGCATAGCATATGTAGCCAGCGCACCTGACATAGCCAAGCCTATGCTGTTACCTCTCTCCCCATCGAACTTCAAGAAGACTGGCCACATCTGTCCCGCTACAGCAGCAACTCCAGCGCAAGCAACCCATCCGGGGTCGAAGCCCCCAACATTCCGAGCAAGCAAAACCACGATGACTGCTTTGGCAAAATCGAAGGTCACCCCTATGAAACCTTCGACTCGCCCCACATTTCGCCACAGGGCAATGTGCATATCCTCATACTGTCTGAGGTCTATCCCGTGCAGCCTGCCTAACAGATACAGCAAAGGGAACGAGCCCAATAAATATGACCCTATAATAAGAGCGACTTTATCCCACATCTCCATCCTCCTCGCTGTAAAAAGCGAGAGCTAATGTTCCAGGGCCGGCCTGTACACCCATGGTCGGCGCAAAATCGGTTATGAAGAGTTCAACGCACTCGAATCGAGACTCTATGCTCTTTCTCAAGGCTTTGGCCTCCTCTAATACATTGGCGTGCATAATATTAACATGAACTGGCTTACCGGATGTCCTATTCTCCATAATCTCCAGCAAACGGTTCACAGCCCTGGGTTTGGTTCTAGCCCTTTCTAATAAGCCTATCCCTTCATGAGAAAACGTCAAGATAGGATTTATCCGCAGCATAGAGCCGGCCCAGGCAGCTATCCTGGGGATACGGCCAGCCCTGGCTAAATAGTAAAGCGTATCCAGTACGGCGATCATGTTTACCCTGGGTATCATCAGTTCAGCGACACGGGTCACCTCAGCTAGGTCCTTGCCCGAGGCAGCAGTTCTCGCTGCCGCCAGCGCCACAAACCCCTGCGCCCCTCCCGCGGTTCGAGAGTCAACAACATTCACCGCAAGTTGGGGAAACTCCTCCGCCGCTATCTGTTTCGCCTCAATTGCTGAATTGAACATCATGCTTATGTCCGAGCATATAGTAATGCATACGATGCCATCTACTGACTTGGCAAGTTCTCTATAGACCTGAACAAAATCCCCCGGGGCAGGAGATGAGGTGGCGGGAACACTCTTAGTAGCTTCCAGAAGCTGGTAAACCTCTGTCGGGGTTATGTCGATTCCATCGCGATATACGCTGCCATTTATTATGAAACTTATCGGCACAATCTTAATAGCATATTTCTCTGTCATCTCCCTGGGTAGACAGGAGACGCTGTCGGTGGCCACAGCAACACGATTGATAATAGCCCACCTCTCCGCACTTAAGCTTGTTAGCTACTACTTCGAATCGGCAGTATAAAAGCTGAGCCCGATTGAACCAGGCCCGGTATGGGTGCCTATTACCGGCGTAAAATCGGTGACGTAGAACTCAAGACAATCGAACTGAGATAGGATATCAGCCTTAAGTCTTTCAGCCTCTTCAGGAACACCAGCATGCATCAGATTCACGCATATTGGCTTCCCACCACTCCGCTCCCTCATTATATAGAGCAACCGCTGCATCGCACGTTTTCTGGTACGACAGCGTTCCAGCAGACGCACATCGCCTGTGGCATCCAAAATAGGCTTGATCTTAAACAGTGAGCCAGCCCACGCTGCTGCCTTTGGGATGCGTCCCCCTTTGGCTAAATAGTAAAGCGTGTCCAGCATTGCGATCGCATTGACTCTATCCATCATATCCTGTGCAGCCTGGATCACCTGAGATAAATCTTTGCCTGAGTCTGCTGCTCGAGCCGCCGCCTGGGCTATAAACCCCTGACCCAGCGCCGGACTGCGAGAAGGAAACACATTTATGTTAACCTGAGGTAATACCTCCCTCGCTATCTCCCTGGCCTGAGTTGCCGAGTCGAATGCCATACTCAAATGGGGAGGAAGCGTTATGCAGAGGATACCGCTAGCCTGCTTAGCTACCTCCCGAAATACCTCCAGATATTCACCGGGCGAGGGAGAAGAGGTAGTAGGAACCTTTTTCGCCTTCTTCAAAAGCTCATAGAATTCCTGTGCTGTTATATCTACCCCATCTCTATAGGATCGGTCCTCAAAGATGAGTATCAAGGGCAGTATATGTATACCGTATTGCTTAACCACCTCCTTGGGCACACACGCACTGCTCTCAGTAACAACAGCAACCTTACCCATTAAAGGTCTTAAGTCCCTCCCTTCACATTATCCCTGCTGCATACAATCAAACGACCACAACGCCCCATTGGCTCAAACCTGTCGTCAGGTTTTCCTGGCAGCCTGTTCAAGGCGGGCCTCATCCCAAGCTTCTATCTCGCTTTCCCTATGTACTACTCTACTCTGCAATAACCAGGGGCTCAGCAAAAAAATAATAAAACAGAAAGACACAAATAGGGAGATAACAGGATTGAGGTTACTTTCGGCAAAGCGCCAAACCATTGCTAGAATAAGCAACGTCGCTACCGCAAGCACAGCGGCCTTTAGTAACCGCTGCCTGAGACGAATGAAGGTTCCCGCAGCACCTCCCAGAGCGAGAAAGGT
>JACWAE010000035.1 GCA_014874385.1 Dehalococcoidia bacterium | reverse complement strand
GTCAGGATTACTATGACCTTTTGAGAGCTATCAGCGAGCGCGGGGCCTGGCGTGACTGGCTGGCCTTCTTTCTGCGCGGCGTCTCGGAGCAGTCTCAAGAGGCTAATCAGATGGCAAAGAGGTTGCAGGATTTACAACTGAAGTGGAGAAGTGAACTGCAAAAAACGCACCTTCCAGCGCTTGTGCTTGGCATTGCTGATCATCTTTTTCAACAGCCTTTCGTATCTGCTGCCGAGCTACAAGAGCAATTCGGCATTTCACATCCAACCGCCATGCAATCTTTGAAGCGGCTTGTAGATAAAGGAATCCTGAAGGAGATTACAGGCAAGGAGCGCCATCGTCGCTATGTTGCCGAGCAGATTCTTCAGATAGTGGAATGAAAGAGAAGTTACATTGATTATTTATAATGAAAGTTTTTGTGGAAAAATTTACATTACGCATTGGTTATGAAAGTTAAGTATCATTGGGAGGCGTGGCTATGCCAGAAGGTGTGAAGGTGGAGATAAAACCCGCTAAAGGGCGACCCAGCGGGTCGCCCTGCTTGTCATTCCTGCGCAAGCAGGAATCCAGGCGCTCCAAAATATCTATTGACAATCGTGTGTGTGTGTGTGTTATTCTTGCTTCAGAATCACGACGAAAAGACCCCTATGAGGTTCCGTCCTTATAGGGTTCTTTTCTTTTATATTCGAGTTTTCCCCGCAAATCGTTCATAAACGCAAGGTTGTTCCCGGCCGCCTTTTTTAACAGACCTGAGTATTTATCCATATTTGGAGCAAGCAGGCACCGTAATTTCCCTATTTTGCGCAGGTATCCCACCAGACAGTAAAAATCGCCATCGCCAGTAACAATTACTGCCTGGTGATACTCATTTAAATCTATCATTGCCTGGAGAACCAATTCGGCATCGCAATTGCCCTTGACTTTTCCGTCCCTATTTCTGAAAGTAGGTTTGAAAATCAATATATAGCCGCATGATTGAAGCGAAGCATACAAATCATTATTCCCCTCAACAAAGCCGATGAAATAGTACGCCTTGCCCACGCCATATCTCTCACTCAGGTAAACCCTGAATTTTCTGAAGTCCAGCCTCCACCCCATTTCCTGTATAGCTATGAACTATCTGCAATCTATTGTCAAGAGGAAATGGGCAGCGCACTGAAGTGAAAACGAAGGGTTGAGATTAAGCAATGTAGGGGCGACCCAGCGGGTCGCCCTTAGTATGTCATTCCCGCGCAAGCGGGAATCCAGGTGCCCCCGTTAATTTCCCCTTTTATAAACTTGTCCCTGGCTCAGACCAGGGAGGGGGCAAGGGGGATTAGGCGCTCAAATCCTCTCGCCCCTTGAGGGAGACTGAATATTCCGTTCGCCCTGAGCCTGTCGAAGGGCCTACCAAATGTCATTCCTGCGCAAGCAGGAATCCAGGCCCCCTGGGTAGCTTGGAGCATCCGCTCCAACCTTGTAGGGGCACAGCGTGCTGTGCCCTATTTAACCTCGAAAACCTTGAGCACCTCGTCGCCGTAGTGGTTGATGACCTTTATGGCTATCTTTCCTGTTTTGGGTACATCGAAAGGACGGCTCACAGTAGAATAAAGCGAAGACCACGCAGCCTCGTCGATTTCAGCCCTGAGCGCCCTCTTCAGCTTCTCATAAGGCTCCTCAGCGCCGGTGAAGTAAGCGTGGCGCACGAAGAAGCTCTCCTCGTTGTAATCGGTATCTATAAACCAGCAGGCTATATCATCGGTAGAACTGCTGCGAATCTGTCCCGTGGTGGGGTCATACACATCCACGCCTTTGATTTCCACAACCACCTTACCATCCTTTTGCTTCTTGATAGCAACATCCGGTTCGCCGAAAACCATGAACAGATTGCCAGCGCCAGTTGTCTTCAATAGCTCATCACCCATCGCGAGGTCGGGGTTCATGCGAGTGATGAGGACAGTGAGCTTGCCATATCGCTTGGCTTCCTCCGACACATGTGGGTCGAAGGCGAAGCCGCAGACAATGAGCAGGTCGAAACCCACACCCTTCACCGCCTCTTTGGCAGCGTCTTTCACAAGTTCCGCATCAACAGTGCCGTACTCGGGGCCGATACAGACCGCCACTCGCCTAGTCGTGCCGTCTTTTTCGGTATATGTTCCTTCCGCGTGTATCCACTCGCCAGCATACGGCTCCAGACGGTCGAACTTCAGGCGCTCGTTTTTAATGGTGTTCTGCACGCCAGCTTTCTTTAGATTGTCTAATATAATCTGCACGAACTGAGATGTGTCTTCCGTTGGGGCAGGTTTCAAACCTGCCCTTCCCCCATCGTCTGTAGCAATCACGCGGTGCGGTGACAGGCTTTCCACAGTGAGCGGTCCCGTGACCCGGATACGTTTACCGTCCTCGCAGGGCTGGTCATACAGCGTTTCGGTCTCAGCGTAACGCGCTATAGCCTCATCTATCTCTTTGCGCGTCATGCCCTCTTTAATGTCGGGATTGTTAGCGATGGACTTGAGGGTTACGTGAGGGACGCGCTTGTAGACAAAACCTTTCCTGATATCGCCGTCAGTTTTATAGTCAGGAGGCGTCCTGCCAGTAAGCTCAGCTTCTTTCTTAACACCCTCCGGCGAATCAGCCAGCAGATAATAGGGGAACTTTGCCGCCATCAGCCGTGTGCGTGTCAGCGCTAATGCTACGCGGCTCGTATCTATGGTTATCCAGCGTCTACCCCACTGCTCAGCAACAAAGGCAGTAGTGCCTGAGCCACAGGTGGGGTCGAGCACGAGGTCACCCGGGTCGGTGGTCATCAGAAGACAACGTTGGATGACTTCGATTGCAGTCTGAACAACATAAGTCTTATTCTGCTCTGACAGTTGGTCCATCCACGTATTTCCCAATTCAACGTATGGGAAATCTGAATACAAATATTTGTATCTTATAGACTTTTCGTATTCCAAGATTCTTCCTGCTAGAGCTAGATTTGACAAACCTTTCAAGCTACAACGCCAACCTCTGCTTATGGCTGGTGTATAGGTCTTACCCTGGAATGCGAACGGTTGGGCACTTCCTTCACCACCGGTTGTAGAACTTAGGCTGCTGCTTGAATAAAAACAAGTTCCTTCTGGGAAATCTTGAGCCAACTTGCTATTAGCGAAAGCTGGAACCGACTTTCCATTAGGCGATTCTGCCATGGAAAAACGGTCATCCAATGCTTTTGACTGAAATAGGCTTCTGTATTTCAGTACTTTCGAGTCCTTCGCATACCACAGCAAATAATCATTGAGCACAGATAGGTATTGACTAGTTGACGTACTTCTCGTCCTGAAAACAATCGTAGCTACAAAATTATCGCTTCCGAATGCTTCATCCATCAGGCACCGCACCAAATGCTCATTTTCATCGCCAATCTGGACAAAGATACTGCCTGTTTCCGAGAGCAGGTCACGAGCCACCACCAGCCGGTCACGGAGGTAGGCAAGGTAGGAATGGATGCCCAGCTTCCAGGTGTCCCGAAAGGCTTTTATCTGCTCTGGCTGCCGGGTGGCATCTTCGGCGCTGCCGTCTTTGACATCGCGCTTGCGCGTACTTACCTGCCAGTTAGAGCCGAACTTTATCCCGTAGGGCGGGTCAATGTAAATCATCTGCACCTTGCCCTTGAGTCCTTCTTTCTCCGCCAATGATGTCATCACCAGCAGCGAGTCGCCCAGAATCATGCGGTTGGCCCAGCTCTGCTCATGCTGGTAGAACTCCACCATCTCCTCGAATTTCAAGCCGTTGAAATCAGCGAAGAGTTGCATCTGCATCTCGGGCTTTTCTTTCTTAGCCTGGGCGCGCAAGTCCTTGATGATGTACTTGGGGTGTATTTTCTCCTGAATATAGACAGGTACAGTGGGAACTTCCAGGTCTTTGGAGTCCTGCTCGTCCTTGCCCTTCCACACAAGCTGCGGGTCCAAAGAAGGGTCGCGGGGATAGATGACAGTTTTAGGCTTGGCTTCGTCCTCAGCCACGAAGTCGCGCAGTTCCTCAGTGGGTATGTTCTTGCGTTTTTCCTTCTTATGAACGGTAGCTTCAATGTCTTTTGATTTCTTGCCTATCTTATACTCCATAGCTACTTGCCCTCCAGATTAGGCGCTAATTCCTTTGAGAACAGGGAGATTCTTCGGTTGCTCCGCTCCCTCAGAATGACATGCGAAAAACCAGGGACTCATCTTTCCGGGCTAAGACTCCTTCATTGGCCCTAGCTTCTTGCCCTCTTCACGGACCTTGGAACAATTAACCATCATTACGTGAGATGCCTTCGGGCTTCGGGATGGTGACATGTGTTGTATGAACCATTCAGAAGAAACCTCATGAAGGGTATAATCCTTGTCTTTAACTTGAAGCGCCGCAATAACTGCCGAAACCCTATTCAAAGTAGCAAAAGTAGCACCAATTTGCGGAGTATCACGATGAGCTGCTTTGATGAGAATCCTGCGGCCATTCCACATAGCTTCGTTGCTGAATCCGGGATTTATCAGAGTTGCGCCCAAAGCATCCGCGACCGTTCTGGCCATCTTACGGCCCCATAACCTGGCCCTATTTCCACTTTCACGGTCTTGCGGCATTGTCACCCCCTAAAAAAGCACGGATGGTGTTCTTGGCATCCCAGGGATCTGATATTTCCAGGAAAGCCCAGCGCCCGAAGCCACCGTGGTTGTTGACCGCAGCCACCCAGAGGTTGCGCGCCGTGGATACCTTCGCCTCTTTGTCCTTCAGTTTCCAACCCGAGACTTCTATTATCAGGTTAAGCATGCTATCAGTTCCCTCACGAATCCGCACCAGGAAGTCGGGAATATATCCCCGCTCCTCGCCGTTCAGGGTATAGGGGATGGTAAAGCCGAGGTTCTGGTTCTTGGCATAGCAGATTACCTCTTCCATCTCCTCGAGAGCCTGTGCCATCTTCTGTTCCCAGGACTCGGTATCAGCCACTACGTGGGATATGTGGCATTTATTTGGGTCCGTAGCATAGACTGGTCGAGTGGTATCGAAATCTACATAGCGGGTGGAACCAATGTAGTCATATGGTCTCAATATAGGCTTCAAGTATTTGGGTCCCGGCTCCGAAGCAACAATGGATTTATAGATATGCTCGGCAGCATTATGAGCCCACTCTTTAAGCAGGAGCATCTGGATGAAGGTGTTATCCTTGAGGGTTACGCACTTAGTCAGCCATTGCCTGGTGATAGTAAGCAGTTGCGGGAATAGCCACTGCTTCACATTACCATCATCGTCTCTGAAGTAGCTCTCCAGAACCAGCTTGGCTAAGAGAAAAACGACCTCCTGCTCGCGGCGCTCTCTTAGTGCGTAGAGGGTATGCACACTAGTCTCACCAATTATAGGGGCGTTTTCAGTTCTGGTCGGGAGATCGGCAGTAGAAAGTGCCATTTTCGAGTCTTCATTAAAGAGATATTTTAATCGTTCACCGGCAAGGTCATATCGATAGCCTGTTACGCGAGGGAAGGTAATCTCACAGGCAATGCGCTCCTCCAGGGCACGTACACGCGTGGGCATCGGCCCGGGCCTAGGGTCTGTGGCAGAGCCGGAACAGGGGATAAAGGAGAAGGGCACGCCATAGACCTCGGCGTATTCGGGTGTAAACATACCCTCGTCATTGGGAACATAATTTGTGCGGCGCAGCCCTCGACCTACAACCTGTTCGCAGAGAAGCTGCGTCCCAAAGGCGCGCACTCCCATAATGTGGGTAACAGTGTTGGCATCCCAGCCCTCGGAAAGCATGGAGACGGAGACCACGCACTTGACGTTCTCGCCCAGCTTCCCCAGCTTGCCTATGGTGTTCATCACCTCCCGGAGCAAGTCTTCATCCGTGAGCTTGTCCACCTCCCGTCCCGGGAAGCGAATTCGGTATTCGTACTTGAATTCTTCAATGGCGAGAGCAGCGGCTTTCTTGAACTCCTTGCTCATTGCCTCGCCCGATTCAAGCTGTTCGCTGTCAATCAATATTGTGTTGGGATAGGAAATCCAGTTCCCGCCGTCATGGTTGCGGAATATGGGAAGCTCTCCAGGAACTATAACGGCAGTATCTTCTCCCAAAGGCTTCTCCCAGCCGGAGATGTAATCATACACCAACTTAGAGACGTTGGTGTTATTGCAGACAACGATGAAAACAGGGGGAGTCTGTCCCCTGGCGCGAGCTTCGGTGTTCTGCTCCCATTTTTCGTAGTATTTCTCATAATTTCCGTACAGGCTTTGCAGTGCGCCCTCCAATTCCACCGGCAGCTTGCGATCCCCGCCGCTCTCATCCTTCGTGCCACGACCTTTCTTGGGCAAATGGTCGCGGATATGTATCCAGATGTTTCTGTACGTAGGCAACTCGCTTATCATCGAGTCGTCGGACACAGGAACACGGGGCACCTTGACAATACCACACTCTATGGCATCTATCAGTGAGAAATCGGAGACCACCCAGGGGAACAGCGTGCCTTCAGGATAGCCTGAACCACGGAGAAAGAACGGTGTAGCTGAGAGGTCGTAAATTGCCCTTATGCCAATTTTTCGCTTCACTGCCTCCAGCCCCGAAATCCAGACTCTCGCTTCTTCCTCACGCTTTTCGGCTTCCTTTCGTTCATCACCAATCAGCTTGATATCCTCTTCAACAGCGCGGCGGCGGTAGCAGTGGTGAGCCTCATCATTGATTACAACGATGTTCTTCTTGTTTCCTAATTCACGACAGACACGACGAACCATCTGGTCAGGTGTCTCGGTAAATGCACTCGTTTCGCCTTTATTGAGAATGCTCTTAGTAAGTTTCCCCGCAGCCACAATCTCCCGCTGCTTGAAGGCATGGAAATTGGTGATGATTATTTTAGCCCTGCCCAGTTCCTCCATCCATTCCACAGGCAGGACATCCCGTGCGCGGTAGTAGTTCTGGGGATCCTGAGGCAAGAGGACGCGAAGTCGGTCTTTGATGGTAATACCGGGCGTGACGATCAAGAAGGCATCGGAGAACCTAGCATCCTGAGGGTTAGCCAGCTTGTTCAACACATGCCAGGCGATGAGCATTGCCATGACTACAGTCTTGCCGCTGCCCGTAGCCATCTTGAAAGCGATGCGAAAAATTTCGGGGTTGGCGTCTTCATTGTAACGCCTCAAATTGTTATCTATCCAGGAATCCCCATACTTGTTAGCCACCTCAGTGATATAAATGGCTGTCTCCAGAGCTTCAATCTGGCAGAAGAACAGCTTGCGTTCACGCTCGGGGTTTGTCCAATATTCCAGCAGTCTTCGAGTTGTTTTTGTGATTCCTGCATAGTTGCCCTTGCGCCAAATAGAAACCTTGTTGCGAATCCGGTTGATTTCATCGTTTGGTTTGATTCGTTCCTTAGTCCATTCGGTATCAAAAGCGAGCTGCTTGCCTTTCTTCTTGGGAGGGGGAATAGGAATAAAGTAGGCGCTTATACGGCGCTCATTAACGATTTCATTGGTAATGCCTTCATCGGAAAATTTGAAGTGCCGCGTGGGTTCTCCAAACGCGGAATTTATTATGGGGTTCTCAATTACGACTTGCGCCATCAAGTGCTCCCAATCACAAAAGCAAATCCTGCACGAATGTTAGCACATTTACGGGAATCTGTGAAGAGGCACGAATTGGATTACACGCTACATAAAAGGGCGAGGCAACCTCGCCTCTACATTGAGACAGGCTGGGGAGCCTGTCCTACCACGGAAGGATTCGGAGGAACGAATTGTCCCCCTCATCCTTCGGCGGGCTCTAGCTCTCTCCCTCCAGGGGCGAGAGAATTGGACGAGGCACCTGGATTCCTGCTCAAGGCAGGAATGACACGGGGGTGCCTAATCCCCCTAACCCCCTCCCTGGTCTGAGCCAGGGACAAGTTTACGCAGGGGGGATTTGGGCGCAAGGCCTTGCGCCCCTACATTGCTCATCCCCCGTTTTCATTTTGCAATTCTCTATCCCATCCTTTTCTCTGCGTTCTCCGCGCCCTCTGCGGTGAGTTTCGGGAATGGCGAATCGAAACCGCGTAAGCTTCCCGCGAAACGCGGAAAATCTTCGGCTTTAGCTTCGACTACAGTCACAATGGGCTTCATTGAGCCCCAAACGCTAGGTTCGGAAGACCTCGTACAGGATTAAGTTTCGCGGGAGCCTACGCGTAGCTTCGCTTGCCATACTTGATAAGCGAGTGTACAATATAACATAATAACATAACAACCAGGTTTCGGTCCCCGAGGTGAAGGAGGCAGGATGGAAAAAGGCGCAGAAAAAGGTACATGGACGGTTAAAACAGGGCTCGCCCAGATGTTGAAGGGCGGGGTGATTATGGATGTGACTACCGCGGAGCAGGCCAAGATCGCCGAGACGGCCGGGGCTTGTGCGGTGATGGCTCTGGAGCGGGTTCCTGCCGATATTCGCGCTGCAGGCGGTGTGGCCAGGATGGCAGACCCCGTGGTGATAGAGGCTATCATGAAGACGGTGACCATCCCGGTGATGGCTAAGTGCCGTATCGGACACTTTGTGGAGGCTCAGGTCCTCGAGTCGCTGGGCGTTGACTTCATCGATGAGTCGGAAGTCCTCACGCCTGCCGACGAGAGCCATCACATCTATAAGCATACTTTTAAGGTCCCCTTCGTCTGCGGCTGCCGCGACTTAGGGGAGGCGCTGCGCCGTATCGGCGAGGGAGCGGCGATGATCAGGACTAAGGGAGAGGCGGGGACCGGGAACATTGTCGAGGCAGTGCGTCATATGAGGGCAGTCATGGACAGCCTCAGGAAACTGCACAATATGTCGGTGGACGAACTGATGGCTGAGGCTAAGGCCCTGGGCGCACCGTTCGAGCTGGTACAGGAGGTGCATAAAACAGGCAAGTTGCCAGTGGTTAATTTCGCCGCAGGCGGCGTGGCTTCGCCCGCCGATGCTGCGTTGATGATGCAGCTCGGGGCTGACGGGGTCTTCGTCGGCTCCGGTATCTTCAAGTCCTCGAACCCCGAATTAATGGCGAAGGCTATTGTTAAGGCTACCACTCACTTCAAGGACCCCGCTATAATCGCAGAGGTCTCCAAGGGCATAGGGGCAGCCATGGCAGGGCTGGATATAAAGACGATACCGGAGGGTGAATTACTTGCGCCCCGCGGTTGGTGATTCCTTTATGCACCGATGGGGTGAAAACGGATGAAGAAGATCGGCGTTCTAGCGATGCAGGGCGCTTTTGTGGAGCATATCGCGGCTCTGCGCCGATTAGGGGTGGAGGCGGTCCCTATCAGGTTGTCCGGCGAGTTTAAAGGGCTCAGCGGGTTGGTGATTCCCGGCGGCGAGAGCACCACCATTGGCAAGCTGATGAGGGACTATAGTCTGGTGGATGAGCTGAAGAAGCTCATCTCTAAAGGCTTCCCTGTCCTGGGTACCTGTGCCGGAATGATCCTCCTGGCGAAGGAGGTTCAGGGACTGAACCAGCATACCCTGGGAGCGGTGGATATCAGGGTGAAGCGCAATGCCTTTGGCCGGCAGGTGGATAGCTTCGAGATCGCTCTCGATATCCCGGTGCTGGGATGCCCGCCTTTCCCCGCTGTTTTTATTCGCGCGCCCTGGATCGAAAAGGTAGGTGATGGTGTGGAGGTATTGGCGAGCCTGCCCGATGGCACTCCGGTTGCTGCCAGGCAGGGTAACCTGCTGGTTACTGCCTTTCACCCTGAGCTCACCTCCGATCTCCGATTCCATGACTACTTCCTGTCTATCGTCAACGGTAACTCCAAAGCAAACGCGGATGAAGCGTGATGATTCGTTCCCTTCATCTTACTGACATTGCGGTGCTGCTCTTCTTTTTGGGGAAGTCCCCGGTTAATGAGGTAAGGATGCGGGACAGGCTTACCAGCAATGAGATTGAACTGCTGGCCGCTGCTCCCTTGCTCAGGGCCTGTCTGATTTCTGATAATAAGCGGTGTAGCTTTATTTGTGTCCACCGGGGTTTCATTCAGGCGTTAGTCTCTCTGAAGAGATGTCGCGGGCCCGGCGCCTGGATGGTAGACCGGCTCCTTTTACCCCCCGGCCGAGAGGAGCTTTGCAGTGACCTTCTGGAGAGGGCAGGCTTTGCCGGCGATAAAATCGAGGCAGAACGGCTTTTCCTGCGTCTCGACTCTTCCAGCCCTGCGGTTGAAATGGCGAAACAGGGCGGCTTCACTCATTACTTGACTGAGCACCTGTATTACCTGGAAGGGGCGCGTCAAACGGAGTCAGCGGAACCGTCTCTCGTTCTGCGGCCCAAGTCCGGCGCCGATGAACATGGGCTGTTCCGGCTGTATAGCGCTGCTGCCCCGCATCAGGTTCGCCGTGCCGAGGGGATGACCTTGCAGGAATGGAGCCAGAGCAGGGATAAAGACGCCACCTGGGAGCTGGTTCTGGAAAAGGACGGTGAGATTTCAGCCTGGCTGCGAATCAGGCTGGGCAGAACGGCAGGGCGATTCGAGATAGTTACAGAGTTGGATGCAGAGGAACTGGGACAGTTGGTAAACTACAGCCTGGCCGCGCTCAGGGGCAGGCACCCTTTGTATTGCCTTGTCTCAGAATTTCAGCAGCAGTTGCAGCGTATACTCGAAGAGCAAGGTTTCTCCAGAGTGGCTTCCTACTCCTGTCTGAGCAAACAGCTCGCAGTCAGGGTGCGTGAGCCGCAATTGGTGCCGTTACAAGCTTAGGAGGACAGTTCTAAGTTATGCAAAAAATAATCACCGATGACCTGGATGCACTTCTTGATGCCCTTCCCCCCCATATTTCCGAATCTGTACGTCACAGAGAAGACCGCAGTGAGCTTCTGGAGGTTGTCATGGACCTGGGGCGGCCGCCCGAGGCACGTTTCCCGGGTCGGGATGTATTTCTCAGCACTGAAGAGGTAATCGCTGATGACATTGAGTATACGGTTTCGCGCATCGGGGCCTTTGGCGATGACAACCGCGCCGGTATCGCGCGCACGTTACATCGTATCTCGGCTATTCGCAATCGTAAAGGGCGCGTCGTAGGGCTGTCCTGCCGTGTTGGTAGGGCGGTATTTGGCACCATCGCTCTCATCAAGGACCTGGTTGAGTCGGGAAGGAGCATCCTCCTCCTGGGGCGGCCCGGGGTGGGCAAGACCACTATGCTGCGCGAGGTAGCGCGCGTCCTGGCCGATGACTTCAATAAGCGTGTGGTGATAGTTGACACTTCCAACGAAATAGCAGGAGATGGCGATATCCCGCATCCGGCTATAGGGCGGGCGCGGCGGATGCAGGTTCCCACACCGGCTCTGCAACATGCAGTGATGATCGAGGCGGTGGAGAACCACATGCCAGAGGTTATTATAATCGACGAGATCGGCACTGAGCTTGAGGCACAGGCAGCGCGCACTATTGCCGAACGTGGAGTGCAGTTGGTGGGCACTGCCCACGGCAATACCCTGGATAACCTGATGATGAATCCCACGCTCTCTGACCTTATCGGCGGTATCCAGTCAGTGACCCTGGGAGATGAGGAGGCCAGGAGGCGGGGCACGCAGAAGTCGATACTGGAGCGCAAGGCACCCCCCACCTTCGATGTGGTTGTGGAGATTCAAAGCTGGGAGCGAGTTGCTATTCATCCCGATGTAGCCGCTGTCGTCGATGCTACACTGCGGGGGCACTTCGTGCCGGTGGAAGTGCGCTGGTTTGAGGACGGGGAGGTAAAAAGTGAGAAAACGCTTCCCTTCTCCGCTGCTGAGCCTCAGGTTGGCAGGAGAGTTCCCAGGAAAGAGGAGCCCAAAAGAATCATGCCGTTCGGTATCAATCGCCTTCGACTGGAGGAGAGCATCAAGAGGATGAACCTGCCCGTTGATGTGGTTAACGATATCAAGGAAGCCGACCTGCTGATGACCTCCAAGAGCCATTATCGCCGCAAGCCGCGGCTCCTGAAGGACGCCGAGCTCAGGGGGGTCCCTGTATATGTCGTCAGGAGCGATAAAATCGCCCAGATGGAGCAGGGCCTGGCCAATGTCTACCGGGTTGAGGAACGCTCGGACTCCGTGGCTCAGGCGCTGAAAGAGGCAGAGGAGGCGATAGAGGAGATCAAGCGCACCGGGCAGACAGTGGAATTGAGCCCCCAAAATGCCTTCATTCGTCGCCTGCAACATCAACTGGCCGAGAAATATCATCTGGCGACGAAGAGCACAGGCAAAGCGCCGCGGCGCCGGGTGCAGATTTTCCCCAACGATGACGAGCATCGGGTATAGAAAGTACGCTGATAATGCGGTTCTCTTCCCCCATAAGTACTAAACGGCATCCAACTGCTGAGGCTTGACATCGGAGTATAATAACCATATTATCATACGCACATGGGGAAAATTTCATTTATCGTCTTCGAGGGTGGAGAGGGCTGCGGTAAGACTACACAAACCAAGGCTCTGGCTGATAGACTTCGCAGGCTTGGTTTTCATATAGTGCTTACCCATGAGCCAGGTGGTACACTCCTGGGTAATAAGTTGCGCCGCTGGGTCAAATGGGGCAGAGGGGTTACCACACAAACAGAGTTATTCCTCTTTCTCTCATCTAGAAGCCAGTTGGTGAACAGGGTTATCCGCCCTGCTTTAGAAAAAGGCCAAATTGTTATATGTGACCGCTTCGATGCTTCTACATTCGCCTATCAGGGCTACGGACGTGGGATGGACCTGGACTTCCTCAGGATGGTGAACACCTTTGTCACCGACGGCTTTTCTCCTGACCTCATAGTGCTCCTGGACATATCGGCGGAGCAAGGCCTGGCGCGCAAGAAGATGAAACTGGATGTGTTCGAGCGGGAGGAGTTCCTGTTTCACCAGAAGGTGAGGGAGGGCTATCTCAAGATGGCTGCTGCCGATCCGGAGCGGTGGATGGTGGTTGACGCTACGCTCCCAGAGGTGAAGATTCAAGATATAGTCTGGGAGCGGGTGCAGGAATCTTTGGGCTAGACATTTTTTGTGAGATTAACAAGGGGCTTAAGCCCCTTGTTTTGTTTCCTTCACAACTGCCTCTTTGTACGCCTGCATCAGCCTCTGGGTCACCTTGCCTCTGCCGATGCGCTGGCCATTGACCTCAGCGAGAGGCATCAGCTCCATAATAGAATTGGTGAGGAAGGCTTCGTCGGCTTGGAGCAACTCATCTAATTGAACTTCTCGCCGGGCAAGGCTTATACCAAGCGCTTGGGCAAGTTCCATAACTACCTGACGGGTAATCCCGGGCAGGCAGCCGCTCTCCTCCCCTGGGGTGATAAGGGTTTTCTTCGATACCAGGAAGATATTGCTGGTGCTTCCCTCGCAGAGAAAGCCTCTCTCGTTGAGTAGAATGGCTTCATCGGCTCCCGATGCCTTGGCCTCTCTCTGGGCAAGGATATGGTTGAGGTAGTTGGCTGATTTCAGGCGGGAAAGCGGAGACTGGCTGTCCTGGTCTATGGTGGATACTACTGCCTTGTAGCCC
Source organism: Dehalococcoidia bacterium (assembly GCA_014874385.1). Classification (GTDB taxonomy): domain Bacteria; phylum Chloroflexota; class Dehalococcoidia; order SZUA-161; family SZUA-161; genus JACWAE01. The sequence goes on along the minus strand of JACWAE010000035.1, from coordinate 21,929 downwards.
TTGCGGTAAACCTCGTCCGCAAGAGGAACATACCTCGTGGCTGTGACCAGCACCGTGGGCCTGGGGTGCTTCGGCAGGTCGGGTGCGGACTCGCCTTCTCCCATGGATACGGTGAGCCTGATTCGTGCCTCTTTCAACTTATTAGCCCTCAGCGTGGCATTACAGGCCTTTTTAAGGTCGAAAGCATTCGGTGGCAAGCCGAGTAGCTTGGCCGATTGGGAAAGGCGCTCCAGATGCCTCTCCAAGCGGAAGATGCGACCTGAATAGGCGCGCATGGTCTCGAAAAGGCCGTAGCCGTAGAGGAAGCCCAGGTCAAAGGGCGATATTTTGGCCTGGCTGCGAGGCACAAGAGAACCGTTAAGGTAGACTATTTGCTCCATATTGGCTCGGTGAAGCTCAGGAAATTTTTCAGGACGTCGTGCCCGACATCGGTGAGAATGGATTCGGGGTGAAACTGTATGCCCTCCACCACATATTCCTTGTGGCGGACGCCCATGATTATCTTGTCATCTGTCCATGCCGAGATTTCCAGGCAATCCGGGAGCTGGTTATGCTCAACAATCAGCGAGTGGTAGCGCCCGCCCACAAAGGGGTTTGCTATCCCTTTGAAGATTGTCCTGCCGTCATGGTGGACTATAGAGGTTTTGCCGTGCATGGGGAGCTTTGCCCTCCCCACCACGCCGCCGTAGACATAGCCGATGGCCTGATGTCCCAGACATACGCCCAGCATAGGGATTTTGCCGCCGAAATGGCGCACCACATCGTTAGAGATGCCGGCCTCCAGCGGGGTACAGGGCCCTGGGGAAATCACGATATGGCTTGGGGCCAGCTTTTTAATCTCGTCCAGACCGATGGCGTCGTTGCGATATACCACGGGCTCCCAGCCCAGCTCCCCAATGTATTGCGCCAGGTTGTAGACGAAGGAGTCATAATTATCTATAAGCAGAATCATCTGTGGCTCTCCGTTGCCATCTGGGGGACCATGCTCAAAGCTTGAATCAACGCCCTGGCTTTGTCAAGTGTCTCTATGTATTCAGCCTCGGGGTCGGAGTCGTAGACCACCGCCCCGCCCACCTGGAAGTAGGCTTTCCCTTCTTTGACCAGGATAGTGCGAATTACAATATTGAGGTCCAGGCCTCCGTCGAAGCTCAGGTAGCCGATAGAGCCTGTGTAGGCACTCCTTCTGGTGGGTTCAAGCTCGTCGATTATCTCCATAGCCCTGACCTTGGGCGCGCCCGAAATAGAGCCTCCGGGGAAGGTGGCCCTGAGCAGGTCTATGACATTCTTGCCGGGGCGAAGCCTTCCTTCCACTGTAGAGGTGAGGTGGAACACTGTAGCATACTTTTCCAGCGCCATCAACTCGCTGACCCTCACCGTATCGAAGCGGCAGACCCGCCCGATATCGTTGCGCTCCAGGTCGACAATCATCACATGCTCTGCCTTGTCCTTGAAGCTGTTTATCAATTCCAGGGACAGTGCCTCATCCCTGGCCGGGTCTTTGCCCCGGGGACGGGTGCCCTTTATGGGACGAGTCTCCACACGGTCGCTGCGAAGGAGCAGGAATCTCTCCGGCGACGCGCTGACCACGGTCACGCCGTCGAAATTGAGATAGCTGGCGAAGGGGGCGGGGTTGATTTTGCGCAGGCGGCGGTATAGCTCGTAAGGAGGCAGAGGCATATCCGCCTCGAAGCGCTGGGAGAGGTTGACCTGAAAAATATCTCCGGCGATGATATACTCCCTGGCTCTCTTCACCGCCTCCAGATAACGCTCGTGGGTGAAATTGGAGCACAGGTTTACCCGTTTGCCGGCGGGTTGGTCGAGATAAGAGGCTTTGTCCTCGCACAGGCGGGGCGCCTGGCCTACGGTTCGCTTCACTTCTTCAAGGCGGGCCTGCGCTCTTTTTTGCCTATCGACTCCTTTATCAGGGAAGCCGGTGGAGGCGACATAGGCCCTGTCCTCGAGGTGGTCGAAAATGGCCACTGCATCGTAAAAGGCGAGATAACATTCGGGAAGCTGCAGGTCGTCCACCGCTTTGGAGGGCAGGTTCTCGATGAAATGTCCCAGGTCATAGCTCAGGTAGCCCACCGCCCCGCCCACGAAGGGCAGAGCAGTGGGATTGCCCTCCAGCTTATATTTCTGGAGAAGCTCACCCAGCACATCGAAGGGGTTGCCCGAGACAGTCGTTTCGCCATCGGGGCGTATGAGGGTTATATCCCTGCCGCGGCTCCTCATAATCAGGAAGGGGTCGCTGCCCATGAAGGAGTAGCGTCCCAGCCTTTGGGGGTCCATGCCGCTGTCGAGGAAGAAGCTGAAGGGCCTGTCCTTGAATAACTCGAATGCCTGTGAGGCAGTGGGTGGATGGGGAATCTCCACTACTAAGGGCAGGTGTTGCATGGTGCTAGTGTTATTGCTCATCAACTGAAGGAGGGGTTGCTTTTTGTCGGCGTCTCCCCTAGATTATAGGCTATCGGAGCGAACTAGACAAGTTTGGCTGAAAGCTCATCCAGGAGGGTGTGGTTTAATCCGTTCGCCCTGAGCCTGTCGAAGGGCGTGTCCGCATCTAGCGCAGAGCCGTTCATGGTTCGACAAGCTCACCACGAACGGCGCGCCCCACATGCTAAGGTATTATGAGGAGAAAACCATGAAATTCAGCGCCAGCGTGGAAATCAACGCATCTCCTGAGAATGCCTGGGCGTTGATAAACAATGTCGAGGAGTGGCCCAAGTGGATACCATCTCTGAAGAAGATTGAGAAGGTCACCAAAGGACCACTGGGTGCGGGGTCACGGGTTTTGGTTGTAGCCAGGTCTCTTATCACAGTCAATTTGTTGATGACCATCACCGAGTTCGTCCCCAGGCGTCGCGTGATGATGGAGGGGAAAGTCCTGGGTGTAAAGATGACGCGCTACTATGAAATGGAGCCTGTGGGACGGAACAAAGCGAAGCTCACCGCAGGCGGCGAGGTCTCAGGGCTGCTGGCCTTCTTGGTGCGCCGCGGGGGCCAGAAGCTATCCGAGGAGATAGTGCAGGCGCTGAAAAAGAAGGTGGAGGAGTCGGTATGATGTCGTAGGGGCACAGCGCGCTGTGCCCCTACTTGTTAAGTGGCATGCGATGCCAGACTTGCGACGGTCCCTTTCCCTAACTCGGTCAACTCGAAGTGACTGATTGTTTCAGGCTCATCATCGGGGAATATCCCCTCTGACTGAACTAAGGGATGTTCAGTGATATACTCAACTAATCCGGTTTCAATAACTGCCTGAACTTGATGATCAGTGAATCCTTCTATTGCTAAGTCTTCATAAAAGCCATCAATAATGTCGTCTGGTATTACGTACTTAGTTATGAAGCAGAGTAGTTTGAAGATATCGGTAGGGTCCCGGAAAACCCCTGCTTGAACAAGGCCTGAAATGCCACCAATATCAGCGAAGCTCAAAGAAGAAGCCCCTATCAGGTCGAGTAATTCGCTTGCTAATATCATAATCCTTGTGCAGGTTTTGGCGTCTATTTTACTGCCGTCATGCGCAGCATAATTTCGGTAATATGAGAAAGCCCCTTTTAACAATGTCTCGGCCTGTTCTTGCATTTCCCCGCCGAAGGGCACATGTAGCTTAATGCCTTTTCGCTCCCCAAAGAGACCTTCTATAAGCTTGACGCCATACTTGTTTTTAACATCCACCTTTTCTTTTAAAGCTAACTCCACTTGAGTCATCGCTTCCAGGGCAGCATGTTTATAGTGCCCATCCTCGTAAAGTTGTTTGCAGTGTGTGATAACTCTCCGATGGAGCAGTGTCTCTAATTCGATGTTCATAACAAGTTATGCCTTTACGTAATCCCCCAACTTAAATACCGAATGTGCACACTGGGGTGCCCCGATCGCCGGGAATTACAATGCTATCCAATGGCTATGTTAAGCTCTTCGTTTGCTGGCTGTCAAGGCTTTCGGTAGGGGCTCAAAATTTTGAGCCCCTACATTGTCTTATGGCGTGGGTTGCGACAATCAGAACAGGTGCGTTATCAGTATCCTAACCCCGATGCCTATGAGAACCAGCCCGCCGAGGGCATCGGCCCAGCGCCCCAGCCAGCCCCCAATCCTTTTGCCTGTGTAAAAACCGGCGGCGGTGATGAGGAAACAAACGCTCCCCACTATCAGGGCGGCGAGCCATACCCTTGACTCTACAAAGGCCAGGCCCAGGCCAACACCCAGCGAGTCTATGCTGGTGGCTATGGACAGGGTGAGTAAGGGTATACCCTTGGTGATGTCGGTGCGTTTGTGGCCTTCCTCTTCACCCCGTATGGCCTCCCAGAGCATATGTGCGCCCACCAGCAGCAGCAAACCGAAGGCTATCCAGTGGTCGTAGGCCTCGACGGTTTCCACAACTGTCTGCCCGGCATACCAGCCTCCCACCAGCATACCGAACTGGAACAGCCCGAAGGCGAAGGCGACCCGCAGTATCTGGCGGTGGGAAACGCCAGGCACGGAGATGCTGCCGGCAATAGCGACTGCCAGGCAGTCCATGGATAAGCCGACTGCTATGAGGGGAATCGAGATTAAATCCACAATGCCATAGTATAGCAGAGGAGCGGGGGAGGGAGAAGTAGCCCTCCCCCTCCAATCCCTCCTGCCAGAGGAGGGAGGATGATGAATTCCTCTCTCGTCAAGGGATCGGTTTAAGCGGGGAATCCAGGGGTGGTTCGCGAATCGCTCCCAATTTTCGGTTATAATGAGGTGCATGAATACAACTAGACCTTATTATCAAGGAGGCAAGGGGATGGGAAGCAAATCCCAGCCGCGCAAGTCCTGGCAGGAGAAGCTGGCGGACAGCAAAGACCTGCCCAAGGTGGTAGAGATAAACGATAAGATGAGCAAGAGATGGGGAACGGGTACCGTCGTTATCCCGGCACCCAGGGAAGTGGCTGAGATTATGGGTAAGGTCCCCAGGGGCAAGCTCATTACTATAAATGAGATCCGCGAAATCCTGGCTGAAAGGCACTGCGCTTCCATCGGATGTCCCATAACGACGGGAATCTTTGCCTGGGTTGCGGCTCATGCGGCGGAGGAAGCCGCAACAGAAGGCAAGAGAGAAACCATCCCCTATTGGCGGACATTGAAATCAAGAGGGGTTATCAACGAGAAATATCCCGGCGGGGTTGAGACTCAAAAAAGGCTTCTGGAGGGGGAGGGCCATAAGATAATCCAGAAAGGCAAGAACTATCTGGTAGCCGATTTTGAGAAGTGTTTAATGCGATGATGGCTCAAGTAGCTGCGTCTGACCAAGCCCCATTGTATCGAAGAACTCGGAGAGCTTGTCCTTCAGGCGCTCTATTGATGTGTATCTTTTGTCGAAGAGGTCGAGCCCCAGGGCGAGGAAGGGAACCCCGATTTCGCGGCATATCTGGCGCATGATGCCTATACTTGCCGACCCATCCTTGTGCCCCATATGGGCGGGCCAGATGACACAGTCTATCTTGTAGTCTTTCGATAACTGCACGATGTCATTGATGAGGGTATCAGCAGTGCCGTGAACTTGCCTGACCATGGGCAGTTCGCACAGATTCCTCTTGGCCAGGCCCCTGAATATGCTCTGCTCACTTGAGGTGTCAATCAACGTCTGGGATGCATAACCCATCATGTCCATTACGATACAGGCTCCCCACTCCTCTTTAAGCCACTTTGTCAACTCAGATGACCATAGAGGAGGAACATCAAACCATAGCAGCCTTATCCTTTCGTTCGGCGCATACCCCTTGCCCTCTCTTACCTGCTGCTCTGTGATGCGGACAAGCTTTCTGAACCACTCGGTGCCTCTGGGATCGCCAACCATGAAGTTCTGAGCCACATTCCAGGCCTGCGCTCCCTTGGAAGCTGCAGGGGGGCATGGCACTACACGCCTCATTTTATTGTACGCTGCCCACAGCTCGTATTGTTTGTTGGACTCTTTGACAACCTCTCGAAGTCGGTCAAGGTTCAGCTTGCGGCCGGTGTGTTCTTCGAGGAAGGATACCATACCCCGTAGCTCGTCAGCGTGGAAATCTATGCTGAGGTCGTTATCCCGGTATGGGGGGTCGGTGCAGAAAGTCGGCACGTTGCGCCAGTACCTGTCGTGAGCTATGGCCTGATGCAGCGCGCTGGCACCGTCGCACGGGGAAAGCAGGCCGACGAATGCAGTTGGCAGCGGTACGCGTCCCGCCTGAACATTGCTGATGCCTAACCTGATGAGCGTGCAGGTATCGGTGCCCAGCCCGAATCTGACTGCTTCATCGATTTCTTGCAAAATGAAGGGTTGCCGGGTGGGCAGATATGTCACCAGCAAAAGCGGGTACCAGGGGAGGTCCAGGGCAACCAGCAGCTCCGGTGCGTTCCCGTAAGAGGTTGCGATGAAAGGCTCGCCCCTTTCAGCAGCTTCAATTATGCGCTGGGCGGTCTCTAGCATCGCCTCAATCAGGGTTGCAGTAAGCTGGCTTTCAGGCGATTGATTCTGCTCAAGCGTTTGAAGAACGAGCTGCAGCGCATCACGCTCCTGCTTGAAGCGCTCGAGGCCTCTTAGAGCCATCGCTACCCCACCTTTATTTCGTGAGACTCTTGCCGTGGTAAGACTATGCTAGAGACAAATACGGTGCAAGTCAATAGAGAGGGGGAGCGGTTAGGTATCAATTCTCAACAAAGAGGTCGCTGCCGGGGCGGTATTTTTGCCCCCGTGCCAGCGGCCTCTTTCATCTTCGCCCACTTCTGCTTCTAGTCAAGGTTTATCACAGCATCGATCCTGGCGGGCAACGTCCGGTTCAGTACCAGGGCTGCACCGGTCACAGGCTTCACCTCAATGGTGAATGTGTCATAAGCGATGGGAAGGGGGCTCAGTCCTGATAAGTCTACCCTTACCACAGCCTGCTCATCCTGCTCCAGCAGGTTGTCACCGTTGTTCTTGCCTATCCAGGTGACAGTCCACGGCAACGCGGCAACATGCTGGTCTTTATCAGTGTAGCTGATTACGGTGACAGCAGTACCATTCCCAGTGTTCGGCGTCAGGTCAATGGCCTGCCCCTTCTCAGCAGTGGTCAGCGTGAACGACACTGCGTCCACAGTCCAGTTCCCAGAGGAGTCATTGCCATAAGCATACATGCTCCCCTTGACATTCATGGTCGCCTGGGTCTCTGCCAGCCCTGCATAGACCGCCTCCTGGGCCTTCTGGGACGAGAAAATACCTGCCGACAACACGGTATACGCAAATACGGAGGCTACAACCACGAAGGCAATCAGGATGATCGCCGTCTCCAGGCCAGTGATGCCTCTCTCATCCCGGCGCAGGTTCTTGTACAATCCTTTAAGCATCTCAGTGCCTCCTCTATACCTTACCTCTTTGGATACTTAGTCTCCAACTAATTCTGATATCCTGACCGTTAGTTCAGTATCATCCAGGCGCTAAGGGCGGCAGGGGTCGTCCTCTCGATAGTCAGTACGCTGCCAACGGGCGGCTTGATCTCTATATCGAAGGTCTTATAGGTACCTACGCCCCCAGGAACCGCTGTCAGGTATATCGTCATCTGGAAGGTCTCGCCGGCATCCAGTATGAAGTCACCATTCCCCTTGGCCACTTGTGTCGCAGTCCAGTACAGGTCGTCAATGCGCTGAGTGTTGTCCGCATAGGAAACAACGCACACGTTCTGACTGCCTGCGGCAGCCGTGCCATTGCCGTCATTACTCGGTCCTGTCAGGTCGATGGACTCGCCATTCAAAGCATTGGTTACGTCGACCACCAGCTCGATGATAGAAGCGTTACCTGTGGTGTTACCTACATTGCTCTCGGCAACCACATCGCCCTTCAGTGCCAGTGTGGACCTCGCAGTCTGCAGCCCGGTATAGACTGCCTCCTGCCCCTTCTGGGACGAGAATATACCTGCTGACAACACAGTGTAGGCAAATACGGAGGCCACAACCACGAAGGCAATCAGGATGATCGCCGTCTCCAGGCCGGTGATGCCTCTCTCGTCCCTTCGCATTGTCTTTGCTAATCTTTTCAACATCCTTATTTCCTCCTTATCAGTTTGATGCCACTACCCACTACGCCTGCTCGTGGCACAGCAGGCTGCCAGAGAAAATGCATGGCCTACGCTTTGATCATCCCTATCACCTCCCTCTGGCCTTGACCTCTCGAATCGGTATAGCTCGTATCATATAGGAAGGCCAAAACGTCCTGTTTCCGATATCGCCAATCGCCGCGGCCTCCCACCTTGTAGGCCCTGAGCTTACCGCAGCGACTCCAGCGCCTCACAGAGCTGACATGCACCCTGAGAAATTCAGCAACTTCGTCACAGGTCATGATTGCTTTATCACCGGACTTTTTCCCGTTCGATCTCTTTTTTGACATCTTTGCTGTTTTGTTCACTGTACTGCCCTCTTTGTATCAATGCAGGCTTCCGCTATAGAAAAGTGCTCTTTGTTATCCTGTGAAGCCATTTTGATACTCTATTGTTCCTCCGCCGTATTTTGAGAACTAATTCGATTATTGAATAAGAATTCGCACCTTTTGCGAGCAATGAGATACATATCGGTAGCAATCGTATCAACTGCGCACTACTGCTACAATCACCAGCCAGTACTAGGCGGAGTAGATAAATAGTCATGCCTCAAAGGTGACACCGTCTCGCCCGCATATTTCCCAAAAGGCGAACAGGTACCAAAAGAGAACCCCCAACCGGGAGTACTATTCGAGGATAAAAACGTTACTAAAAGCTCCTGCTATTGCTCTTGCCATAGAAGATTTATTGTATTATTATTAAACAAGGTGCACGATGATTTTTTCTAGAAATTATTCGATATAGTGGCTAACAGCGATATAGAAAGTCTAGAGCTCAAGGTAGGCAAACGTCAGGCGCATTACCTGAAAGCTGGCAGCGGTCCACCTGTAGTTCTGATACATGGCGGCGCCAGCGATTCCAATGACTGGACAGAGACCATGACCACCCTCTCCCAGTCCTACAGCCTCTATGCCCCCGACATGCTGGGTTATGGCTTGACCGACAGAGATAAGCCCGGCTACTATTTGTCAGAGTTCGTCGACTTCATCTTCGACTTCATACAAACTGTGGGCTTGGACTCAGCGCCCTTAGCCCTCGTAGGCCACTCCCTTGGCGGCAGGATATGCCTGGAGATAGCCCTCCAGCACCCTGAAAAAGTACGCAGGATTGTTCTCATCGATTCGGTAGGATTCGCCAAACTGGCCTGGTGGGGAACATTCCTTGGCGCAGCGGCCTACGGCATTCGCAGGGCCCTGGGAAAGCGGCAGCCCTACCCTAGATTTCTCATAAAAGATGGTGAGGACAAAGACTGGAGATGCCTGGACAAGCTAAAAACGCTCAAGGTACCCACCCTCGTAATATGGAGCAGCCGAGACCCCTACTATCCCTTGAGAGAAGCTATTCAGGCCAAGCAACTGATACCAGGGGTGCGCTTCGAGGTCTTCCCCGGATATGGCCATGCTCCCCACGCCAAGAACAGAGAATACTTCAACAACCTTCTGCTCAATTACCTGAACCACGACCAACCACAAAAGCCCCCAGAAACAAGCCTAAACCCCTGAGCTCGAATCCCGAACAAATTCAAACTCAAGCAAACAGCATCGGCTTTCAGCCATCAGCCCCTATCAGGTTGACAATCTAAGCACAGACCCCTAATATCTACTCTATTGGGCAAAGTAACTTCGACTGAGGACAATATGAGAACACTGCTGGTAAACCCCCCATATCCATTTTCGGAGATTCCCATCCTGCCGATGGGGCTGTCGTATCTGGCTGGCGTATTAGAACATAGCGGCCATGAAGTGCGGGTCCTCGACCTTCTGGTATCAAGATACTCCAAGGAGAAGATAAAGAAAAAGCTCGAAGAGTACCAGCCCGATATTGTAGGCGTAACGTCGGTAACGCTGAATTACCCCATCGCCTCCGACATACTCAAGTACACCAGGTCTGTGGATAAGGATATTATCACCATTATCGGCGGTCCCCATGTCACCTTTGCCCCTGTGGAAACACTTACCGAAGCCCCCTGGATAGACATTGTGGTCAGGGGAGAAGGCGAGAGAACCATGCTGGATATCGTGAGCGGCAAAAAGCTCGCCGATATAGACGGGATCGCCTATAGAGATAAAGCCAATGGCATAAAAATGACCGGGGAGCGCCATTTGATCGAGAACCTTGACGAACTCCCCCCCCCTGCGAAACACCTCTTCCCTCTGTCGCGATATCTTGCCCTCGACGTACATGCCAGCATCCTCACCGGCAGAGGTTGCCCTTTCAACTGCATCTTCTGCGTCGGCTCCAAGATGGGAGGCCGGAGAGTCAGATACCGCAACCCCAAGCTCATAATCGACGAAGTAGAGCAAGCCGTGTCATCCGGCTTCAGAGAGATAAATTTCGAGGACGATCACCTCACGCTCAATCACCAGCACCTCAACGCCCTCTGCGATGAGATAATAGCCAGAGGTTTGAAATTCAACTGGAGCGCCTTTTCCAGGGTAGACACCGTGAATTTGGAGATACTCAGCAAGATGAAACAGGCAGGATGCGCCTGGCTCCTGTACGGCGTGGAGAGCGGGAATCAAGAGATTCTGGATACTATCAAGAAGAAAATCACCCTGGAGAAGGTCCGGGATGCTGTGAAAATGGCAAAGGAGGCAGGCATCGGCATTCTGGCATCATTCATTGTAGGCTTGCCTGGCGAGACCGCGGAAACTCTGAAACAGACCATGCAGTTCGCCCAGGGGCTTGGTGCATCCTACGGATTCAATGTACTGTCACCCTTCCCCGGGACCGAGGTGCGCGAGAAAGCAGCAGAATACGGGATAGAGATATTGACGAACGATTGGACAAAGTACGACTGTAACAGGCCACTAACGCGTACCAAAGATGCTGGACCAGAGGAGATAAACGCTTTCCTCCAGCAATACTTCGAGGCACTAAATAAATACCTAGCCCAACTGGAAAAAGAGAGCGGAGCATCTCAGGGAGAATCCGCTAAAGAGAAGAGACGCAGCCCGCTATCGATAGCTATACTGAAGGGCGATGTAATCGAAAACCTGGCCACGATGAAACCGGAAGGCAATCCGGTAGAAGCTCTGGCAAGCAAAGTGGCGGAGCTTGTGCCGTATTCACATCAGCAGGTCAAAGAAGATATCACGAAGTGGGTCGATAAAGGCCTTCTGAAATACACTATAAAAGATGGCCACCTGGTCTGGGACTGGGCCTGACCCACTTAGTAGCCTGGAGCACCTGCTCGAGGCAAAGGCCGATTCAGTCCCCTTCCTCACTAACAGTTGCGTACCCAATTAGACTCGAAAGAAGGCAGGCCAGACTATGGCATCGAGCACGGCCGTCTGAATACAGAAGAAGACACAACCGGCGACTGCCAGCCAGTATGTGGGTGATGATTCGCTGGAATGCAACGATAGCAACACGCCTAGCAGCCCCAATGACGCCAGCCCCACGACTGCTAACGTGATGCGGATTGCCCAATAATATAGGCTGCTATCCGGGTGTCCCAGTGAAGCGTAGGTAAGGGGCATCCACAGTGCAGAAGGTAAGAGTATCAGGGCGTAAATTATATAGAATACCTTGTAGCCTGAAAGGCTTGCCAGCTGCGCACTGTCTGGATGCAAACGGAACAGGACGAAATATGTGAAAGCCAAATAGCCTGCCGCTGCAAGCAACATGTTCGCTGTATATAGCGGCTTGATGGCCTCGGGCACATCGCCCCAAATAGCATCACGATTAGCAGGGTGCGTGATAAGCCCGTGAGCGTAGCTCCCCAGAACCAGGATACCGCCTACTACATTGACCAAACCGAGCGTTAGCTGCTGGGTGTGCACCGAAGACCTCCCTGGTTATTTCTCTTTCCAGATTACTGAAACCCCGACGGCACCCGGTCCCACATAGGTCCCCATGGCTGGGCCGATGCTGGCGCGATACATTCGCTCCTGGGGAAACAGAGTGGACAGGCGTTGGGCCAGGGCCTCCGCTTCCTCAGGTTCTGTGGTGCTCATCACTGACATGTCCTGAGGCACGCCCGAATCTCGTAATATTTCACATAAACGCTCTATAGCTTTGGAGCGGGTACGTATTCTCGCGATGGGCAAGATCTCGCCGGCCCGTATCGCCAGGATGGGATTCAGCTTGAGAATGCTGCCCAAGAAAACCTGCGCCCTGCCGATACGCCCGCCTTTGTAAAGATACTCCAATGTACCGAACACTCCGAATGTGACAGTACGGGGAATGGCAGCGCGTACCAGCGCCTCCATATCTGAAAAAGATGCTCCCTCCCTGGCTGCGTTGGCAGCGAGGATGACGAGCAGTCCACAGGCCATTGATGCTGTTTGCGAGTCGATTATTGAGATGGGGCATTTAAAGTCTACAGAACCCAATCGCGCAGCATCGTAAGTGGCGCTCATCTTAGCTGAAACGTGGATGGAGACAATAGCCTCAGCTTCCTGAGCAAGGCGGCTGTAGACGTCTCTGAAGGTGCCCGGGGAGGGCGCTGAGGTTCTGGGCAGTACTGGATTAGTCCTCAGCTGACGATAGAATTCGTCAGTGGAGAGGTCTACTCCGTCATGGTACACCTTATCTCCGAACTGAACCAGCGCCGGCACCACGGTGATACCTAGCTCGCGAACTACCGCGCCAGGCAGGTCAGAGGTGCTGTCTGTTACTACTTTAACATTCATTTGAATTCGTCTCAGGCGGTTGTAGCAGTGACATCAGGAGCCATAGATCGGCGTTAACATGTCACTCATCCAAGTTAGAAGACACGATTCTCGGGGTCTCCTGGACAGTTAAAAAACTTGCTCTAATATGTACACAAGAAGCTGCACATCTCCATCCAGTTTATTGCAGCCATGAGGCAGCGTTTAACGTACCCGCGAACACCTGCCATGCCAGCAGCGACTTAGCGGTCAGGCTGAGGAACATATACCCGTACTCACCCCAGACATAGTTTCTCCAGCGGCCTTTTCGGGCATACTGCAGCCACATATTCAGTGGAAACAGTGCATAGAAGAACATTAGAGAGGCAACTACGGCATACACAAACATGGGCGGTGCAGGTGTAGCCTTTACGAAATAGAGTAGTATAACAGCCCAGGGCACGACCCCAACAATGCTCCCAAAGACAAATGCCGTCCAATTAGTCTTTTCAGTAGACTGATTATGCAGCTCCATCATAAGACCAAACAGGTTCATACCTGCGGTGAGAACAAACAAGCCCAGCAAGCTCACCAAATCGGTGATCCCGCACAGTGAGGCTATCACCACAATCATCACCGATGCGCTAAGCGAATACTCATACCAGCGCACGTAGTTGATATGCCTGCCCAGGTTCCTGATATACCAGGGAAATACCTTCGGCAGCGAAACCAGCAGGTGACAGAACGCCGAGATGAACAGAAATACCGCAAGCAATATCCGCGGCTCATACCTGTATTCCACACTTGAGCCTATATACGATGCAGTAACCAGCGCGCTGAAACCGGAGCCCAGTATAAATATGACAATGCCCTGCGCCAGATGGAGGAAACCCAGCGAGATATTGGTTCGCCTCAACCTGCTTTGCTGTACCGGAGTTACAGCTCCTGCCTGACTCATCGCCTCACTAACCATCATACCTCCCCACTACCAACTTTTTCAGGTAATTTAAGATACGACCTTTCTATACGATTTGCATAGTTTTGTCAATAGGTCAACTATAGATAATAGTAGAGGGCGGGTTTCAAACCCGCCCTCATACAGGCTACCCTGGAAGCATACATCATTTCAGTTCACAACATACACCTGGGCCGTGCTCTCAGCCAGGACTGTGCCATCCTCAAGCGTTATCTCAGCGGCCGTGGTGAAAAGCTTCCTCGTCTTCTTGACCACCCTTCCCGTGACCACCAGCGGGACTCCAATCGGTACAGGCTGCCTTATCCTGACCTCGGTCTTGGCGGTAACACCTTTTATCTCCGGAAAATATGCGTAAGCCATGGCCTCGTCGAGGATCGTGAAGATGATGCCGCCGTGGACATACCCACGCCACCCCTGGTAGAACTCGCTGATGACGAACTCGCCCCTGGCCTCGTCGCCGTTCTTCACAATCTTGAGCTTGAGCCCGACAGGGTTATCCTTGCCGCAGGCAAAGCACATGGGGAACTCGCTTTGATTGACATCGATACCAGCCAGCTTCTTCTCCCAGCTCAGCATTCCTGACCTCCGTTACACCATGCCTGCATTATATTACTGCTAAGAAAGTAGGGGCACAGCGCGCTGTGCCCTTGTCCAGCAGACCAAAAACTCGATTCCATCCTCTATCTCAACCCAGAATCAGCCGCGCCCTCTGAAAACGCGCCATAGTTACCATAAGCAAGAGTGCATCCGCTACAATGAGAACACCCATCGCTATGAGAACGGCCTCCAAGAAGCTGACTCCCCCAAGAGCACTTGCTACCTGCTTATGAAAGGCAGTCAATATCACTGCCAGAACTATGGGGGGAATCAACATAATAGTCACCAGAAGCTGCTGGGCCTCCTGCACCGAGGCAGCCCGCAGTGAAATCAGTATTCCAGCGCCTGTAACAAACGTTGCCACCAGAAAGCTTAACACTATGTCTGCTACGGCTATAGCAGGTGAGTAGAGCAACACATGCCCCTGCCAATGCGCTGCGTTTACTGTCACCAACCCCAACAGTATAGCTATGAGCGTCACTATCCATCCGTAGGCCACCGCCACAGCGATTTTGCCGAACAGGACAGCCCGATCCGGCAGGCGGCTCGCCAGCAGCGTACTCAGCGTATGCCGCTCTCGCTCCCCGGCAAAGGCATCAGGAACCGTCGTGCCCACCAGCAGCATGGGTATAATAAGAGCGAAAAGAGCTACAGGGCTGCTCACCCAGTTACGTCCCTCGCCCAAAGGGAAATAGACAGCCACTAGACCGACAGGTATCAGCAGATTGAACACGGCTCTCAACCTGCTGCCCCTATGGCGGAACAAGCTTTTCCGTTCTTTCCACATCACAGTCAGCATGTCGCCGATCATCGCTCTTCCTCCATCAACGTCAGGAACACCTCTTCCAGGCTGGCTTTTCCTTTACGCACCTCCTCTACCTGAACGCCGGCGCCCACCATCAGGCCGACCAGCGGCGCAACGTCCATCTCCTGGCGCAATTGGATTGATAACCGCTTGTCCTGCACCTCCACAGCCGAGACCTCGGGACGAGCCCGCAGCAGATTCAGCACACTCTCATTGAATCCGCTGCCCAGAACCTCGACATGAGGACTACCGGTATGTGCCCTCAACTCATCCGGATGCCCCACAGCCAGCAGCTTGCCTTTTCGAATGACAGCCACCAGACGGCACAATTTCTCCGCTTCCGACATGTTATGCGTGGTCAGGAAGACAGTCACGCCCTCGCGAGCCGCCAATCCGGCCAGGTCATCGCGCAGCGAGGCCGCAGCCACCACATCGAGCCCCGCTGTGGGTTCATCGAGAAAAACCAGGGATGGCCGATGTAGCAGTGCCCGGGCCATAGCCAGCTTCTGCTTCATGCCCCGGCTCCACTTGTCCACAGCCTCTCTTCTCCGTTCCCACAGCCCGAAGTGGGTGAGCAGTTCCTTAATGCGAGCCTGCCTTTCGGCAGAGGGCAAGCGCCAGACCCGTCCATAGAACTCCAGGTTCTCCTCGGCGCTCATCTGCTCGTAGAGGCCCGGGTGTTCCAGCAGCGCTCCCGAGTGGGAACGGACTGCGTCAGCCTGCGTCCGGGTATCGAAGCCCAGCACCTCCGCCTTTCCCACAGTTGGCTCCAGCAGTCCCAGCAGCAGGTTGATTGTAGTGGTCTTCCCCGAGGCATTAGGCCCCAGGAAGCCGAAGATGATCCCGCTGGGAACTTCCATCGAGAGGCCGTCCACAGCCCTCACCGTACTGAAATCCCGTGTCAGGTTCTCAGTGCGAATCGCTATCTCGGTCATAGTATACCTTTAAAACGAAGATGCACCTGCTGCCCATCCCCTTTCCCCGTTTTTCGAGTTCCAATTCCCGCCTGTTTCTCAGCGTTTGCCTCTTTGCCTCCGTTTATTATAACCTCGGACACCTCTTTACAAAATCGGGGCAATTATATTACACCATGACGCGTAGAACAAGCTAAAGCTAATATCATTCCTCTGCCAGGCCCAACCGACGAATACGTATTTTCATTTGAGACAAAAGTCGCATACAACCAGAAATAACGGGTTCATAATGCCATGATAAAGAAAAGGAGGTGAAGAATGATACTCTTACTTGCATTGTTACTGGCCTTGCCTATATTGGGTTTGATAGCGCTGCTCGCTGTTCCAGTCGTCGGTGCGTTAGCGGTGCTTGCAGCTCCGGCAATAGTTGTACTGGCTGTACTTGCACTTCCCGCCCTTGCTATAGCAGCATTGGCAGGTGCATTTTCAAGTGTGAATGTCAGTGTACCGGTTTTGGGAACGCTGGAAGGCTTAGGCATAGCGATTGGAGTGGTTGGCCTAGTCGCAGCTTTGACTTATGTTGCTAACCGGCTGGCTTCGAGGACTCAGGTGCCGGCGCTCAGGCCACAGGAAGTCCCTGTTGGAGCTAGAGAGCAGGTTATTGTGGAGCCGCAGCGTCAGGCGGCCGTCAGTGTGACACAACAGACCATACCCGCTGATTTAGCTGCTCAGTGTCAGGGCTTACAATTAGTGCCATGCCCCGTTTAGCTAAGGCATGTTAGACATCGTTACAGGTGTATTGGGAGCTGACAGATGTTATCCGCCAGCTCCCATTTTTTTGTTTCATGTAAGTTTAGTTTATTGAAGGCCGGGGTTCGCCCTTCCTTTGCCTGGATTCTTCCCATTTCCTCGAAAATAGTATGGCAACAAAACTCTCTAAGTTGTGAATGATACGCCGTGCTGCGTTAAAACAATCTCACACTCCCACCACCCCACCAGCCTCCGGCAGTCTCACTTCGATCCCGCTGCCATTCAGTTTCTCGACGTAGAAATAAGAGTTCTCGCTGTGGATAGGAATGAGCATCTCGGGCTTTATCTCGCGGGCGATTTTGAGCAGGTCGGGGCCGCAGGCATGGCCTGAGGCATGCAGCCCTCTTTCTTCATCAGATATATCCCAGTCGCTCTTCCCATTTTCTTTTTTTATCTCCACAGGAAGCCCGAAGCTCTTGAGCCCGAAGTGCTCCAGCCAGTTGCGCAGGCGGCGGAAGTCTATCTCCTGCTCCTCATCGTGAGGCTCGCTGGAGCTGAATAGATAGAGGCTGCCCGGCCTGGGGCGGATGCTCGGCAGCTCGTTTATGTCCAGGAAGCTGAAACAAAGGATGAATTTGTCCTGCGCCGAGCTTATATCCTTGGCCAGCACAATCTTGCTATCGTATTCCTTACATATATTTCGAATCCAAAAGGCAGGATATCTACCGGCGATGGTGTCCTGGTAAATTACAAGGTTATCATCCTGAGCAATGTCGGGAGTCTCCCTCTCCAGAAGGCGCATGGTTTTCAGAAGATAGGCGTCCTTGGGCAATATCGCCAGCTTCCTTCCGGCATCCCTGGCTATTTGCAGGAAGGTGAGCATGCGGTCCACGTCCCGGGGCGAGAAATCGGCAATAACAAGGCCCTCAGACTTTGCGATAGCCTTCAGCGCGTTCTCGTATACCTCGTGCTCGGTGACATTGGACTGGCGGCGTACATTGGTGCCCTCAAGTATCAGTGCTCTGGGATGTAATTTGGATGCTTCTTCGACAAACCTTACGGTAAGCTCAGAGCGTTTGCCGTGAAGTCGCAGGTCTCCGGTGTAGATGACCCAGCCCGAGCTGGTCTCAATGCCCCAGGCGCAAGCGCCGGGTATGGAGTGATCAACCGGGAAGCAGCGCAGATTGAAGCTGCAGCCGCTGTGAACCGCAAGCTGACACGAGATAAGCTCTTTTTGTTTGCTGGTTTTTCCCCAGAATCCACTCTCCCAGAATCGCGCCGCATCTGCACTCAGAGCCCCGGGGCTCACATCCGAGATGCAGAATTGCCGCTGCTGCTTTGCCGCATTTTCGGACAGAAAGGCTGTCTGCTTCCAGTCGGCAGGACAGTCCCGAACAGTGGGACTGTAGTAGCAAACCTGCTGCTCAAAGCCCGACTTGCCCGAGTCCTGCATCGCCTTGGCAATAAAGGCGGTAACCCCTGTTGAATATATAGGTATGTCCGCCCTGAGAAAGGAGATATAGCCCGAATGGTCCAGGTGGGCATGTGTGAGCAGCACTCCGTCTACCCTTTTAAGCTCACGGTAAAGGGGGTTATCGCGGAACTGCTCCCAGAGGCTCGGAGCCACCAGGTCATCGCGATAAAGGCCTGCCAGAGGAGGCAGCAGACCCATAGTTAGAGGGTCGAGCAGCCCTGCGCCGCTGCGGGGATTCAGGTACTCCTCGTAGAACTGCTTGTGCCTTTTGTAGGGGAAGCCGAAATCCAGGAATAGCCCGCGGTCTCCGTCCTCTAGGAGCACTTTGTTCCCGCCTATCTCGTTTATGCCGCCGTAGAAAGTCAGTTTGGTCATTAGTCTTCTCTATTACCCCTTATGCCTCTCTTGAAGTACACTTCGTAGGTCGGGTTTGAAACCCACACCTACATGCTACGACATATGTACTGGCTTTGACAAGTTGTAACGCTTATACTAAGGCCATGGCAGCTAAGCCTTTACTCAAAGCCTTGACTGAAGCAGGAATCGGCTCGCGAAGGTGGCTCGCTGATGCCATAAAGCAGAGCAGGGTCAAAGTAAATGGGGAGATAGCAGAGGACTTCCGCCAGCCGGTGGATGTGGAAACAGCTCACATCTCGATAAGCGGGCAGCCCATTGACCTCAAGCCCAGGCAACTGGTTTACCTGGTACTCAACAAGCCCAAAGGTATTATGTCTACTACCAGCGATGAGAGAGGGCGCAGAACAGTCATTGACATCCTGCCCGAGAAATACCGCCACCTCAGATTATACCCTGTAGGACGGCTGGACAAAGACAGCACAGGCCTTTTGCTGCTGACAAACGATGGTGAGCTCACCAACCGGCTCACTCATCCCAGGTTCGAGCATGAGAAAGAGTACCTGGTTTCTATCAGCGGGAAGCTAAAGCCTGACGAAAAACGAAATCTGGAACAGGGCGTCGAGCTTGAGGATGGTCTCACCTACCCAGCAGTAGTCAAAGAAATAGAAGCTTCGCCATTCAACTATAGTATAACGATACACGAAGGCAGAAAACGGCAGGTGCGCCGCATGTTCGAAAGCTTGGGATATCCGGTGCTGACGCTCAAGAGGGTTCGCCTGGGCAACCTCAGCCTGGGCAAATTAAAAGAGGGAGAGATTCGCGAGCTAAGCGCTAAAGAGGTGAAAGCCCTGCTCAAGTGAGGCGAGCTAGGGATGCATTACGCCCCAGGCAGATATGGGTGTCCCCGGTTTATAAAGTCCCCCGATCCCTCTAAAAGAAGGGGAAACAGTGGTTGAACAATTATTTATTAAACCCTTTCACATTCATTAGCTTGACAGGTGAAGGGGGCTAAGCTACAATTTCACCATGTGCCGAGGTAGCTCAGTTGGTAGAGCACGCGACTGAAAATCGCGGTGTCAGCAGTTCGATTCTGCTCCTCGGCACCACCGCCGAAGTGGCGGAATAGGCAGACGCGGCAGTCTCAAAAACTGTTGGGGGGCAACCCCCATGCCGGTTCGAGCCCGGCCTTCGGCACCAATGCCGAGTGGTGTAGTGGTAGCACACAGGACTTTGGATCCTATGGCCCGGGTTCGAGTCCCGGCTCGGCAGCCACCTTAGCGGCACTGTTAATTCCGCTCTTTTCTTCCCTCAGAGATAAGACTCGCCCCAATGACGATATTGATTAAAACAGCCATCTCATGCTATACTTACGAATTGAAAAAGCGCCCTGACGCTCCGCAGTAGCTCAGCGGTAGAGCGGGCGGCTGTTAACCGCTTGGTCGTAGGTTCGAGTCCTACCTGCGGAGCCAGTTTGGAAACATTCCGAACTTATATTTGAGAAGAAGCAACTCCTTCCAGCTCTACAGCAGTTACTCATATCTCATAGAAGACCCAGGCGATAGCTTTTGCTGATTTCTTTGTCAATGGAGTGGGATGTCTCTCACTCTCATCAGCCCAAGGGTAACAAAACTCTACTCTGTCTTTCAGCACTAGCGTCGTAGCCCTCACGAGACCCCAGCCTCCCTGGGAGTTGGAGCGTCTACCCAGTTTGCGCGGGCGCTACGAGAGCTTGGCGTGACCCAGGTGTTCGCCCACAGCCCTGAAGCGAAAGGGCAGGTAGAGAGAGCCAGCGGCACAGTAATCCGGGACAGGGCAGATCACTACGACAAAGCCAGAAATAGCTATCTTGAAGCCTGGTATTATAAACGCAAACCTTAACAAACGCTATCGTTTCTACTGTACGTTGATCCAGAGGTAAAGCTCTGGATAACCACCCAGTATCTCTTCTTTATACAATAGGGCTCCATCCCTGTACAACGAGAATTCCAATTGTTGTTTTCCCACGTCAGTAGGACTATAACCAAGGTCTTGCTTCCAATTCTCACCAGGGGCCAAAATCACCGGGCCAGCAGCCGCTATTCTGGTCTCTTGCCCCTTGCCATCTTGTACTCCCACCTCTATATTGTACGTTGCATTGCTATATCCCTCGTTAATAACCACCATGCTCAATTCCTGACTCCCCAGCCAAAGTGAAAGCTCGGTATTCCTTTTATCCACTTCTCCCAACTCACGTATTTTGAACAATTTAAACTCAACTTCCTGATAGCCTAAATCAGACGCCTTGAACCCGACTTCCTCCCTCCACTCTGCCCCATCAGCCAGCTCTATTGGGCCCAGCTCCTTGAGCAGCGTGTTTCCAACCGTTATTTCAACTCCGTATCTCATTGTCTCGTACTCATGATTAGTGATATCCAGGATCACCGCTCCTTCTTCTCCCAGCTTCAAATCCGAGGGGTAGCCTTGGGCGTTTCCATCAGGCCCAAGCATATAGAACTCGGTAAATCCCTCGCCCCCTTTTGGGCTCACTAGCATATATCCCAAGGCAGCGATTGCACCAAGGATTGCAATTATGAGAATTGCAGAAAGGATTCTACCCGACACACTATTCATTTTCTTCTAAGAAAGCGAGAAATTGTGGGAGGGACTGATAGCCTTCCTCCCTCTTTGTTCCATCGGTAGAGTCGTCTGACCAACAATAATATCAGTCCGGCCAGTGCAACTATTATCAATTCTATTCCAAGGTTGGACAAAGTCAAATATTGACGTAAGTACGTAGCGAAGTCAACTCTTCCATGCTCGAACCGGTAGCTCACAAACGGGTAGAACAAGAGGACGAAGCCTTCCAAGTCTAGTAGTAAGTGAGATATACCACCAACGAGGGCAGCCATGCCATAAGCTTTCTCCCATAGAAAAAGGCGCCCACTACCAGGAAAATAAATAACAAAGCATGACCCACATTTGACTTGCCCCATTTTGGGGGGAAATCAGGAGGATTAGTTAAAAGAAGTGAAATTTACGAATATTGACAATATAGTACTTTATACGTTATTTTATAAGCTAATAGTACTATACATAGCGACATATAGCGCAACAGTCTTGATCAAGTGAAACAACTCTTTTACTTTTTCCGTTGGATTTTGTGACTTTTTTATTATACGAAACTTATGATTATCTTGCTTTTTGACTTTGGTTGGTAGGGGTGTAGTATATGGTAACTTGTGATATCAATCGGAAACAACCCATATTTGAGGATATGGAGCCAGCAACAAGAACTGTACTCAGCATTATCTTGCCCGCCTTGAATGAAGAACAAGCAATAGGAGGAACAATCCGGGCAATCCCTGCCAAGGAACTCTCGAAGATGGGATATGAAGTCGAGATCCTTGTAG
>JACWAE010000034.1 GCA_014874385.1 Dehalococcoidia bacterium | reverse complement strand
GGTCATCAAGCCTTTGCTCACCCCAAAGCTATCGTGAAGGACCTTAACGATAGGGGCAATGCAGTTGGTGGTGCAGGAGGCATTGGATATGACCCGGTGCTTCGCCGGGTCGTATTTGTCCTGGTTAACCCCGAGGACGATAGTAATGTCCTCGCCCTTGGCCGGAGCCGTGATGATCACCTTCTTGGCCCCGCCCTGGAAATGCCCGGCGGCTTTGTCCGCCTCCGTGAACCTGCCCGTGGACTCTACAACTATCTCGACTCCGAAATCCTTCCAGGCAATCCTGGCCGGCTCCTTCTCGGCTATGACCCTCACCTTCTTGCCATCCACGACGATGGAGTCCTCAGTGGCCTCTACCTTGCCCGGATATTTGCCATAGTTGCTGTCATATTTAAGCAGATGAGCGTTGGTCTTGGTGTCGGTGAGGTCGTTGATCGCCACCACCTCGAGCCTATCTGCATGGAAATCATTGATAGCCTTGAAGACCTGCCTGCCCACCCTGCCGAATCCGTTAATCCCGATCTTTGTTGCCATCCAAGCCTCCTTAATAGTTCTGCGTAAATTATGAATACTCTTTTCCTTAAGTCAAGCCTTAACAGAGGATATTTTCGGTGGTGTTTTCGACATCATGGGACAGACGAGGCGTCTGCCCTACCACTTGACTTAGTGGCACGCCTTCTCAGCATGTCGAGGAAGGCCTCGATGCGCGTCTTCACATGGGCGTTGAGTGCGAAGTCGGCATTGCCCTCCAGCGTAAGCACAGGTAAGTGGATGGCGTGGCGAAAGATTATGTCACCTATTCCTCGATGACAGAACGCCTGAACGTAATGGATGACACCGTCAACACGCCGCCGGTGCAGTTCGGTAACTATATCCTTAGCGCGGCCTCGTATGGAGTAAGGATAGGTATAGTTGCTGTACTGCTCGGCAAGCGAGCTGCCGGGGTCCGGCATAGCGAACTGGAGCTGTATCTCGTTGAAAACCACCCTGGCGCCATTTTGCTCAATATAGGGATAGAGCCCGCCAGCAAAGACAGGCGGCACTCCGATATAGGCAAGCCGAAGGAAGTCATCGGAGTAAGGCTTTCTATCTCTAGCCTCAGCCAGTACTCCCCCCAGACGGTGCTCATATTCCACATGGTCTCCATTGAAATCAGAGGTTGAGACCAGCCAGTAATGGTTCTCCAGGCCGCTCACCAAGCCATCTCCCCAGGTAAGCTCATCCAGCTTCAAGGCAAGCTGCCTGGCCTTCTCGAGCTCTCTCCTCGCCTTCTCAGCTTTAACTATGGTCGTGCCCAGCGTCTGCGCCAGGTTCTCCAGAGCTTTCTGAACCAAGACAACGTCGGGCTTCTCCGGATAAGCGAAGGGCAGAACGTCGATCCCCTTGAGCCTGAGCACCTCCATGAGCATGATGGTATTGGAGCAATCGCCGGTGGTGACGCAGAGCACGTTCTTTATGTCATGTTCAATGCAAACCCCGTAGATACCCTTGATCCAGGTGCAGCAGTTCTGAGGGAAGCCCGCCCTTTCCGCTATGTTCACCAGCCGCTCCCGCTCGGCGCTGCCGATGAACAGGTTGTTGAGGTCGACAGGCTCATAGCCCGCCGCCATCAACACCTCAATAGGGACAGTGGTAGTGATACCAATTTGCTTCATGGGTATCCCAACTCTTTTTCCCACCTCTTAATCAAAGGCCTGCCCCAAGCAGCTAGTTTAACTAAGCGCTGCTCCAATTCGCCACCAGCTATCAGCACTGTCTTGAATGCCTGACTGGTTTGAACGGCCGCAACAAACGCAAGATAAGCATACAACTTTGCGATCCCGCGGCACCGTTCCTCAATAAACCATCCACCAACCATTGGAATGGCAGATTGGTTATCGGGGGCAATAACTACAGATGGGTTTATTGCCGTCCGCCCAGGATGAGCCAGCTTATGTTGTAGTTTCCGTATGTCAAGCCGACCCTCAGCCCATTCATTAGCAAAAACTTTATCCTCTTTTTCGAGCGCGTTTTGCATCACCCTGGAAGCTTCTCCATCTTTCAGTTCGCCCTCCCAGAACTTCCGAGCGGCATCTGGATCGAGCGTAACAGCCACTTGGGTAATTGTGGCTTGCTCAATATCTCTAATAGAATGAAGTGCTACAGCATAAAATCCGCGAATAAGTGAATTCCATCCGCAAGATAACATGTCAAAGACATAACAAGTAAGACCGATCGCTGCGCGAAGCCCATCGTCACTAATAGGAGCACCACGCATCACCCATCCCACAAGAGCAAGTTGTAATGCCATGGCTTTATCGAACAGTTCGTGTTCTTCGGCGAGAATAGCCAGACTTTTCTGAGCAACATACTCGCTGGCTTTTGGTAAGTTTCGCAATCCCGCCTCAGCCTCTTTCAAGACTGCTATCTCTTCATAAACATGGTCATTCTCTCCCACGTCTAGTTACCTCCTCAAATTTCCAAACGCCTCCCTGCCAGCATATTTTGCTTTTTTGCCTAGCTCATCCTCGATTCTGAGGAGACGGTTGTACTTGGCAATGCGCTCAGAACAGCAGGGCGCACCGGCCTTTATCTGCTCACAGTTCATAGCAACAGCCACTCCCCAAGCACTTCTTTGAGCACTTTTCGGCATTCCTCTAGGGTATTTTCGCTCACCCAGACCCCAGAGAGACCAGGGATCTCACCAAACCAGGTGCCATCTTCGAGGATTCTGTAAGTTGCTCGAGCCATTGCTTCAGAGATATAAAGCGTAATCATCTCGAACTCACCTACCGGATTACCGAACGCCTGCTACTTCCTAGACTTTCCCAAGTAGCTCGAGGAATTCCTCTCTTGTCAACTCAACATCATGCATTATTTTTCTCAAGAGACCACGTCCTAAATCCTCACCTCTATGAACAGGTATCACCGTGGCTCTTCCGTCTGCATGCCTGAGAAAAACATGACTTCCTCTACGTCTCACGACCTCAAAGCCTGCCTTCTGGAGAGCCTTTATTACTCTTTCTGCCGGCACAGGGCGAAGCTTGCTCACACCACCACCCTCTGAACACCAATAAATTCTGTCTTAATATCCTCACCTTCTACCTCAAGGCATAATAAAATAGCCTCTTTTATCCGCCCCATAAGCTTATCTAGGGATTTGGCCTGAGTATGGCAACCCTTGAGCTCAGGTACGCTGCCCACATAGTAGCCGTCTTCATCCCTCTCAATGACAACGCTAAACTCCCTCTTTTTCATTCCATACCTCCTCAAAACAATTTGCTGTCAACATCCTTTCTACCTTCTCAAACTTCGAAACGCCTCTTTTCCAGCATACCTCGCTTTTTTGCCTAGCTCCTCCTCAATTCTGAGGAGACGGTTATATTTGGCGACGCGCTCGGAACGGCAAGGCGCTCCAGACTTAATCTGGCCGCAGTTCTTAGCCACAGACAGGTCGCTGATAGTGGTGTCCTCGGTCTCGCCGGAGCGGTGGCTCACCACCGATGTCCACCCCACATTCTTCGCCATATTCATGACTTCCAGCGTCTCAGTAAGGGTGCCGATCTGATTTAGCTTAATCAGTATTGAGTTCGAGGCGCGCTGCTTGATACCCCGGCTCAGCCGCTCTTTATTCGTGGTATAGAGGTCATCGCCCACAAGCTGTATCTTGCTGCCCATTTTCTCGTTGAGCACTTTCCAGCCCGCCCAGTCATCCTCCGCCATGCCATCCTCGATGCTGATAATGGGATAGTCTGCGACTAGCTTGCTGTAGTAGTTCATCATCTCGGTGCTGGTGTAGGATACGCCTTCCTTCGCCAGGACATATTTGCCGTTTTTGTAAAACTCCGTGGATGCGGGGTCGAGAGCAATAAAGCAATCCCTGCCAGGCTTGTACCCCGCAGCTTCAATGGCGACCAAAACCACCTCTACCGCTTCCCTGTTCGTGGCCAGACTGGGGGCAAAGCCCCCCTCATCCCCCACCCCCGTGTTCGCCTTCCTCTTTTTAAGCACATTCTTCAAGGCATGGTAAACCTCAGAGCCTATCTGCAATGCGTGCCCGAAGCTTCTTGCCCCCGCAGGCACTACCATGAACTCCTGCAAATCAATCGAATCCTCGGCGTGCTTGCCGCCGTTGAGGATATTCATCAGGGGCACCGGCAACAGGTAAGCCTCCTTCCCACCAAGGTAGCGATACAGCGGCACTCCTTTAGAATTAGCAGCCGCATGAGCCACTGCAAGCGATACCCCCAGTATAGCGTTGGCGCCCAGTCGCCCTTTATTCGGCGTGCCGTCAAGCTCTATCATCACCCTGTCTATTTCTTCCTGCTTCAGCGCCGACATACCCACAATAGCAGGGGCGATTATTTTCTGGATATTGTTTACCGCTTTTAATACACCCTCTCCCTGAAACTTGGAGGGGTCGCCATCGCGCAGCTCCACCGCCTCGTGGCTGCCTGTACTTGCCCCTGAGGGCACGGCGGCACGCCCCAAAGTGCCGTCATCGAGTACTACATCAGCTTCAACAGTGGGGTTGCCTCTGGAGTCGAGTATCTGCCGCCCTTTGATGCTCTTGATAGTCTTCACTTCGCCGCCTCCTCCGCACCCTTTATCGCAGCCACGGCTTTTTCCACGGCCTCCTTAGGGTTCTGAGCTGTGATTATCGATTTAACCAGCCGCCCGTTCTTCGATAGTGTCCAGGTGTTCAGTCCCACAACGGGTATCTTGCTGCGCAGAGCATAAGCGATCTCGGAAAGCGTGCCGAACTTGCCACCGATGGCAATGACAGCCTGGGCGGTATTAACTACAATCACATTTCGCGCCTCGCCTATGCCGGTGACGATGGGTATATCCACATAGGGGTTGGCCTCGTCTCGAGTATTGCCCGGCACGATGCCTACCGTTTTCCCTCCTGCAGAGCGAGCCCCTTTGCAGGCTGCTGCCATTACCCCACCCAGCCCACCGCAGATTAGAGTCACCTTTCGTTTAGCCAGCTCAACTCCGACTGCTTCGGCGAGCTTGGCCTCATCCCGGGAACACTGAGCCCCACCAACTACTGCGACAAACATTTCTCCCCCCTTCTTAACGAAGACTGTTCATTGAGCCCTATTATAATACAAGGGGCTTAAGCCCCTTGTACAAAAACTGCATTTTTAGTTCAATAATTTCATTTCGCCCTGGGGTGTGAGCTTTCATACACTTTTCGCAGGTGCTCCGTGGTGAGATGGGTATAAATCTGGGTTGTGGAGATATTGGCATGTCCCAGCAGTTCCTGAAGCTCCCTGAGATTCATCTTGCCGCTGTGCAGCAGATGGGTAGCAATGCTATGGCGCAGCACGTGCGGCGTAATGTCGGCATCAATCTTCGCTTTCTCGGCATAACCCTTGAGGATAAGCCAGAATCCCTGCCTGGTGAGTCGCTGTCCCCGTCGATTGAGGAATAAGGCCATCTCGCCGGTAGCTCCCAGGAGCCGGGGACGGGCTTCATCAACATAGGTCTTGACCGCCTTAATCGCCTTGCTATGAATGGGAATAATACGCTCCTTAGAGCCTTTACCGAAACAGCGCACGAAGCCAGCCCGCAGGTTTACATCGCGCATGTTCAGAGATACCATCTCAGTCACCCTCATCCCGGTGGCATAGAGCAGCTCCAGCATCGCTTTATCGCGCTTCGCCTCCGGTGAGGCAAGCTTATCCGGCTGCTCCAGCAACTTCTCGACATCCTCAACCGAGATCGCTTTGGGCAGCGCTTTGCCCACCTTGGGGCCAGTTATCCCTTCCGTAGGGTTCTTTTTCAGGTTGCCCTCGGAGACCAGGAAGTTAAAAAATGACTTAATGGCAGCTACCTTGCGCGCCATAGTAGCCGGAGCATAGCTGCGCTCCTTGAGGTTGACCATGTAGTCCAGCACCAAAGAACGATCGACATTCTCCCAGCTTAGCTGGTGTTTGTCTTCCTTAGCAGCCTTCTTACGCAGGAAAGCCACAAACTGATTGAGGTCGTTTTTGTAAGCATCGAGAGTGTTGGGTGAAAACCCCTTTTCCACCGAAAGAGACGAAATAAAGCTTGCGATTCCCTCGTCCATACCATACCTCCAGAACTAATTGTGACTAGACCCTGGCATTTTTAAAGGAGGCAAGTCGAGACATCTCTCCTTGCATATCTCCTGGTAGATGAGCACCAACTCCTTGTCGAACAGGGCACGCTTTCGCATTAGCGCCATCGCCCGAGCACGGGCCAGTATCTCCTTGGCTATATCCTCGGGAAGCTGAATTCCAAACTCATTAGCGAACTTAAACAGAATGGTGTGTGAGCCGCTGTGCTTGCCGACCATGATCTGTCTCTCCATGCCCACTTCCTCAGGAGAGAATGCCTCATAGGTGGGCGGATACTTGAGCACACCATCGGCATGGATACCAGACTCGTGGGCAAAGATATTGTCTCCTGTGATCGCCTGGCTCACTGGCAATGGCCGTTGCGAAGCTTCAGCTACATACTTGGAGATAGTGCGCAATCGTGTAGTGTCTATACCAACATCGAGGTTCTCGATGTGCCTCAACGCCATAACCACCTCGGCGAGGGAGGCGTTCCCCGCCCTCTCCCCCAGGCCATTGACCGTGGTATTGACCCACCTGGCCCCCGCCCTGACGCCCGCCAGGGCGTTGGCTGTAGCCATGCCGAAGTCGTTATGAGTGTGCATTTCGATGTCGATGCCCACCTCTTCGATCAAACGGCATATCGCTTCGTATGCCCTGAACGGTTCCAAGACGCCCACAGTGTCGCAAAAACGTAAGCGGTCTGCACCAGCCTCCCTGGCAGTCTGGGCAAACTGAATAAGGAAGTCGGGGTCAGCCCTTGAAGCATCCTCGGCATTAACCGATACGTAGAGGTCATGGTTTTTGGCGTACTTCGCGGCCTTTTTCACACTCTGCAAAACCCATTCCCGGCTCTGCCTGAGTTTATGTTGTATATGGATGTCCGACACAGAGATACTTAAGGCAACTGCCTTAGTGCCGCATTGCAGCGAAGCATCTACATCGGCAAGAACCGGCCGATTCCAGGTGATGATACTGGCCCGCAGCTCCAGGGCTATAATAGCCTTGATAGCTTCCATTTCATCGCCACCCATTGCGGGTATACCGGCCTCGATCTGGTGTACGCCTATCTCATCGAGCAATCTGGCGATGTGTACTTTCTCTTCATTGCTGAATACCACTCCGGCGGTCTGCTCACCGTCCCTAAGGGTGGTATCGTCGATAAGCACAACCACGACACAGTCCTCCATGACACTGCTCATCTAAATCCGACAGCAGGTGAGACAAATTTTTAAAACAAATGAACACGCCAACATAACATAACACAACCCCCTTTTTTTTGCAACAGGCATATGACAAAGGGGTTCATGTGGGGAGTGCAGGTGAGCAAAGCCCCTTTGCTGGGGGCTTGGGATACTCCCCAAATTCCCCTTTCCCCCAAGATTGGGGGGGAAAAGGGGTTGAAAAGAGATTAATAGACAACCTTATTTACATTCCTTGACACATGGTCTATTCACAAGCTATAATCATCGGAAAAGAGTGCAGAAGGGGGGGATATGTGTGACCGAGGTAAATGTTGGCGATAACGAGCCCTTCGAGAGTGCTCTGAGACGTTTTAATAAGAAGGTACAGCAGGATGGCGTTCTTGCTGAGGCACGTCGCAGAGAGCACTACGAGAAGCCGAGCATAAAGCGCAAGAAAAAAGAGGCTACCAAAAGACGGAAGACTGCCAGGAGTTCAGCTGGTACAGCCAGAAGCTCCAGGGGCTCTTGAACACCATCGATAGCACAGGGGCAACTAGGGATAAGTTGATGTTGCAAGAAAAGTTGATGAACGACCTCAAGGCAGCGATGAAGGGTGGCGACAAGCAGCGCAAGTTGGTGGTCAGCTTGATTAGAGCAGGCATCAAGAACGCCGAGATTGCGAAACAGAAAACGCTGGACGATGCAGGCGTTCTCGATGTCATCGCCAAGGAGGCCAGGCAGCGTCGCGAGAGCATCGCAGAGTTCAAGAAGGGCAACCGCCCGGACTTGGTGGCTAAAGAGGAAGCCGAGCTGGCTATACTTCTGGAGTATCTACCCCAGCAGATATCACGCGAGGAGATTATAGCCGCTGCTCGGCAGGTGATTAAAGAGGTGGGCGCTCAGGGACCCGGAGACAAGGGCAAAGTCATGCAGAAGCTGATGCCCCAGCTTAAAGGTAAGGCTGAGGGCAGCACGATAAACGAAATAGTAACAGGTTTGCTTAGCGGCACTATAAGCTGAGCAGGAAATAGCAGAACTTTTCAGGGGACAACGGCACAAGCAAGAGACTTGTCAGGTTGTCCCCTTTCTTTTATTTAGACTTTTGACCAACGAACACTATTCTACAATTTACAAAATTATTAAGCCGCGACGCTTCCAAAGGATTGTATGTTCATGAGCCGTACTTTAGGACTGGAACAAGCATTGGCTAGAAGACTCTGAATGAATCTATTTACTGTTAAACATTGGCAGTGATAAATTTGCAATAAAAGGTTGACAAAATTAAATTGACATGCTAATATTGGTTCAAAATGCTCGAAGGAGGCTGGTACTATGAAGATAGAACATATTATCGGCGAAGGACCTGAATTAGCAGACTCACAAAGGCGAGTTCTAGAAGTGTTGGAAAAACACCCCGATCATCTCTTCAGGCTTTATAAAGACGATCTGGTAGCAATCCAACGGTGGATGAACAACCCTGCATCTCAACCAGTGCCTACAAAGATGAACAACTCAGATGATTTTAGATCACCTAAATTAATAGTATGGGATACGATTTATGAGTTAGGGACGATCAGATGGGCGATTCATACACTATATCATCGTGGCAAGATAGGGAGTATTGTGTTGAATAGACGGACGTATTATGGTAGCCATGAGGCAGTAAAGCGTGCAGGAATACTTATTAAAAAGAGAATTCCAAAACGCTGAGAGACTTACGAACTAGCAAAGCTCCTAGACATGCTTCGTGAAACATATGCCCTTTCTTTGCCTACTACGCTCATCCTATTCACTACTATGCTACCACCAAAAAGCCATCATAAATGTTATAATTGGCACGTGGTGAAGAGGTGATCTGGCGACAGGCGAAATGAGGCACAGATGAAGCATTTTTACCGAAAGGTTAAGCAGGATTTCGAATATTGTTACAACGTTGAGACTTCGGCTCCGTTAACTGCTGCAGAATTAAAAACAGTACGATGGCTGCTCGCTGAAACCTTCGAGCCGGCCAACTTCGGGCGGAAGTCTCTGCTCAAGCCAGTGAAGGGCGTAATCGAGGTCGGCCCACGTCTGAACTTCGAGACAGCTTACTCCACCAACGCTGTGGCTATCTGCCATGCCTGCGGTCTGCATAAGGTCACCCGCCTGGAGTGTTCCCGGCGATATCTGCCGCCTGCGGGAACCGATAGAGAGCACTTCACCGCCGAAAACTACGACCGCATGACAGAATACCCTTATCCCGAACCTCTAAAAACATTTGAGACTGGAGCTATCCCGGATAAAACCTACTCTGTCTCGCTGATTGAAAAAGGAATCGCCGGGCTAAAAAGGTTCAACCGCGAGAAGGGACTCGGCATGGACGAATGGGATATCAACTTCTATTTCACCCTTTTTGCCAGAGAGGTGCATCGAAATCCTACCAACGTGGAATTGTTCATGCTGGGCAATAACAACAGCGAGCACTCGCGCCACTGGTTCTTTAAAGGCAGGCTGATAGTCGATGGCAGGGAGGTCCCGGAAACCCTTATCCAGATAGTCAAATCAACCCTCAAAGCCAATCCGTCGAATAGCATCATCGCTTTTAGCGATAATTCCAGCGCCATTCGGGGTTACCCCATCCGGACGATATTACCTAAACAGCCAGGGAAATGCTCGCCATTTGTTCCTCAACATACTACCTATCACATTCTCTTCACTGCCGAAACCCACAACTATCCCAGCGGCGTCCAGCCTTTCCAGGGTGCGACCACGGGCACCGGCGGCAGAATTCGCGATGGGCACGCCACGGGAAGAGGCTCCTTGGTAATTGCGGGCACGGCCGCCTACTGCACCGCTGCCCTGAATATTCCCGATTATCCCATCCCCGGTGAACCCGAGGGACTCGCTTATCCCTTCGAGCTGGCCTCGCCTCTGGAGATATTGATTGAAGCCAGCAACGGAGCCTCAGATTATGGCAATAAGTTCGGCGAACCGCTGATTCAGGGCTACGTCAGGACCTTCGAGCAGATGCTGCCGAATGGAGAGCGACGCGGCTGGATAAAACCGATTATGTTCACTGGCGGCATCGGGCAAATCGATGCGCGGCATATCGTGAAAGCGGAGCCGAAGAAGGGAATGCTGATTGCGCAGGTCGGGGGACCAGCCTATAGAATCGGCATGGGTGGCGGCTCGGCTTCCAGTATGATTCAAGGCGAGAATATCGCCGAGCTTGACTTTAACGCCGTGCAACGGGGAAACGCTGAGATGGAGAACAAACTTAACCGGGTAATTCGAGCCTGTGTTGAGATAGGCGATAGAAATCCAATTCTGGCTGCCCATGACCAGGGCGCCGGCGGGCCGGGAAATGCTTTGACCGAGCTTATGAATCCGGCGGGCGGCGTAATCAACATTCGCAAGATTAAACTCGGCGACCCCACCCTGGCGGCTGTGGAGATATGGTGCGCCGAATATCAGGAACGCTGCGCTTTTTTGATTCAGCAGAAGAAAATAGATAATTTTATAGCAATCTGCCAGCGGGAAAAGGTAAACTGCGAAGTGCTGGGCGAGATTACCGGAGACGGACAAATCATAGTCTATGATGACGAAGACAAGTCCAAGCCGGTCAACCTTCCTCTCGATAAAATCCTCGGTGAGATGCCTCAGAAAACCTTCACTCTGGAGAGGCTTCCCAGGAAGCTGCAACCACTGCGACTGCCCAGGGGATTGACTGTTGAGGAAGCGCTGAGGCTGGTCTTTCGCCTGCCCTCGGTGGGGTCAAAGGGTTATCTGGTGCGCAAAGTAGACCGCAGCGTTACTGGCCTCATCGCCCAACAGCAGTGCTGTGGGCCTTTGCAACTGCCGGTGGCTGACGTGGCGATAGTGGCGCAAAGCCACTTCGGATTGACCGGTGGAGCAACCGCTATCGGCGAGCAGCCCATTAAAATGCTCATCGACGAAAAGGCCGGAGCCCGCATGGCGGTAGGCGAGATGCTGACCAACATGATCTCGGCCCGTATCAGCGACCTCAGCCACATCAAGTGTTCGGCCAACTGGATGTGGGCAGCCAAACTGCCCGGCGAGGGAGCCCAGCTTTACGATGCAGCCGTAGCGATGAGAGACCTGATGATAGAGCTTGGCATCGCTGTCGATGGCGGCAAGGATAGCATCACCATGGCTGCTAAAGTGGGCAATGAAACGGTGAAAGCGCCGGGAGAACTGGTTATCTCCGGCTATGCCACCATGCCCGACATCACCAAGAAAGTGACGCCGGATATCAAGAGGCCAGGGGAAAGTAAGCTGATTTTCCTTGACCTGGCGGCAGGTAAAAACCGTCTCGGCGGTTCAGCCTTAGCCCAGGCTCTGGGACAGCTTGGCGATGAAGCG
Source organism: Dehalococcoidia bacterium (assembly GCA_014874385.1). Taxonomy (GTDB): domain Bacteria; phylum Chloroflexota; class Dehalococcoidia; order SZUA-161; family SZUA-161; genus JACWAE01. The sequence goes on along the minus strand of JACWAE010000034.1, from coordinate 50,721 downwards.
CCGGATGTCGATAACCCTCAGCTTCTCAGCAACGCATTTAAGGCAGTCCAGAGGATGATGGAGGATGACTTCGTCCTCGCCTGTCACGACCGCAGCGATGGCGGCCTGATTACCACGCTGGTAGAGATGGCTATGGCGGGAAATTGCGGGATGTCGCTCCAACTCCCAGAGGTAGAAGAGATAATTCCCTACCTGTTCTCTGAAGAATTAGGGCTGGTTCTCGAATATCTGCCCGCCAAAGAGAGGGTAATCAAGGCTGTTCTGAAAGAACGTGGCGTGCCTTTCACCGTTCTGGGCACCACTCGAGTAGAACGGCAGGTGGTCATCCGTCAGAGCAACAAAACCGTATTGGATGCCGCCACGCCAAAGCTTCTCTCCTGGTGGGAAGCGACCAGCGACAGGCTGGAGCAAGAGCAGATGAATCCCCAGATGGCCAAGGAACAGGCACGGCATCACAATCGTCCCGGCCTCAGATACCAACTAACCTTCCAGCCCGAGGCAACGCCTCTGAAAATACTGCGCCAGGTAAACAAACACAAGGTGGCCATTATCCGCGAGGAAGGCAGCAACGGAGACCGCGAGATGACATCTGCCTTCTTCTGGGCCGGGTTCGAACCCTGGGACGTAACCATGACCGATTTGCTGGAGGAGAGGATTTCCCTCGACCGGTTCCGGGGAATTGTCTTCGTGGGCGGCTTCTCCTACGCCGACGTACTGGATGCAGCTAAAGGCTGGGCTGGCGCTATCAGATTAAATCCCAGGCTGCGAGACATGTTCGAGCGATTCTTCAACCGGCCTGACACCTTCTCGCTGGGAATCTGCAATGGCTGCCAGTTGATGGCATTACTCGGCGTCGTGCCCTGGCAGGGTATCCCCGAAACAAAGCAGCCCAGGTTCATCCGGAACACCTCAGGGAGATTCGAGTCGCACTGGGGAACGGTGAGAATCTCGGAGAGCCCTGCGATTATGCTGAAGGGTATGGAGGGCTCGATCTTGGGCATCTGGACCGCTCACGGTGAAGGACATCTACACTGTCCTGACCCCGAAATTCTTTCCGAGGCACGGCGGAAAGGCCTGACGCCAGTCGCCTATGTTGACGACGCAGGGAAACCAACTGAGAAATACCGTTTCAACCCCAACAGCTCGCCCCTGGGGATTAACGCCTTTTGTTCACCGGATGGCCGCCATCTGGCGATGATGCCCCATCCCGAAAGGTCGTTTTTACTCTGGCAGTGGCCCTGGATACCCGAAGAGTGGAAGGAAAACTGGAGATTCAAGGTGGGAGATTTCCAACTCCGGGCCTCTCCCTGGCTTAAGCTATTCCAGAACGCCCAAAAATGGTGTGACCATTAACTTGACATAGTAGAACACACGTGCTAACATTCGATATGAGTTGAGCACCTTTGAGGTGCTCAAAGAATCGAAATACTGAGAGAGTTGCTAATGCCCTTTTTACCAGAAGGATCAGCGGCTTTGTTTGAGAGCCCTATAGAGAAGCTTATGGGCGATGAGTTGCGTTATCACGGCCTAAATGTGTGGCCCCAGTACCCGGTGGGTATCCTTAGGACCGATATGATGGTCTCGAGCCGACTTACTAACCATGCAATAATAGTCGAATGTGACGGTGCCATTTGGCACGCTGAGCCCTTGTTTGACGACTTCAGAGACGACATCCTAACAGAGGCTGGGTGGGAAGTTATCAGGTTTCGAGGTTCCGAGATCATGAGTTGCGTTGAGGGGTGTGCCTTGAACATAATTGACCTGTATTTCCCTGAGCTTCGAGAGCAAATATCATACGTAGAGGTGAATGCTGATTTGCATAGGCATCACAGGCTATTCTTGTATGAACAGCCACTTGAAGAATACTATCAACATTTGTGGTATAAAAGAGCCCAAGGAAACCAAGTCGGCCAGTCTGTTAACTGTAAGTTCTCGGAAGATCAAAACAGAGGCCGCCGTGATGCAATCCGGGCATCACTTAAGGCTGAGCATCACAGCCTCAAGGCCATGGTTAGGGACTTCATCTTAAAGTACTCTAGCTGTCCGGAGGAGTATTTACAGCGGCTTTCAGAAAAGGGCATTTTATAATGCCTCAGATTACTCATTCATTGGACATGAAACCGTAAACGAGGTCGCTTTGTAGAAGAGGAATAAGAACCAATTGTTAAGCAATTTGTCGGACGTTTACCGCCTGAGTCATTAACATAAATGAAGATTTCGTGGACAACCTATGGATAACTTCGTGGACAACCTTATTGACCAGCAATGAATGACCAGGAATAGAATAGGAGGCAATATGAAAGTAGTCTTTCTTCAGGATGTCCCCAATGTAGCCAAGGCAGGAGATGTAAAACAGGTAGCCGATGGCTACAGTAGAAATTACTTACTCCCCAGAAAGCTCGCTGTTATAGCTACGCCTGCCGAGCTCAAGAACCTGGAGCTGCAGCGAAAGGCTGAGGCCCGCCGCCAGGCTCGTACGGGGCAGGATGCCGAGGCCTTCGCCAAGGTCCTTCAGGATACCACCGTAGTCTTGAAGATGCGCGCCGGGACCAAGGAAAAACTCTATGGCTCTGTCACCAGCGCAGATATAGCCAGAGAGATAAAGAAGCTCACCAAGCAGGATGTAGATAAGCGCAAGATAGAGCTGGCAGAGCCAATCCGCGAGCTGGGGAGCCATCAGGTATCCATCAAATTAACCAAAGATGTAACCGCTATCGTAAATGTAGTTGTGGAGCAAGATACGGAGCTGGAGAAGGGAAAGAGTTAAACATGCCTGGCGATACCACGGAGTCTCAGTCAAATGTCAAAATGCCTCCTCACGATCTGGATGCCGAAGAGGCAGTTCTGGGGTCGCTCCTCATAGACCCCGAGGCAATCTTCAAAATCGTTACCTTGCTTAAACCGGAGGACTTCTACAGGGAGAAGAACCGCTGGACTTATGAGGGCTGTGTTGCACTTTACGAACGACATGAGCCTATAAACCAGATTACTTTAGCGGATGAGCTGGCGCGCCGACAGAAGTTGGAGGCCACTGGCGGGGCTGCTTACCTGAGCCATCTGGTGGCTCAGGTCCCTACCTCGGTGCATGCTGAGTACTATGCTGCCATCGTACAGCGTCTCTCCATGATGAGGCGTTTAATCTCCGCCTCCAACCAGATCGCTGCTATCGCCTATGAGGCGCCACCGGATGTCGATGAAACACTGGGCAAGGCAGAGGGCATTCTGTTCAACTTGAGACAGGGCCAGAGCCAGCGCGGCTTCGTCCATATCAGCAAAGTGCTCGATCGTTACTTCGAGGAGAGCAGTCTGGGCCCGCAGCAAGAGGGCTTCTTACCCCATGTGCCCACCGGTTTTGCCGATCTGGATAAAATCTTAGGCGGACTGCAGCGCTCGGACATGATTGTGTTGGCAGCAAGGCCAGGCGTGGGCAAGACCAGCTTGGCGCTGAACATAGCACACAACGCTGCTGTGAAACACGGGGCACATGTGGCTCTGTTCAGCCTGGAGATGTCCAAAATGGAGCTTGCTTATCGCTTCCTCGCCAGCGAATCGGGGGTTGACAGCCAGAGCGTGAGGCTTGACCACCTGAACCCACGCCAGCGAGAAGATGTAATGGACGCTATGGGCCGACTCTCCGAAGCTCCTATATATATAGATGACTCCCCCTTTCTCAGGGACTCCGATATGCGCAGCAAGGCGCGCCGTCTCCACAGCGAGAGTAAGGTTGACCTCGTCATAGTGGATTACCTGCAACTGATGCGCTCCAGCAGATACACCGACAACCGGGTGCAGGAGATGAGCGATATCTCCCATTCCGTAAAAGAGCTCGCCCGTGAGCTTGACGTACCGGTGCTGGCTGTCTCCCAGTTAAGCCGCGCCGTGGAGGCACGCACTCCTCACACCCCGATGCTCTCGGACCTCAGAGAAAGCGGCTCCATCGAACAGGACGCCGATGTGGTGATGTTCATCTACCGCGAGGACGTCTACTACAAAGAGGAAGATTGGGAGAAAAGATTCCCCGACCAGCCTTATCCCAAGGGCATCTCGGAGATCATAGTCGCCAAGCACAGAAACGGCCCCCAGGGTCGGGCAAATCTCTTCTTCCGGGACCGGATAGCCAAGTTCGAGAACCTGGAGAAATTCGACAGCAAGAAGCCGAGCTTGCTATGAAAGTGTTCGAAGGCTTCCCCATCAAGTCCAGATTTACTCCCATACCCAATATATTTTTCAGCGAGATATTGCCTCAAATCGACGACCTCGCCGAGCTCAAGGTCACGCTGCACATTTTCTGGGTTCTATATCAAAAGCGGGGCTATCCCCGCTTCATAACCTCCAACGAGCTCAGTGCCGACCCGGTGCTGATGAGGGGGATAGAAAGCCAGGGCTCAGCGCCGGAGCTTCTGAGGCAGAGTCTGAATCGGGCGGTGAGCCGGGGCACCCTGCTCTGCTTGAAATTGGAGCGCGACAGTGAAGTACACGAGCTCTACTTCGTCAATGATGATGCAGGAAGAAAAGCGGTGGAGAACATAAATAGCGGTGAGCTGAAAGTGGGTAATTTAACCAAAGGGGAGCCTTGCCTGGTGAGCCAGGAGCAGCCTAATATTTTCACACTCTATGAAAAGAACATAGGGATGCTCACCCCTATCATTGCCGAGGAGCTGAAAGAAGCGGAGAAGCTATATCCCGCTTCCTGGATTCAAGACGCTTTCAAGGAAGCAGTTGACCTCAATAAGCGTAACTGGAGATACATCTCCCGCATCCTGGAGAGATGGGCAGCGGAGGGCAAACATGATGGAGAGCCTGGGCGATATTCTAAAGCGGACTCAAGCCCCGAAGAGTACCGCAGACGATATGGCCACCTCCTCAAAAGATAAGGATACCGAAGAAACCAGCGATAACGAGTGCCCTCTTTGCAAAGGGAAGGGCTGGCTGCGCCACGACGTCCCCTTCGGACATCCTGACTTCGGTAAAGTAGTGCCCTGCCAGTGTACGGCAAAGGAGTTCGAGCAGGAACGCCTCACCCGCCTGGAGCGCTACAGCAACCTGGGGCCTTTGACCCGTCTCACCTTCGACAATCTGCTGCCCCGCGGCCGCAGCAGCGACCCCCAGAATCAGGAGAGGTTTGCTCAATGCTATCAGATAGCCAGGGCTTTCGCTGAAAACCCCAAGGGCTGGCTGGTGCTGAGCGGCCCCAGCGGCTGCGGAAAGACTCACATGGCAGCCGCCATAGCCAACTACCGCCTCAAAGAGGGATATCCTGTATTCTTCGTGATTGTCCCTGACCTTCTCGACCACCTGCGCACTACATTCAGCCCGAGCAGCGATGTTGCTTACGATGAACTCTTCGAGCGGGTGCGCAACGCCCCGCTTCTGGTGCTGGATGATCTGGGGACGCAGAGCAGCACACCCTGGGCTGAGGAGAAGCTGTTTCAGATACTGAACCACAGGTTCAACGGTGAGCTTCCCACTGTAGTCACCGTCAATAGCCTGAAGCAGTTAGACGAAAGGCTGGCTGCCAGATTACAGGAACCGGCCCTGGCCCGGCAGTGCGAACTGGAGAGGCCCCAACTGCCGCTCTTTCAGCAGATAGGCGGACTGGCTCTGGAATTTCTGGCCGACAAGACCTTCGAGACCTTCGATGCCCGCGGCATGAACGCCGACGAGAAGGGGAGAGAGAGCCTGCAAATGGCTTTAAGAGAAGCCCGGCAATTCGCTGAGTCGCCTAAAGACTGGCTTGTCTTCTTAGGCGTGCACGGCTGCGGCAAGACCCACCTGGCGGCCGCCATCGCTAACCATCAGTTGAGGGCGGGAAGACCCGTCTTCTTCGTAGTGGTGCCGGACCTGCTCGACCACCTCCGCTCTACCTTCAGCCCGGAAAGCAAGGTGACTTACGACGAGGTCTTTGAGAAAGTGAAGACCAGCCCGCTGCTCATTCTGGACGACCTGGGCACAGAGAGCAGCACCCCCTGGGCGCAGGAGAAGCTATATCAAATACTGAACTACCGCTACAATTCGCGCCTGCCCACCGTGACCACCGTCGCCGGTTTTCTGGAGGGTATCGAAGGGCGCTTAAGCTCGCGCTTGATGGACCCGAAGCTGAGCAATGTCATCCCCATCTCTGCTCCGGATTATCGAAGCCAGACCAAGCCTGCGGAGGACTCCAAGCCCTCCCGCAACAAGCCCCGCAGGTGGCGCTAACCCGCTACCCGTTCGCCCTGAGCCCTGTCCTGAGCCTGCCGAAGGATTGTCGAAGGACTGTATAACCGCGGAGAACGCAGAGAACATGGAGGGGTTCGGGGTAATTAGGAAATCGCTTCCGACTCTGTGACCTCAGCGTCCTCTGCGGTGAAATGATCCTGTCCTGGTGCAGGCGTTCCTGTTAGTCAGCCTCTGCAGCTTGTGGTGCAGGACGTCGGGCAAGCCAGATAAGCAGGGGAACCACTATCACCATTACTATCAGTGAAATGACCTGCGCCTGGTGGAACGGACCCAGCACCACTGTCTCATCACCTCTGAGGAAGTCGAGCCCAAACCTACCCACTGAATAGAGCGAAGCATAGATAAGGAAAAGCATCCAGTCATTTTTCAGGCGTTTGCGCAGGCGCAGCAGCAGGGCCAGGATAAGCAGGTCGTAGATAATTTCATAAACAGGCACGGGGTGGCCTGCCACCAACACTCCGTTTACCCAGGGACCGGCGGTAGCCGCTGCATTGGGGTTAGTGTAGAGAACACCCCAGGGCAGCGAAGTAGGTGTGCCGTAGGCATCGCCGTTTATCGTGCAGCCAATGCGGCCTATGGCCTGAGCCAGTATCATGCCGGGAGCGGCCAGGTCAGCAACCTTCCCCAGGGGCATTTTCCGTATAGCAGCATAAGTTATGCCGAAAACAAAGCCGCCGACGAGGGCTCCGTAGAGGGACAGCCCACCTTGCCAGAAATACAGAACTCTTATCGGGTCGTCCTGATAGAGAGTGCTCCACTTATCGATAACGTGGAACAGCCTGGCACCGATTATCCCCCCGATCACACCACAGAGAGCAATTGCGTAGACATCCTCGCTGATAAAACCTTTTTCCTTAGCCAGTCTCGCCGCCAGTATCACAGCAGCCAGGACAGCCAGCCCGGTGAACAGCCCATGCCAGCTCATAGTGAAAGAGCCAGCAGTGAAGATATTGGGATCCATCCCGATATGAATCATATTTCTTCGACCCCCATTCCTATATCGTACATATCATTGCGGCGAGCTTGACCAGACAATATCACTTCGTTAGAATATGCCGTTGGCAACACTAAATACATCATAGCACAGCAAGGACAATACAACAAAACTTTAACAACAAAATAGCTATGCGGAGAGGTGTCCGAGTGGTTTATGGTGCCGCTCTCGAAAAGCGCATAGCTTGCACTCGTGAGAGGGCCTCCCTGAAGCTGAAAGCTCCAAAAGTACGCCTCTATACGCCGAGTACGTTAGCTAACGGTTAGCTAAAATCCATGCCCAGCAACGCGTACATCTTTTAGGTCGGCTTTCCGTTGTGTTGAAGACACCTTTGGGGATAATCTGAACGCAGCCACAAACCAAAGCACCACTCCCAAGCAAAGGAGCGCCGTCACCGCCATTTCCATCCCAAAAGGGTACGGCCTTGTCATTATAGTTAGTGCACCGAGGCCGACCGCAACTATTCCCAATGCTACAGTAGCTAGCCACTGTGCCGCTGCCTTCTTCTTATCAAGTTCGCCTTGCTTCCACTCCATCCGTCTCAATATTTCCAGCACTCCCAGTAGTCCCACCTCGTGTTGTTCACAATCACTCTTACCTTGTTCTCTCACACTAATCCTCCCGTAAGAAATGCTCATAAATTGTAGCAGCCCGATACCCGCTAGGCAAATGTTGACCGTCTTCGCTGCCGCTCTCGTCAGGTCTTGACTTTCTTGCATGGGTGTCGTATAAAAAGAGCGGAGTAGAACATGCCAGTAGTTGGGACTCGGTCACAAGGCTAAATACAGGAAAGGAGAATATTGCGTAGACGTATACCAACAGCGAATGATGTGCTTGCCTTGTTCATGACTATTATCGGCTTGGGCATCGGGTCACTCTGTTTTTGGGCTTGGGCAAACGGGCATATTGGTGGCTTTGGTGGCGCTGCTGGGATGGTGATAGGAGCAATCATAGCGCTGCCCCCACTATTGTTCTGGAACGTTGACACGCAGAAATGGGAGGTGACTCTCCATACCCCGCCGAAGTGAAATGCCCAAAGTCGCAGTTGCCCAGACAGAGCATAGGATAACAACTCCTGATGAAGCAAAATGAAAGCAGTCGGTTGTCGTGCACCCGATGTCAAAAGATTTCTATCTAGTCTCATACGTATGGGCGGGAATCGTGGGGATGGTGGTGCTCGGGATGGGCTGGCTGGTATGGTGGCCGCTGCTAATCCTTGGCATACCGCTAATGGTCTACTCGGCTGTCGTATCTTGGATGTTTATCTACAAGGCGTGGGCTTTGATACAAGATGGTCATGCCAGAGCGAGCCCGTGCAAAGCACTTGGCTTCCTGTTTATACCATTCTTCAACCTATATTGGGTATTTGAGGCTTACTGGGGATTCGCAAAGGATTACAACGATTATGTGGCTCGCCATCGGTTGCAGGCGGCCCCCAAACTTCCAGATGGTTTATTTCTAGCCTTATCTATTCTGACTGTGGCGAGCATAATACCATTCCTTGACATTGCCACAGGCATCGCTGTGTTTATAATTTTTGCAGTAATTATTAACAAGGTCTGCGACGCAGTTAATGCGTTACCTGCACAGAGTACGGAGTAGAATGGGAGTCTATCGAGGGGAGAGCACCAGTGGAGATTGAGGTTGTAGACTCCCGAACTCCTACGCTGAGTCTCCCCTGTCACTGAGAAGCCCCCAGGCACCGTTGTTAGGTCTTATAGCCCACCTTCCTCATAACCTCGGTAGGCCTGAGTTTGAACGGGGCGACCAAGCGTTCTAGGAACTGCGGGCCTGCAAAGATGCGCGATAGGCGAGAGGAAGCCTTTGCAGCATCGGGTGCATAATGATGACTAAGCCCCTGATACCCAGCGTGCATCCGCCTTCTCTTTTACACATCCCCCAACTCGCCCCGGAAGAGTGCTTCACTTGTGCTGCCCCATGTCGCTGAGTTTATTAGCAAAGTGCTAGAAAAACTAGACATCCACCTGATTAATCAGTATAATTCCCAAGCTGGGAGAGGTGTCCGAGTGGTTTATGGTACCGCTCTCGAAAAGCGGTGTTGTCGTAAGGCAACCGTGGGTTCGAATCCCACCCTCTCCGCCATGATCAACTGAATAGTTCAGAGTATTGCCGTCAGGGCGGCAAAGCCGTGGAGAGGTGCTGGAGCGGTCTAACAGGCACGCCTGGAGAGCGTGTGGTCAGGTAACTGGCCCGTGGGTTCGAATCCCACCCTCTCCGCCATCTCATCTGCTAGTAAACTGAAAGAGGGTTAGAAAATGCCAGCATTCGCAGTCATCGGAGGCCAATGGGGAGACGAAGGTAAGGGCAAGATAGTAGACCTGCTCGCCGAGAAAGCTAAGTTCGTGGTGAGGTTTTCCGGCGGTAACAATGCCGGACATACCGTCATCAATCAATTGGGCGAGTTCAAGATGCACCTTATCCCCTCGGGCATCTTCTATCCCGGCGTGACCTGTCTCATGGCCAACGGCGTGGTTATCGACCCCGCTGCTTTCCTGGAGGAGGTCGAAACGCTCAAGAAGTCCGGCATCAGCGTAAGCAACCTGTTTATCAGCGACCGCGCCCACGTGATTATGCCCTATCACATCCTCCTCGATGGTCTGGAGGAGAAGTCGCGGGGCAAGGGGGCGATAGGGACTACCCTCAAAGGCATCGGCCCTGCCTTTGTGGACAAGATAGCCCGCATGGGGATACGCATCTGCGACCTGCTGGATAAAGAGAATTTCCGGAAGCGGCTCAGCACTGTGCTGGAATATAAGAACAACGTAATGGTCAAGCTGTACGGTGCTGCACCTCTGGCTCTGGACGAGGTCTACGAGAAATACTGCAAATACGCAAACCAGTTGGCTCCTTTCGTCCGCGAGACCGATGTGATAATAAGAGAGGCGCTCAAAAAAGGCGAGATGGTCTTGCTTGAGGGGGCGCAGGGGAGCATGCTCGACCTGGACTTCGGCACCTATCCCTATGTCACTTCGACAGCAATAGGCGGGGCCTCTCTGTCTATGGGGCTGGGCATAGGCTCGAAAAAAATCGACGGCGTTATCGCAGTGTTTAAGGCTTACACCACCAGGGTGGGAGGAGGGGCTTTCCCTACAGAGCTTCATGATGAATGCGGGCACCTGATCAGGGAACGGGCCCATGAATACGGCACGACCACGGGACGACCCCGCAGGTGCGGCTGGTTCGACGGTGTTGTCGCTCGCTTCAGTTCCGAGATTAACGGTCTGACCTCAGCCGCCATCACCCGTTTTGACATTCTCGACACCTTCCCCACCATCAAGGTCTGCACCGCTTATAAGGTAGGTCGCACCACCTATCACCGCCCGCCGGCAAGTCAGGCGCTGTTTGAAAAGTGCCAGCCGGTCTACGAGGAGTTGCCAGGCTGGCAATGCCCTACCACCGACATCCGCAGCTTCAAAAAGCTCCCGCCGCAGGCCAAGGCCTATGTGAAGAAGCTGGAGGAGCTAATCGGCTGTCCGGTAAGCCTGGTCTCCGTAGGGCCAGCGCGAGATCAAACAATCATGGTCAGGCCTATCCCGTGACGTCCCGAGCCTCTAAAAAGAATCCCCCTCCCTTTTATTCCCTCCCTCAAGGGGAGGGAGAACTTCAATCCCTCTCCCTTGAGGGGCTTTGCCTTAAAAGAACTGCTTGCCTTTTTAGTCAACGAGTTGCCTCAAAAGTCCATGGGGAGTTGGGGCAACCTTCCCCAATTACCCTAGCCTCGTCGAGGAGGTTGTGCCATGTTTAGAAAGTGGCATAACCTCCTCGATTCTTTGGGGTCGGATGTCAATAGTGGACACCAGACCTTTCATGCTGCCAGTAACCCGGCATAGTATTTTTGGGCATAAGTGGCCGGCGACAGGTATCCCAGCCTGGCCTGCAGCCGCTGGCTACGTCTACAGCACAGAGCGTATTCAGGTAAAAGCCCTCGGTACTCTCACCACAATGAGCTACCAGGTCTGTTTCCATGAAACCAGGCTTGTTCTCTTGCCAATCGGCAAAGGTCCTGATGGGTATGGAACTCTTGAGCAGGCTCCCCGCCCTGGTAGTGCTCAGTGACTTTCGGCCTCCCAATCGGCGGTAGGGTCGCAACAGCCGGTCGATGGTGGATGGGCTCATCCGGCAGAGTTTGGCTTCCATCGAGGCGTCGATCCGCAGCTCGCCGTGCTGCCGAAGCACTTTCATCATCTCAGGCATGAACGGCTTAAGTCGCTTGGAGCACAGCAAGTCACTGGCTTCCCAGATTTGTTTCAGTGTTGCGGCTACTCCTGTACCATATTCCCGTGCCCGACCGCGCTTTCGGTTTAACCTGAGGTTGCTTCTCCGATTCAGTAACCTGATGGCTGTCTTACGGTGTAAGCCTGCAACCTGCGTAAATTCATCCAACATCTTTCCCTTCGCTTCTTTTGAAGCCTTGAAATACCGGCTCCGTAATTCTTGTGCATATTCCAGTATGCTGCGTCGTGTCACCTCTACCTCCTTCGGTAACACTAATTTTGACGCAACGATGCCACTTTCGGTAACAATAATTATGAGTCAATGCGGGGGCTTGACACGCAGGTACAGATGAAGCATAATCACTATGGGAAAACTGGGAAGGAAGGTTTCCCCCACCCAACGGCTGAGATGAAAAATTCCGGATTAAGTTACCTCATATTCAGTGCCAGGCTACCTCAAATAGAGCTGATAACCTATAGCAGCAGCCCATATGCATATACCAGGAATAATTATGATTGTTTGCTCGTTACCGACCAATTTTTACTCCTAAGTATGAGTTTTGGAATCGTTTGAGGAGCCTGAAAGCTGAATAGGCCTCACCAGAAATTAGAGTAAAGCCCAAGAAGTATAGGAATAAGTACTCAGGGGATGGTGGACTTAAGAATCTATTTTTGAAGTCGAACTGCTGTAGAGCATGTTACATAGAAGAGTTTTATGCAATGTGCTCTACAGCTTAATATGTGAGGTAGTCTGCCCCCAAATCTTCTGTAAAGTTCGATACTAGGCGGAGCGACATATGTTAGTAGTCACATGCGTCAAACAAGTACCAGATACTACCCAGGTCAAAGTCGACCCGGTTACGGGGACTTTGATTAGAGAAGGTGTGCCTTTCATCATGAATCCGTTTGATGCACATGCATTGGAAGAAAGCCTGAGATTGAAGGATAAATACGGCTTCCGCGTAGCAGTGATCTCAATGGGACCCCCTAACACTGAGGTTACGTTGAGAAAAGCTCTAGCTCTGGGAGCGGATGAGGCTATACTTTTAAGTGACCGCGCTTTCGGTGGAGCAGATACCCTGGCTACCAGTGCGGCCTTGGCAGAAGCTATCAAAAAGCTTGGACAGCAGGAAGAGATAGCTATTGCAATGTGTGGTAAGCAGACCATTGATGGAGACACGGCTCAGGTTGGACCGGGCATTGCCACTCGATTGGGCTATCCACAATTAACGCTGGTCGACCTCATCGTAAATGTAGACTTACAGGCTAAAAAGGTGAAGGTCAGACGTAGACTGGAAGGTCGGTACGAGATAGTAGAGTCACCATTACCGGCGATGATTTCAATACTACGGCGAGCAAATCGCCCACGCTATCCTATTGTGCCGAAGCGACTGATGTCACAGGATGCCCCGGTGGCGTTGTGGAATAACAAGGTAATGGGACTGAGAGAGGACACTATCGGGCTTAAGGGGTCTGCCACGCAGGTACGCAAAATCTTTTCGCCGGAGAGAGCCAAAGGCGAGATATTGGGCGATGGAGTCAACAAACCCGAGGAAACCGCCAAGCTCCTTTTAGATAAGCTGACAGAAAAAGGAATAATCTGTCTATGATGAATTTGAACTTGCTCAATTATTAAATCAGTAGAGGCACATATTTATGGAAGAAGAGAAAAGGATTAAAAGACCCCGAGGCGTAGCTCGGCTCATCCCGGGTAAATGTATCGCTTGTGGAGCCCGTTGTGAGGCTTCCTGCAACAAAGACGCAATAGAGATGAATGAGAAGGGTGAGCCGGTCATCAATACAGAGAAATGCATTGGCTGTCGCAAATGCGTGAAGATTTGCCCCGCTGAAGCTATAGAGATGTATTTCACTCCAGAGGAACAGAAGATTCTTGCCGAAATAGCAGCGAAAGAGAAAAAAACAGGCGTCAAAGAAGTAAGCGCTGAGGAAGCTGCTATTTTAGCCGAGATAAAGGAGTACAAAGGCGTCTGGGTCTTCGTGGAGCATACCGAAGGCGATCCCGCTGTGGTTTCCTGGGAACTGCTGGGTGCGGGGGCTGAGCTGGCCAAGAAATTGGGAGTTGAGCTGTGCTCGGTGGTCATTGGCGATAAAGTCGAGAACCTTTGCCAGGAATCCATTGCCTATGGAGCTTCCAAGGTCTATGTAGTAGACAGTCCGGTGTTTCATTACTATCGCACCGAGGCCTATTATAAAGCCATTTGCTATCTGGTGGAAAAGTACAAGCCTGAGATTATGCTCATAGGCGCTACTGGTTTGGGAAGGGATTTAGCAGGAGCCGTGGCTACGAAACTAAGTACCGGCTTGACTGCTGATTGTACCGGACTGGCTATAGATGACAAGGGTTTCCTGCTACAGACACGTCCAGCTTTCGGCGGCAATATCATGGCTACGATTTTGACGGAGCGGACGAGGCCGCAAATGTCAACAGTACGGCCGCATGTTATGACTATGCCAAGCTATGACAAATCACGTAAAGGCGAGATTATCCGCGAAGCCGTGCCAATTAAGGAAGAGGAAATCGCTGTAAAGGTGCTGGAGGTGGTTGAGGACGCTAAAGGAGCGGAATGCATAGATTTGGAAGGAGCGGACATAATTGTCTCAGGCGGGCGAGGCATGAAAGCCAAAGAGAATTTTGCTTTGCTGCAACAACTGGCAGACGAACTGGGTGGCGTGGTAGGTTGTTCAAGAGCTGTGGTGGAGGCCAAATGGATGCCTGTGGACCGCCAGGTCGGCCAGACAGGCAAGACTGTCAGACCCAAGATTTATATCGCCTGCGGCATCAGCGGCGCGATTCAACACCTGGTTGGCATGCAAACTTCAGACGTAATCATAGCTATCAATCAAGATAAGCAGGCGCCCATATTCGAGGTTGCTACTTACGGCATTGTGGGCGATGTCTTCCAGGTAGTCCCGGCTCTTATCAAACGTATCAGGGAATCACGCGGCAAAGCGTAATTTAAATATATCGAGATGCCTAGAATTATACAAGGAGTAAGCTGTGTCGGTTAATGTTGCCGTATTTATACCCGTTTTTGTGGTCGCTGCAGCGCTTTTTGGCTGGAGCTGCTTCAAGCGTTTTCGCCTGGTGCTTCTGGGCAAGCCCGAAAACCGCTTCAGGAATGTTGGGAAGCGCATCAAAGGCGTGATATATTTCGCCTTCGGGCAGCGATGTACTGTCAATCATGGATACCGTTTCGGTTTAAACCATTTTGTTCTGTTCTGGTGCTTCACCATCTTATTGATTGCTAACACTGAGTTCTTGCTGCACGGCTTGTCCCCCAATGTTATCAGTTTCTCGAGGCTGCCTCACGGCGCATACTACGCACTTTCTTATATCTTCGATGTCGTATCGATCCTTGCCCTGCTAGCAGTTTGCATTGCGGTCATTCGCCGCCTGGTTTTCCCGCCATACTATATTCAGGCACGCAGCCGAGATGCCTTCACCATTCTGGGACTGATTGGTGTGCTGATGCTAGCCTTTTTCAGCCTGCACGGCACCGAGATAGCCCAGGGTAAAGAAATCGCTGCCAAATACATGCCTATATCTAATGCGTTTTCTCATATTTTCTCGGGCGCTTCGGCAGGAAGCCTGGGAGCCTATGCCAATGCTTTCTGGTGGCTCCACGCTGTAGTGCTGCTGAGCTTCCTGAACTATCTTCCTTATAGCAAGCACATGCATATCCTTACGGGTATACCCAACGTCTTTTTCAGAAGTATGACTAAGGTCAACACCCAGCACCCCGAGGAGTTTAAGAAAGACAATGTCTTCGGTGTAGGACAAGTAAACCAGTTTCCCTGGAAAGGCTTGCTTGACTCTTATACTTGTACCGAGTGCGGCCGCTGTTCGAATATGTGTCCTGCCACCTTTACCGGCAAGCTGTTAAATCCCAGATTGGTCATGCATGATATTAAGGTTAATTTGCTGAAAAATGGCCCCCTGATTGCGCAAAACAAGGCAACGAATATGCCCCTAATCGGTGGAGGCGAAGAGGGCAGTGTAGCTGACGAGGTTCTCTGGGCGTGCACCACCTGCGGTGCCTGTATGGAAGTATGCCCGGTGTTCATTGAGCATGTTCCCCGGATTGTGGATATGCGCCGAAACCTGGTAGAGATGAAGGCTAAGTTCCCTAATGAACTACTGCCCTTTTTTGAGAACATTGAGCAACGCAGTAATCCCTGGGGCATCGTGCCTTCCGATCGAACAAAGTGGGCAGCAGATATGGATGTCAAGCCTTTTGAGGCGGGCAAAACAGAATACCTGTTTTATGTGGGCTGCTTCGGCGCTTTCGACGCCCGCAGCCGGCGAGTAACCTTGTCCATCGCCCAAATCCTGAATGCTGCCGGCATCTCCTGGGGTATCCTGGGGAAGGATGAATTGTGCTGCGGCGATAGCTTGCGCCGTCTGGGCAACGAATTCGTTTTCGACCGCATGGCTAGAGACAATGTCAAAATTTTCCAGGACAGGGGCGTCAAGAAGATCATTACCGAGTGCCCGCACTGCTACAACACTCTGAAGAACGATTATCGTCAGTATGGGATAGAGCTGGAGGTTATCCATCACACCGAATTGCTCCATGACCTGATCAAGTCAGGTAAGCTGAGCCTGAATGGGAGCAAAGACCTGGGCAATGTAGTGTTCCATGATTCCTGCTATCTGGGACGCTACAATGGTATTTACGAAGCCCCTCGTCAGGTTATTACCTCGGTGACCCACCGTGTACCAACCGAGATAGAACGTAACCTCGAAAAATCTTTTTGCTGCGGTGCTGGAGGCGGGCGAATGTGGATGGAGGAAAGCACTGGTAAACGTATCAATGTAACGCGCGTCGAACAGGCCCTGGAGAAAGACCCGAGGACGGTCTGTGTATGCTGCCCGTACTGCCTGACTATGTTTGAAGATGGGCTGAAAGATAAAAAAGCTGATGAGAAAGTGCAGGTGCTGGATTTAGCCGAGATTGTGGCCGGAGCATTGAAAAAGTAGAATCCTTAGCCGCTATGCGGCTCGCTGAATTCATAGAGGCTGACTATGGCTGTAATTGAGCCTGTTGAAATCAAATCCTCTCTATAATTGCACAGATCCCCAGCCCGCCACCGCCACAGATTGTTACTAAGCCATACCTACTCTTGCGCCTCACCATCTCATGAGTCAGCGTCACCAATCTCATAACACCTGTCGCACCAATTGGATGCCCCAGAGAAATACCGGAGCCATTTACGTTTACCTTTTTGTCAAGGTCTCCAGCATTTATTCCCATCAACTTTATATCCGCCAATGTTTGGGCAGCGAATGCCTCCTGAATTTCAATTAAATCTATTTCATCTATACGAAGGCCAGACTTTTTAAGGGCTTGGTTAACTGCTACCGGAACAGATGGATAAGTTAAAGCAGGGTCTGCACCTGCAACAGCGAATGACCTCAGATATGCCAGGGGCTCAATACCATGCTCTTTCGCCTTTTCCGGTGTCATTAAGACGACTGCAGCAGCCCCATCATTTTCGCTGGAGGAGTTGCCGGCGGTGCAGATTCCACCCTCATAGATGGGCTTGAGGCCGGCAAGCTGTTCTAATGAGGTGTCCCGCCTCGGCGTTTCATCCGCGGCTATGATCGATTTATTCCCCTTACGTTGCGGTATTTCAACGGCAACTATTTCCTCCTTAAATCTGCCAGCGTCTGCTGCTGCGATTGCTCTGTGATGTGAGCGTAACGCCCATCTATCAGCCTCTTCACGACTAATACCTTCTCTCTTCGCTGCCGTTTCCGCCCAGGTCATCATTGAATTGAGCTCTCCGAATCTGTCAATGGGCTGATGCATTGGCCTTCCGCGCAGGATCCTGTCGTAGAGAGGTATTCCCCACAGCTCGAGGCTGCCGTGTCCCCTTGGGGAAAACCCCCATTTTCGGTCTGTTTTTCCGCCTAACCCCCATTTAATATATTCACCCGGTATATAGAATTCGGCGCGGCTCATACTATCAGCGCCAGCAGCAACAACAATCTCAGTTTCCCCGGTTTGGATCAACATCGAGGCAGACCAGACTGATTGGATGCCAGAGCAGCAGCGGCGATCCAGAGTAAATCCCGGAATTTCGACCGGCCACCCCGCCTCAAGCAAAGCCATGCGGGCCAAATTGGCAGCTTCACCGTTGGCATATGATTGCCCTAAAACAACCTCTTCAACTTCATCCGGCTTAACCCCGCACCGCTTTATGCATTCATTTAGAACTACCGCAGCAAGTTTTTCTACAGGGACATCACGGAGAGCACCGCAGTAGGAGCCAATAGGTGTCCTCACAGCACTGGCAATAACAACTTGTTTCATATTTAACCCCGGACTCTGTACTTTCCCGTTAATTTATAAAAGTCAAGAAATATGGTTAATATAGGTTGTTCAGGCCCCTTTATTCCCGGTCTTGTGAGATTTTGGGCCTTCGAATGCAGAAAATCCGGTTATGTCACGTCCCACGATCAGCATGTGCATATCATCGGTTCCTTCATAGGTATATACCGCATCGAGATTTACCATATGCCTTATCGGGGAATAATCCAGAGATATGCCATTGGCCCCCAGCAGCACGCGTGCAGTCATGGCACAGCTCCGTGCCATAGCTACATTACTTTTCTTAGCCATTGAAATCTGAGGCGGCCTTGCCTTTCCTTCATCCATGAGTCTCCCCAGCCTGTAAGATAACAGTTGACCCTTGGTAATCTCTATTAACATTTTCACAAGTTTTTCCTGCACTAGCTGGAACGATGCGAGAGGCGCGTTGAACTGTATCCTTTCCTTAGTGTAGTTCAGAGCTGTCTCATAACAGTCCATAGCAGCCCCTACCACCCCCCACGATATCCCGTAGCGGGCTATGTTCAGGCATGAAAAAGCGGACCCGATCCCTTTTGATTCCGGCAAGATATTATCGGCCGGTATCCGGCAGTCGGAAAAAGCCAGCTCTCCAACGTCCCCCGCCCGCATGGAACCTTTCCGACTTTGGAAACTCTGGCTAAAGCCTTCTGTGCCGCGCTCCACTATGAAACCTCTAATCCCTTTATCTGTGCGAGCCCAAACAACCGCCATATCAGCAACTGCTGCTTCGCTTATCCACTGTTTTGTCCCGTTGATAATCCACCCATCGCTGTCCCTTTTCGCCACAGTCTCCATTGAGGCTATGTCCGACCCGTGGTTCGGCTCTGTCAGCCCGAAACACCCGATTACCTCGCCCCTTGCTAGTAAAGGCAGCCACCTGCGCTTTTGCGCCTCTGAACCAAAGTTCAGTATAGGATACATTACCAGTGCCGATTCAACTACAATCAGGCTTCTGAGTGCACTATCCACCCTTTCTGCTTCCTGGCATATAAGTCCATATGTTACATAGTTCGTGCCTGCGGCCCCATATTCATGAGGAACAAATGCACCAATAATCCCCAGTCTCCCCATTTTGAGAGCCAGCTTCTTGACATCGAAGGGTTTCTCATGATGAAAAGCGTCGACAATATGCGGCTTAATCTCCTGTTCCATAAATTCCCTGACTTCGTTCCTGGTCATCTTCTCTTCTTCAGAGAACAACTCGTCCAGGTCATAATAGTCCAACCATGTGAAACCCATATATAATCATCCTCCTCAGTAGACCTTCCACGCGCAGCAGAGATGCCCCTATCCTGTGCTTATAGATTTAATAATTGTGCGTCGGTTCATTGCTGCGTCCAGCTTACTTGACAGCAATATCGTTGTCAATTTTTAAGGTTGGGTCTGCTTTGCTCCAGGAGATATGTCGATGAGCCCCGAATTCAAGCTGGATTTGACCCTAGAGTAATCGGCAGCGACGGCAAGTGACTTTATGGTAAGTTCGATATCGAAGTAGGCTGGCAATCCACGTTCTTGTACCTGTCGTGACAGTTCTTCCATGGCGGCGAGGTCTGTCCCATAGATCCAGAAGCTCACTGGCTTCGTAACATTTTTCATCAATCTGCCAAGTATATCCATATATATCGGTGTTTCTGCGCCCGAGCTAGCATAGAGAGTAACAGCTACACAATCTACATTTGAGTCATCCAGCACTGCGGCGATTGTCTCTTCCAGAACAGGCAGTGGGTTATCTGAAACAGGTATAAGCGGACCCAGGTCAACTGGATTTCTAGCAAGCTGGAGAGACAACTTAGACAACCTGCTAACTGTTGCTGGCGAAAAGTCCGCGATGGTCAGACCGCATTCTTCCGCAGTATCAACCGATACTACTCCCACCCCACCGGTAAAAGTGATGATGCCGATTCTATTGCCCTGGGGAAGCGGCTGATTAACGAACACCCTGGGTATTTCCCAAAATTCCCGCCAGGTATTTAAACGAATAGCACCGGCCTGCCTGAACGCAGCATCATAGATTCTTTCGCTTCCAGCAAGCGACCCTGTATGAGAGGCAGAAGCTTTGGCACCCCGCTCGGTTCGCCCCGGTTTCAAGATCAACACCGGCTTGCGCGCTGCCACTTTCCGGACTGTATCGATGAATTTGTGGCCATCTTTAACATCCTCAATATGCATGGCAATTACACTGGTCTGAGGATCATGTGAGAGGTAGTTCAAAAGGTCAACCTCATTCACATCGCACTTGTTGCCCAGGTCGCACATTTTGCTGATAGGATAAGCCTCGTCTTTCAGAGGTTGTCCCTGGGCGCCAACAATGCCACTCTGGCTGCAGTAAGCTATGTTCCCCTTATGAATCTTATCGTAGCTAATGAAATAGGGATTAGTCACCAGACCGTTTTCGGTGTTGAGGGTGCCGATGGTGTTAGGCCCCAAGATGCGGAGCCCGCTGCGATGACTTATTTCAACAAGCTGTCGCTGGAGGCCGGCCCCGGTCTCTCCGGTCTCGGCAAAACCATCGGATACAATAATAGCAGCCTTGGTACCTTTATGTGCACACTGGTCGATGATGCCTGGCACCGTCTGCTTAGGCGTAATCACGATTGCCAGATCGATTGGGTCATCCACGGCACCCACGTCCGGATAAACCCTCAAACCAAGGATTTCTTCGTATGACGGGTTGACAGGGTAGACTCTGCCTGTGAAATTGAATTGACGCATATTTTTTATTGCCGTATAGCCGAGCCCGCCCCATTCTCTCATGGAACCCACTACAGCTATTGCTCCAGGCTCAAAAAATGCTTTGATGTCACTATTTGCATGTAAATTCATCATGAACCTCTTGGTTAATTGATTGCTTCAAAAGCTCGGGGTATTGAGATTGATTCTAAACATTGCACCAGAATAAAGTCAATGAACCTCTGGCCTATAAGGTGTTGCAAAAACGGCCTAGAGTCGATTTCCTCAGATAATTCGCTACAATACTCGGACTACGACCCTGCCGAAGACCGGGCCGATAAAGTGACGCATTAAGGCTATGAGCGGTGCGGGAAATTTTCCGGCTAAGTCCCGGCAGTAGTCGTCTAAAGTCTTGTTCTGGAATTTGAGCAACTCCTGCGACCTGGTTGTATCGTACCAGTCTAAAGGAAAGGGCTCTACGGAGAACTTATGGCGTGGCGGCAAGGGCAGTCCAAAGCTGCCCAGGATAGTACGCAGCATGTCTTCGAACAGCATCTGCTGGCTGGGGCCGCCGCCAATCATCAGGGTATTTCCTTTCACCTTGTCGAAATTCTTGACAGCGTTTAGGATGGCTAGAGCCAGGTCATCTGTATGACAGAACTCTATCCGGTTCTTCAGGGGTATGGTAAACATCTGGGTCTTAAATTCACTGATTCTCAGTCTCTGGTGCGGTACCGAGGTCAAACGCAAGATCACATATCCAATCCCCGAATTTTTAATCAAGTTTTCTGCCCTGAACTTCGTCTCCGTATAGACAGTCGTGGGGTTGCTGGGGTTGCGATCGGGGCTAAGCGGTTCAGTTGCATTCGGACATGGACCGAAAACAGCCGCCGATGATGTGAAGACGAAGGGAATGTTATCCCCACGATTTTTAATCGAGCGTACTAGCGTCTCAGTGCCACCAACATTAACCTTAGCGGCCAGTTCTGGCTTTGTCTCGGTCAATGGCTGGATGATTCCTGCCATATGGACTACGGCATCCACTCCGTCCACAGCTTTCTTGACCGAATCCGGCTCGGTTATGTCACCCCATACGACCTCTAAATTGGAATCTAGACTTTTGGCCTTCTTTTTGTGACACAGCAGGCGTACGCTGAATCCATCTTTTACGAAGGCTCTACTGACAGTAACTCCCAAATTTCCTGTGCCACCAGTAATTAGTACACGCATGTCATACTCCCACCGCTCAGGCGAAGGTCAAAATGTCATTCTGGGCTTTAGCGAAGAATCTCACGCCTAGGCCTGGAGCGGGTGCTCCAGGCTACCCTAAAAAAGATAGTATTTTCATTCCTGTGGTGAGCTTTTCCAGCATTCCTCCGAAGATACACTGCTATTTGTTCTCGGATCTCTTATGTACTTTAACTGGCATAGTAACTGCTTCAGGATTGCCTGGGGACGGCTTCAAGTTCATATTAAGCATCTCCAGCGCCTTGAGTTGCAGCGGCCTGGTCAGTTTACCAAGCTGTTCGAGCTCTTCCTCCGACATAACGGACATGGTCTCGGCAATCACATCCTTCAGAATCTCTATCGCCGGTGCGCAGGCCTTTTTACCCTTGCGGGTTAGTTTCACTTCCGTGTACGGGTGTCCCGGCTTTTTGGGTACTCTTACTACAAGCCCCTCCTTTTCCATCCGCTTGAGCAATCCCGCAACAGTATGCGGCGCCCGAAATACCAGCCGCGCTATCTCGGCAGGGCGTAAAGGGCCTGGAAAGTCTCTGCAAGCCCACAACACCGCGATGCTTTCCGGCGTTGCGCCTATCTCGCCGAGCCTGGTCTCGGCTACCTTGTTCACCGCAATCCAGGTATGACGGAGCTGGGCCCATGCGGTCAGAGATGCACCAGCGAACCTGTAATCATACATAGTCATTCTTCAATAAAGCTTTAAATAGCTACCACATCTAGATTTCCCACGGTTAGCTTAGATAGTATCACAGAAAGATGATACCAGGCAATTCTCAAGATTGTAGTTGCCCAATTCATTGGGCAGTCCGGCCTGATAAATCAGGCAACTACGAAATTCCGGGCGCGCCTCGTGATAAAATTAAGCTATGGTAGAGCTTGACAATGATGATATAATTTGGCATATAGTCGAGACCGACTATTGTACTTATGAGCGGGACGGGCTGGCTCGGTTTTACTGCCGGGTAACAGGGCAGCCCCTTATTCATCAATTCTGTTACAAACAGACGTGTCATTACCACGGGCTGAACCTCACCGAGGTGCATCCTGTAATCGGTGGCCTGTCTGTCTGGCTGCTTACCTGGTTCAAGCCAAACCCTCATATTTTGGCTGCCCTCCGAAAATAGGGAAATGATCCCGGAGGAGAGATGACGGAGCAAAAGAGCACGAACATAACCTGGCACAAACCCCTGGTGACTCAGGCGGATAGAGAAAAAAGAAACCGGCACAAGGGGACTGTTCTATGGCTGACAGGACTGCCCAGCTCCGGCAAATCTACGTTGGCCCACGAGGTGGAACGACGCCTTTTCGAAAAGGGCTGCAATTCCTATGTGTTAGACGGTGACAACATTCGGCATGGACTTAACAAAAACCTCGGATTCTCGCCCGAGGACCGCAAGGAGAATATTCGCCGGATTGGCGAGGTTGCCAGACTGTTTGCCGATGCAGGCGTGATTGCTATTACTGCTTTTATATCGCCGTACCGGGAGGACAGAGAGCAAGCCAGGGCATTGAACCGCCAAGATAGGTTCATTGAGGTCTATTGCAAGTGTTCGGTTAACGAGTGTGAAAAACGCGACGCCAAAGGGCTCTGGCAGAAAGCAAGAAAGGGCGAGCTTAAGGAATTTACCGGTGTGAGTGCTCCCTATGAAGAGCCCGAGACCCCTGAGATAGTCATAGAGACCGACAAATGCGATTTGGAAGAGTGCGCTCAACATATCATGGGCTACCTGGAAGAGAAAGGCTTCGTCCCTCCTACCCCAAGTATCCAAAAACGATAGCGATTAATGTAATTTATATTGAGTGAAGACAAATACCAGCATGCGGCCTGAAGGCTAGCTCAAGGAGGTGCCATGGCTCAACAGAGGCGCGCTCGCCTCTACGAACACCCGTTTATATTCGGCTCATCGCGCAGTTGGCTAAAGCTACTGTTGGGTAACAGAGACATAGACAGAAAATTCATTCCTCGCGCATTGTTTGTCACACTGGTCACACTGCTCACAAGCCCCCTCAGACTCTACGAATCATTCCGATACGGTGGAACTGTTAGAAAAGCAGTTGTTCACCCCTCACCAATTTTTATAATTGGCCACTGGCGAAGTGGAACAACCCATCTGCATAATCTACTGATCCATGACGAGAATCTGGGCTGTGTCTCTATGTGGCAAGCATTTGCCCCGGGTTTATCTATGATTGATGAAAGAGTAATTAAGAAGCCGTTCAACCAAATAGCCAAGAAAATGCATCCCACCAGAGAAATAGACAATATCCCCCTCTCACTGGATAACCCGGAAGAGGAAGACCTTGCCATAGCCAACATGTCGCCCTATTCCTACCTGCATATGTATTCTTTTCCTCGACGAGCTACCTATTTCTTTGAAAGGTATGTCACCAATTTCGATAACCTCCCTGAATCAATCATCTCTAAATGGAAAGAAATCTACCTCGTAGTTCTGCGCAAGGCCTCACTGAAAGCCGGAGGCAAGCGACTGGTCATTAAAAACTGCGCCGACAGCGCACGCATCAAAACCTTGCTCGAACTATTTCCCAATGCAAAATTCATCCACATCTACCGTAATCCTTACAATATATTCCGCTCCACCCAGCATTTATATAGGGTTGTAATGGAGAGGGCACAACTGCAGGAAACCGCCCCGGGCGAACACGAGATTTGGGTCTTGCGGTTCTATAGCCAGCTAATGCAGAGGCTGCTGGCCGATAAAGCACTCATCCCGGCAGGCAATCTGGTGGAGGTGAGATATGAGGACCTGGATAAGGAACCCTTAGCTCAATTGCGTAAATTATATGAGACTCTAAGCCTGCCCGGATTCGCCGAGGCAGAGCCAGCCTTCCGCGCTTACCTTGATTCCATAGCAGGTTACCAAAAGCTTGCACATAAGAACTTAGATGATAGTATCATCACAAAAATAAACCAAAACTGGCACTTCGCATTCGATGCATTGGGCTATGAACGCATTGAGCCAGCAAGCGAGGGAAAGAGCGCAACGGGAAAGTCAACAATAGGGACCAAGTAAGACAAGGAGGCAATGTAGGAGAGTAAATAGTGAGGGCCAAGAGATAAAACCGCAAAGGAGACGAAAATGAAAAAGAAAATCCTGTCATACATAGCTCTTGCTTCGCTGGCAATCAGCGCTATTTGTATTCTGTTAATAACGAAGCTGCGCCCGGGCAAGATAAAACCTATCCCCAACTGTCCGCTTCGCTTTACGGTGTCAGAGCGCGATAAGCTAATCCGATTCCATCCCCAAGAATTCTCCCATCCAGTACCTCATGTGAAAGTTCCCCAGCATGCGTTTATGGCGCCCAATCCCGGCAGCAATATGCACTGCGATGCCTATATCAGTGACACCTATGAGGCAAGCGGACCACTCGGGATAAATTCAGAAATCATCTCGAGGACGGAAGGTTTTGGAGGATACGGCACGATTACCTTCGACAGCAAGAGACGTCTTGTCGGGGTCGGCGGTAACGGCATGAAATTGTGGCTAGAGCTAACGGATCCCGATACTCTGGAGAAACTGGCATCATATGACCTGCCTCCCCGGAGTTGGACTTTTTTCTTTAAAGGTATAAGGCCCTGGGAGTATCTGGGTGCAGGAATGTATTTCTACCTTGACCACAATGACTGCGCTGTAGTGCCTACAACTAAGAATACTGTCCAGGTCGTCCAGGCTCCCGATATGGTTAAACGCAAAAAGTTCGAGCTGGTACGCGAATACGACCTCTCATCTTACATGGTGCCCGGTACAGACGATAGCCCAGCTTTTGTGCTGCCGGACTGGGACGGTAAATATTATTGGTTCGCCAGTGTGCAGGGAGTAGTGGGCACGATAAATATGGATACCGGTGTGGTTCGCCAGATGCGAATACATGGTGAGCTGGTTGAGAACTCCTTTGCTGTCGGCGAGGATGGAGTCTTTATCATCTCCGACCAGGCTATGTACCGCTTCAGACACGATGGCACGGGCAACCCTGTCATAGACTGGCGCTCAGGGTATTCCAAAGCTGCCGAGCGAAAGGCTGGCCTGATCAGCGTGGGCTCGGGAACGTCGGTGACAATAACGGGTACCCCGGAAGAGGGGCTGATTATTATTGCAGACAATGCAGAGCCGCGGATAAATCTGCTATTTATTAAGCGTTCAGACGGTGCTGTCGTGGGCAGCGTGCCGCTATTTGCAGAAGGCAAGAGCGCCACAGACCTCACAGCAATTGCTTTTGCGCATGCAGACGAGAATGGCAACGGCAACGGGATATATTCGGCGATTGTCGAGAATAACTGGGGGCCCCATACATTTCCCTTCTCCCGCCCCGTCGAACCGGGACTGACCCGCGTAGACGCTGTAAGAAATAAAGACGGCACATATACCTGCAAAGAGATATGGTCAACCAATGAGAAGAGCGTCGGCGGGTTCAGGCTATCCATGGGTAATGGTCTGGTGTATATCTACGACCGGGTTGTGTCCTGCTGCAGATCCAAATGGTATCTTACTGCTATGGATTTCAAAACCGGCGAAACGGTATACAAGAAACTTATAGGAACGGGGATAGGATATAACAATTGGCAAGGTAGTCTTTGGCTGCACCCTAAAGGAGGGATAGCAATTTCTACCACTATCTTTGGTGTGGTGATGATTCGAGATAGGATCACCTAGCGTTGATGGTCGTCAAGAGCAAGAAGCTCATATCTGAAGTCACACACTGGTGCTCCCTGGGCTAAAGTCCCGGCACGCTTGAACCGACACCCCGCCTGACTCAACACCCTGGGGATAGTGACTTCATCGCCGTAGCATGTAGAAGGGTAACACAGATAGGGGTCACCGAACAATTTGGCCACTTCATGCCAGACACAATACTTGACGTTATAAGCAAGCGCGGTGGGCGAGTCTTCTACTATCTCCACATCGTGCAGCCCGGCACGTGCATTTGCAACCATAGCAGCCATGCCGTATTTCTTGAAAGCCTCAAAGAAATTGCCGCAACGCTTGTAATCATCTACCGATGGCCACATCGGTGACATCAATTCCCATATGGTATTTTCCACCAGCCTGCATTGTAACGCTGATGCCTTCTCCATACCTATCATATCCGCCAATGCCTTCATTAGCGCGATCCTCTTAATGACTGACTCAATAAATCTCTGGTCGCGGAGTCCACGCTTCTTGAGACTTGACAAGTCCTGGGCCTTCATGTGCTCGGCCTCTTCCTTCATTCTAGACATAAGCTCAGTCGCACCAGTACGCCCCAGCTCCCTCTCTAACTCCTGGTGCATCCTCCTCCTCATCTTACCCTCACGTTCTATCATTTCGGGATCGGGCATACTATCCATCAAGCCCTTGCCATAGTTCCTGAGCTCTTCCACTCTCATATTTCAACACCTTTATTTCACTGGGTAGAAACAAACGCACTCGCCCTAATAATTCTATCTTCACATCCGGCATTCGTCAAAATCCCGCAAGTGCCTAGTACACAACTGAGCTAATATTTCTGCCTTGTCCATTTCTCTTTCTTCCATGCAAGCGCAGTTCGCTAGAGAACCTCCTTGCAAGTTGCGTAAATTTGGTGTTTTTGATATGATTTTCGATACACCGTCGATTTCTCCTAAAAACTATGCTCGGCAAAAAGCGGCTGGGGGTGAGCGGCACCATGGCCAAAGAAGCAGAGAAGACCAGGAACCAACTCATAAAGGAACTGGAAGCCCTTCACAAGCGTGTCGCGGAACTTGAGAAGTCCAATTCCGAGATAGGCAGAATTGACGCAACAGTGCTTAAGCGCAAACTTGTCAGATCAGCAGCCGTAGAAGAGATGGCTGATGGTGTCATGCTGGTAGATACAGAGGGCAAAGTAGTTTATGTCAACAAAGCTTTTGAAAAACTGCTCGGATACAAGGCAAGTGAACTGGTCGGAACGCCTGCACTTAATTTGCCCACATACCGTAGAGCGCGTGACAGAGAGAGAGCAAAAGAGGCTTTTAAAGAGGTCTTAGAAAAGGGTACCTCTGAACACATAGATATCGGCGCTGTGAACAAAGCTGGAGAGGAAATCGCTATTAGTTTTGCCGCTTCGGTCATCAAAGATGCGGAGGGAATTCCCAAAACGCTGGTCGCTGTCATGAGAGACGTCACCAGGCGTAAGCGGGCTGAGGAGGCGCTCAGGAAAAGAGAGGAAAACTTCAGGGTACTCATCGATAACTCTATGGACATCAGCCTGATTACGAATAGCGACATGACCGTTCGCTACGTGAGCCCTTCGGTGGAACGGATAATGGGTTACCTTCCGGAAGAGGTAGTTGGCAAGAACGCACTGGAGTTCCTTTCCCCCGAAGATGTACAGTATATCACCGCCAACTTCGACAGCTTCACCAAAAATCCCCGCCAACCTGTAGCCCTAGAGGTACGTTTCCGGCATAAAGACGGCTCATGGCATATAGTTGAAGGTATCACGAATAACCTTGTCGATGACCCCACTGTCAGGGGTTTCGTAGTGAATGCCCGAGATATCACCGAGCGCAAGTGGGCAGAGGAGATGCTGCGGGAAAGAGAGGAACACTTTCGGGCACTCATCGAGAACTCTCTGGACGGCATCGCGATTGTAAATGAAGACCTGACGATCAGCTATGAAAGTCCATCTGCGGAAAAAATAATGGGCCTTAAACCTGAAGAATTGATTGGAAAGAGCATACTCGACTTTGTTCACCCGGACGATAGAGAGAAAGTTATCAAAACATTCAAGAGACTTGCCAAACATCCGGCGCAGGCAGTACCGGCAGCAATCCACTTCCTGCATAAGGATGGTACGGAGCACATAATGGAAGGGATCGCAAATAATCTTCTGAATAATCCAGCGGTTAAAGGTATCGTTATTAATTACCGCGATGTGACCGAGCGTCAGCGTGCTCAGGAAGCGCTGAAGCAGAGGGAAGAGCATTTCCGGGTGATGATCGAGAACTCATTGGACGATGTGGCGATACTCAACAGCAATGGAGACATCCTCTACCAAAGCCCCTCAATTGAACGCGTGTTGGGATACAAGGCGGAGGGGCACAAAGGCAAGAACTCGTTTATGTTTATCCACCCGGATGATAAGGCAGACGTCATTAAGACATTCACCGAACTAGTAAAAAAGCCCGGTTCCACATATCAAGGCGAACTGCGCGCTCAACACAGGGATGGCTCATGGCGTACTCTTGAGGTTATGGCTAGAAATTTCCTTAACGACCCGGTTGTAGGCGGTATTCTCACCAATTTTCGCGACATCACCGAACGCAAGATAGCGGAACAGGAACGGGTTGAACATGCGGCAGCCCTGGCCAGAGCGGAGGAATTGCAGCTATCGCTGCAACGCATTATAGTTGCGCAAGAGTCAGTGCGCAGAGACATCGCGCAGCAGCTCCACGGGTCAGTCCAGAACAGGCTTATCATCCTGCTGCATCGGCTTACTGAACTGGAGCGCAAGGCGCCGGCTGGGGAGCTGGCTCAAGAAATACGAGACCTGCGCCAGAAATTGGGCGAATTACTGGATAACCACGTCCGCCCCATCAGCCACAGGCTCTACCCCTCTATTCTACGCCGAGGGTTGGTTGCGGCTCTTCAGTCATTAGGAGACCAATTTGAGGTATCCTTGAACATCGAGATGGAATTGGATGAAGAACTCATGCGGCGGGAAAGGCTGAATCCTCAGTTGATTTCGGAGGGGGTGAGGCTTGCAGCATATCGTATCGCCGAGGAAGCCCTGACCAATGTGGTCAAACATACCAAGGCAAGCAAAATCACTGTTGGGTTGAAGCTGCTCCCTAAGGAATGGCTGTTCCTGACTCTGCGCGATAATGCCCAGGGGTTCGAACCCAAGAGCGTCTCCGGCGGACGGGGTTTATTGATGATGCAGGACTATGCTGAGGTAGGCGGCGGCAAGTGCACTATCAGAAGCGCTCCAGGCGAAGGGACTGAGGTCACGGCTTTACTTCCCCTTTCAGGGCCTGGCGCAGGGCATCCAGAGAAAGCCTCGCTTTTGGGATAAACGCCAGTGCACCCTCTTCTCTCGCCAGCCTTTCATAGACTCGTTCCTCGTAGGCACTAACAACTATCGCTTTCATGCCTGAGAAATGGCTCTGAACATAGCGGGCCACCTCCAAACCATCCGGCTCTGGCATATACATATCTGCGATCACAAGGTCCGGCAAAAGGGATGGAATGAGGTAAACAGCTTCTGTTCCGGTTTTAGCCTCGCCCACTAATTTGAAGTCTTTGCTGTTTTCCATCAACGACTTAAGCCATTCGCGAAACTCTGGCTCGTCATCAACTACAATAACTCTGTACACTATGCATCTCTCCCCTGGCAAGGCCTTTACACCCCCGCCCATAACTAGAGTAACGGCTCTGAGGACAGATAACATAGTGCCAGCTTGACGATTTTCCTCGTCTATCCTTGACGGCTCCTAGAGCTTTCCAGATAGAGGAGTGTGGCTTTGACGCGGGCGTGGATATCCTGTTCGTGGGAAAGATGCAGTTCCTGGTATATGGCATTTATGTAGGTTTCAACCGACTTACGGGATAGCTTCAGCAATTGAGCTATGGCAGCATTGCTATATCCCTGAGCGAGGAGCTCCAGCACTTCCTGATGCCTGGGGTTCAACCTGGCCACAGCCGAGCCTTGCCTGGGCCGCAGACCCGCCACTACCGTTGGGTCCAACACCACCATCCCTGCCTTACTTCCTTCGATGGCGCGCACGACTGTGGCCAGGTCCGGCGCTGTTTGTTTCAAAAGATATGCCCACCCTTGTATATCCTCGAGGGGTAAGCTTGTCACATAACGTCGCTCACTGTGAGCAGATAGGATAACAATTCCAGTTTGCGGCTTCTCCTTCTTGATCTGTAGAGCTGCTTCAATCCCGTCAAGCTTACCAGGTAGTTCGATATCCATAATCACCACATCCGGCTTATCCTTCCTGGCAAGTTGGACCGCAGTCTCCCCGTCTCCTGCCGCCCCTATAACCTCCAGCTCCGGTTCTGCGGACAAAGTGCGACATAAAAGCTCTCGGAACAAAGCCTCATCATCTACAACGAGAAGTCTTGTTTTCTGCATATGTTCTTTCCTCTCCAGGCCCCTGCTCGCTCTTGCTCGAAGCATTTGTTTGTCTTATACTTACTCGTACTATTATGTCAGGTGATAACACTGTTGTCTACACCATGCCACCACCACCTCATATAGTGTTACCCCTTTAGAGTTGTCAAGAAAGAGCCGTGGCATAAAACAAGTACCAACACTATACTCAGAGGCTGGCTAAGGTTTTATCCTCAGAGTAGGAAATTAGGGCACTAAAACGATAACCAGGATAGAACACATAGGCTAGCAGTCAGTGAACGCAGAGGGGCTGGGGTAGACAAGGGGCTTAAGCCCCTTGTCAGGGGTTGAAAGGAGATTTCTATGATAGGCATAACCTCGTATGGTGCCTATATCCCCTGGCACCGCATAAACCGACAGAATTTTGCCAAGGCCTGGGGAGGTTTTGCTATACCCGGAGAAAGAGCAATTGCTTATTATGATGAGGATAGTGTGACCATGGCTGTGGAAGCAGCGATAGATTGTCTGAGGGAAATAGACACCTCTACAGTTGACGGTCTCCTTTTTGCCACTACCACATCTCCATACAAGGAGAAGCTATGCTCAGCCACAATGGCCCTGGCACTACACCTGCGCCGGGATATTCAGACAGCAGATATAACGGGCTCGCTCCGCTCCGGGACGACAGCATTAGGATTTGCCCTGGACGCTGTGAAAGCTGGGCGGGTCAGCAACGTTCTGGTAGCAGCATCAGACACCAGAATGGCGCCTCCGTCCGGGATAAACGAACAAGCTCTGGGAGATAGTGCCGGAGCAATTCTTGTGGGTAAGAAGAACGTCATTGCTGAGATTTTAGACAGCTACTCTATCTCAGATGAACTGGCGGCAACGTGGAGGAGTGAAAACGACACTTTCATTCGTTCCTGGGAAGACCGTATGGTTATGGATGAGAGTTACTCCAAGGTGATGCCCGAGGTTTTAACAGGGGTAATGAATAAGTGCGGGCTTTCGCCCAAGGACTTTGCCAAAGTCGTTTTCGATCCCCCGGGCGATGTAAGAAGACACGGACGAGTTGCATCAGAGCTTGGTTTCGACCCCGCCCAATTGCTCGATCCAGCGGGCATCTTCATGAACTTGGGACTGCTGGGGTCAGCTATGCCTTTTGTGATGCTGGTAAGCGCACTCGAACAGGCCGAACCTGGCGAGAAAATCCTCTTCGCAGGCTATGGTAATGGTGCCGAAGCTTTTGTTTTACAGGTGACCAACGCCATCAAGAAACTGGGAGCAGGTCGCGGATTCTCCAAGCATTTGGAGTCCAAGCATATGATGGAGAACTACAATGATTATCTCCGCTGGCGCGAAATCGTGCCCCTGGACCAGGCCAGGCGTCCTGAGAGAGGACATATATCCATAGCAGCCAATTGGAGGCAGAGAAAGGACCTCCTGGGGCTCTGGGGAATCAAGTGCAGGCGCTGCAAAACACCCCAGTATGACAATGGCGGCATCACTACCACGCCTATCCGCGTATGTGCAGTATGCGGGGCAGTAGATGACTTCGATGACTACGATTTTTCCAGAAAAAAGGCAACTGTATTTAGCTACACCCTGGACCAACTAGCGCCAGCTCCCGACCCGCCTTCTTCTGTAGTGCTGATCGATTTCGAAGATGGTGGTAGGATGCTGTTCGACCTCACCGATCGGAACCCTGAGGAGGTCAAGGTAGGGATGAAGGTAGAGATGACTTTCAGAAAGGTCTTCGTCGACCGGGGTATCACTAGCTATTACTGGAAGGCTCGCCCCATCAGGTGTTAAAGGAGGCAAGATATGTCAGGGAGTATTAAAGACCGGGTCGCCATTATAGGTATGGGCTGCACCCGGTTTGGTGAATTGTGGGGCAAGGGCCCCAGCGACCTGATTGTGGAAGCTGTTAACGAGGCTTTAGCCGATGCTGGTATTGAGATTAAAGATGTCGAGGCCGCCTGGGCAGGCAGCATTTTCAGCGGACACGGGGGGCGCTCCGTCAGTGAGCCGCTGAGGTTAAAATACATCCCTGTTAGCCACGTAGTAAACGCCTGCGCCTCCGGACACGATGCTGTGAGAAATGCCTCGTATTCTGTGGCTGCCGGCATTTACGATATTGTCCTTGCTGTCGGTTTTGAGAAAATCAAGGATGAGGGAATGAGTGGTCTGCCTGGCATGGATAATATCACTCATACTCATGCCGTAGCGACCATGCCGGGCATGTTCGCCATGATGGCAACCAAGTACTTCCATCGCTATGGTTTGAGTCCTCAAGAAGGCAAAACTATGCTGGCTAAAATATCTGTGAAGAGCCACTATAACGGCTCTTTGAATCCCAAGGCACATCTGAGGAATGTACTGACCGTGGAGCGCGTGTTGAATGCTCCCATTATCGCCTGGCCTCTTGGCCTGTTCGATTGTTGCGGTGTCTCCGATGGAGGCGCTGCTGCAATCATAACGAGCGCCGATTTAGCTAAAAAGTTCCGCCCAGACCCCGTATATATCAAGGCCCTGCAGATATGTGCCAGTCCCACCTCCGGCCGCATAACTACAGACTACGATTTCACCCATGTAGAAGAAGGATACCGGGCCGGCATGGCCGCTTACAAAGAAGCTGGAATCAAGAACCCCCGCAAGGAAATAAGCATGGCGGAGGTACATGACTGCTTCTCCATCACTGAGGCTGTAACGATGGAAGACCTTCAGTTCAGCCCGAGGGGAAAGGTCAAAGACGACATTGATGCAGGTATTTTTGAACTCAGTGGCGCCCTGCCGGTGCAGCCGGACGGAGGCCTGAAGTGCTTCGGCCACCCCATCGGTGCCTCCGGGATAAGGATGCTGTATGAGCTCTACCTTCAGCTTCAGGGGAGGGCAGGCAAACGTCAGATAAAGAATCCCAAGCTGGGCCTCGCTCACAATATGGGGCACGAGCCCCTGGCGCCCACAGTCAGCGTCTGTATTGTCGGGCTTTGAACAGGCAAGACTCAGAAAGAGGTGATGATATTGGATTTCCGTCTCACTCCTGAGCAAGAAGCGCTAAAGAAGGAATTCGAGAATTTCTTCAGAGAGGAGATGAAAAGGACGCCACCTCTGGGTGCAGAAAACATCTACGACAACGATGAAGCATGGGACTTCCATTGCTATATAGCCGGAAAACTAGGAGAGAAGGGTTGGATATCCCGCCCCTGGCCCAAGGCATATGGAGGACAGGAAGCCTCTATATTGGAGCAACTCCTGTTTAGTCAGGTCAAGGCGTATCATCGAGCGCCAGGTATCGACATACAAGGAGTATGTATGCTCGCGCCTACGCTCCTGGCCTCAGGCAATGAGGAGCAGAAGCAGCAGCACCTGCCGCCCATAGCCCACGGTGAGACTATGTGGTGCCAGGGATGGAGCGAGCCTAACGCCGGGTCCGACCTGGCTTCCCTGAAGACAAGGGCCGTCAGGAATGGAGACTACTATATCATCAACGGGCAGAAGACCTGGACAAGTGGTGCGCATCGCGCTCAATGGTGCTTCATGCTGGCAAGGACCGACCCGGAGCAGCCCCGGCACCGCGGCCTTTCGTTCTTCCTTGTGGATATGAGTAGCCCGGGCATCGAGCTCCGCCCTGTGAAAGCTTTGAATGGCACGCATATGTTTAACGAAATGTACTTCGACGATGTCAAAGTGCCCAGGGAAAACATGGTGGGAGAGGAGAACAGGGGTTGGTATGTCAGCCTGATGACCATGAACTTTGAAAGATCGAGCATAGGGTTTATGGCGGAGGCCAAACGAAATCTGGAGGAACTCGTAGAGTATTGCAAAGAGACAAAGCGCAACGGTAAGCCCCTCTCAGAACAACCTTTAGTCCGAAGTCTGCTCTCACAATTAACCATCGAGGTCGAGGTAGGCCTTGCTCTCTCCTACAAGGTAGCCTGGCTTCAGCAGAAAGGGGAAGCATTTATTATGCCGGCTGCTGTTACAGCCTGCTCGGGGAAGGTCTATGGAAGCGAGCTGGGACAGCGCCTGGCCTATGCCGGCTCTCGGATCCTCGGTCTCTATGGTCAAGTGAAGGCCGGCTCTAAATGGGCTCCACTTAAGGGCAGGTTTGAAAGCTCTTATCAAGAGTGTGTCAGCTTGAACATGGGAGGGGGCACATCCGAGATTCAAAGAAATGTTATCGCCTTGCGAGGGCTGGAATTACCACGATAGAGTTAACTTAACGACAGTTTTAGTATTAAAATAGAGTTAGGAGGTTTAGTAATGACTCAACCAGCACCTGCATCGCCAATGTTCTGGCGATTTAACGCTGAGGTCCATAGACTGGTAGGCATCAAGTGCCAGGATTGTGGCCATATCAGTTATCCTCGAACCAAAATCTGCCATGAATGTGGCAGCCAAAATCTCGAGGAATATAAACTCCCCAAAAGAGGGGCAATACACACCTTTTGCGTAAACTGGGCACCCCCACCCCAGTTTGAGCCACCTATTTTGCCCGTTATCGTTGACCTCGAAGGAGGCGGCAGATATGGTGGGATAATGACCGAATGCGGTTCGCCAGACGAAATCAAAATAGGCACCAGGGTCGAAATGGTATTCCGCAAGATGTTAACCGATAGAGGACTCAATGTCTACGGTTACAAGTTCAGACTGGCGGAGGAGGGATAAGATGAAAGGCAAGGTCGCTGTCATCGGGGTGGGGATGATTAAGTTCGGGGAGTTGTTCGATAAGAGCCTGGAGAATATGATTCAGGAAGCATATCTAAATTGTCTGAAAAACGTTGAAAAAGGGATAGACCCCAAAGAAATCAAGGCTGCCTGGTTTGGACAGTGGAGCGGAGGTTTCATAGGTCAGGGCGCTCAGGGCGGTCAATCTCTGGCAAGTATGATCGGCAACCTTGACATATCTTGCAGCAGAATTGAAAATGCCTGTCCCACCGGAGGCGACACCTTCAGAAACGCCTGCCT
Source organism: Dehalococcoidia bacterium (assembly GCA_014874385.1). Taxonomy (GTDB): domain Bacteria; phylum Chloroflexota; class Dehalococcoidia; order SZUA-161; family SZUA-161; genus JACWAE01. The sequence continues at coordinate 14,938 of JACWAE010000034.1, read as the reverse complement.
GGGTGTGGCTTCAGGCGTATTTGATGTTGTCCTGGCACTGGGCGCAGAGAAAATGAGAGATAAGCCTTCCGCTGAATCCCTGGGCGGCGCTGGCGGCGGCGGCGGCGCGGAGACAGGCAACCACCCCTCGTGGATGATGGGACAGGGGGGGCCAGCGATTCAGGCGATGCATGCTACCAGGCAGATGCACGAGCTCGGATACACTATGGAGGACTTCGCCAGGGTAGCTGTCAAGAATCACCATAACGGCAGCCTCTGCCCGTATGCACACTATCAGTTCGAGATAACTGTAGAGCGCGTGCTGAACAGCCCGGTCATCTGTTGGCCGCTTCATCTATTCGATTGCTGCCCTCAGACCGACGGGGCAGCCGCGGCGATTGTGTGTCGCGCTGACCTGGCCAAGAAATATACCGATAAGCCTGTCTACGTTTGGGGCAGCCATCTCGGATTAGACCACAACCAACTTTGGGATAGGAGTAGCTTCGTTTCGCAGCCTTCCGTGGTTAGGGCCGCTAAAGGAGCCTTCGAAATGGCAGGCATCGAGCCAAAAGATGTTGACTTCGCCGAATTGCACGACTGCTTTACCAACACCGAGCTGATGGATATTGAGGATGTAGGCTTTGCGCGCAGCGGGGAAGCTGCCAAAAAACTTAAGGACGGCGAGTTCGACATGCACGGAAAGCTTCCTATCAACCCCAGCGGTGGCTTGAAAGCGCACGGACACCCCATAGCAGCAACCGGACTGGGACAAATCTTCGAGGTCGTCACCCAGTTGCGGGAGCAAGCGGACAAGCGTCAGGTGAAACTCAAGAATGGCATCGGCCTGCAACAGAATGTAGGCGGGCCTGCGTTTGGCGCTGCTGTAGTTAACATTCTGTCTCGTTCCAGGTAACACATCATTTTTAGGAGGCAAATGTGGCTGGTATTATCGGATATGGAGTGTACATACCAAAGTTTAGGATTGAACAAAAGGACATTGCGATCCCTTGGGGTAGCTGGTCTGCCGGCGAGAAGTCTGTTTGCGGAGCTGATGAGGATGTCGTAACCATGGCTGCCGAGGCGGCCAGCAACGCAATGAGACATGCAGCCATTGACTCGAAGCAAATAGGCGCAATATACTTCGGCACTGCTTCTTCACCCTATATTGAGCAATATGTGTCGCCGATTGTGGGCGAAATACTGGGCGTGCGTCCCGAGACTACCAGGATAGATTATCTGGGCTCACTGAACGCACTTGGCAACGCCGTTCTAGGATGTCTGGATGCGATAGCTGCCAAAAGGATAAAGTGCGGTCTTGTACTCGGCGGTGAAGATAGGGCTACCGCTCCGGGAACCGAAGGTGATGCCAACTTCGGCGCTGGGGCTGTGGCTATGGTTATCGGGACAACAGGTACTATAGCAGAGATTGATGGCATAGATACCTATGCCACTCTATTTATGGATAGGTGGCGTTCGGTCAAAGACTCGTGGGTATCAAACCAGGCTGATTACAGGTTCGACCGCGAATACGGTTATCAAACACACGTGGCCGGGGCCTGTAAAGGGCTCCTGGAAAAATTGGGCAAGAAGGCTCAAGATTACACCTACACAGTCTTTGCGCAGCCGGATGAGAGAATTCCGAGTCTGCCTGCAAAAGAGCTGGGGATACAGAAAGGCCAGTTGGCACCTGCCCTGGCCTCGGTTGTGGGTGATCTGGGGTCTTGCTCGGCTTTTATCAGCCTGGCTAACGTTCTGGATAAGGCAAAGCCGGATGAGACAATACTGCTCGCTTCCTATGGCTCCGGAGCCAGCAATGCCATGAGCCTGGTTGTGCGCAATCAAATAGAACGAAAGAGGAAACAGCTCGTTCCTTTACAGAAATATATAAACCGTAAGCAAAACATAACTTATATTTCCTATCTGAGGCTGAAGGAGCACTTAAAGCGCGGTCCTTACTAAATAGTTGGTTGAATACCGGTAGGAAAGCATTATCTCTGAGCAGAGGAGGGGAAATGGGTACTTATAAAGGGAAGATACTGGACATAGACCTGAGCAGCGGCGCTGTTAAGACCACCCAGATAAAAGACGACGTGCTGCGAAAGTTTATCGGAGGGGCCGGGCTTGCAGCCAAGCTATTCTTTGACCGTGTCCCTCCTGACACGGAGCCATTGTCCGCCAGGAACGTCCTTTTCCTTATGGGCGGCCCTTTGTCAGGAACTAACTTTTTCACATCTTCACGCCTGCTGGCAGCCTTTAAATCGCCACAAACTAGTATCTGGGGACAGGGCTCGGCCGGCGGCAACTTTGCCGCTGAAATGAAGAGGGCAGGCTACGATGGAATCGCTATATCGGGCACTTCCGGGAAGCCTGTATATATCGTAATAACGGATGACAAGGTGGAGATTAAGGATGCATCCGACCTGTGGGGAAAAGATATCTATGAGACCTCGGATATCCTCAAGAAACGCCATGGTAACAAAGCAGACGTGCTGGAGATAGGGCCTGCAGGAGAGAACCTGGTAAAGTTTGCCAACATAATGAATACGAAATGGGGCTCGATCAGCCGCTGCGGCGGTGGTGCGGTGATGGGCTCCAAGAAGCTGAAGGCAATTGTCATCAGTGGGACGGGCAAAGTGATACCTGCCAATCTGGAAGAGTTCGAGAATGTACGCAAGAATGCCCTGGCCAAGGTCAAGGAAAGTGTCATCACGCAGGCCCTCACAGGCGCCGGTACCGCAATGGGGGTGGACGTAAATGCTATGACCGGAGTTCTGCCGGTTAAGAATTACACCGTGGGCGACGGCAACTGGCTGGGGCCGCTGCTCGGCGGCGGTGCGCTGGGTGCCTACCTGACAAAGCCACACGCATGCTACACCTGTCCCATAGCGTGCAAGAGAACGGTCAAGCTGGCTGAGGGGCCCTATGCAATTGAAGAGGGGCCAGGACCTCAGTATGAGACAATCGGCGCCTTCGGCTCCCTGACGGTTATTGAAAACATGGCAGCTATCCTCAAAATGAATGAGATGGCAAACCGATATGGTATGGACAGCATTAGCTGCGGTGCCACAATTGCCTTTGCTATGGAGTGCTTCGAGAAGGGCCTCATTACCTCCCAGGACCTTGACGGCGGTCAGTTGAGGTGGGGGAACGCAGACGATGTTCTGGCGATGATGGAGAAGATAACATACCGCAAAGGCTTCGGCAATGTGTTGGCGGAGGGCAGCCGAAATGCTGCTAAGAAGATAGGCAAGAATGCGGCAGATTATACAGTGGAGATTAAAGGACTCGAGTATGCTTTGTACGATTCGCGGGGGTCCCATGGTCATGGCCTCGGTTTCGTGATGTCAAACCGTGGCGCCTGCCACGTCGCATCCGAGATAGGCAAGATTGAATCGAGCTGGACCACCTGGCCGGACATTGGTATAACAGGCGGCTACGACCCCAAGGCTGACGAGGGCAAAGGCGAGCTTAACGTCATATGCGAAAACGTGGCAATGCTGTCAAATGCAGCGACAATGTGCCAGTTCGGCCTCATGTCCATGTCGGTTACCGAGCTGGCCGAGGCACTGAAGGCCGCCACCGGTTTTGACTACGACCTTAAAGAAGTCATGGAGTGTGGCGAGCGTATCTGGATGCTTCAACGCGGTCTGAACAATCTCATGGGGGTGACAGCCGCAGATGACCGAATGCCGAAGCGGATCCTGACTCCCCTGCCCGATGGTGGTGCTGCGGGCTCGGTGCCCAATGTAGAACTCATGCTGAAAGATTACTACAAGGCAAGAGGCCTGGACGCCAAGGGCCGCCCGTTGAAGGAAAAACTGGTAAGCCTGGGCCTGTCCGAGCTTGCCGCTAGGCTTTACAAATAACCCGGAAGTTCCCTGCCCTCCTTGAGTCGAGTACCTGTCCCCCGCGGGGGACAGGTACTCCTATTAACAAGAGGCTCCACTGGCAATGATAAACCAAATGCGGTAATATCAAAGAGCTTTCGACATCATGCTCATTGCCTTGAAAATAGACTTTTAACCGTTCGCCCTGAGCCTGTCGAAGGGTGAACGGCCCGTTCATGGTTCGACAAGCTCACCACGAACGGTAATATCTCCTTTTGATGCGAGGGAAAGATGCTCAGCAAACGAGAACTAGCCAGATATGAAAGGCAAATACTGATTCCCGGATGGTCAAAATCGGGGCAGGGTAAACTTAAGAAGGCAAAGGTTTTGGTCGCTGGAGCCGGCGGACTCGGCTCTGCCATTCTGACCTATTTAGCCGTAGCCGGTGTGGGAAGAATCAAAATCATAGATGGTGACAAGGTGGAGCTCAGCAACCTGAACCGTCAGGTGCTGCACTCAGACAAGGATATAGGAAGGAATAAGGTGGACTCGGCTAAAGAGAAGCTTGAGGCGCTGAATCCGCATATCAGTGTAGAGGCTGTAAAGGCAACAATCAATGAGAATAATGTATTCGACCTTGTGGCTGATTATTTGATAGTGGACGCTATGGACAATCTTCCAGCAAGGCTTCTGCTAAACCAGGTTGCTGTCAAGAAAAAGCTGCCCTTGTTTCACGGAGCAGTCTACGGTTTCGAGGGCAGGGCTACCACAATAGTCCCGGGCAAGACAGCGTGCTTGAGGTGCTTATACCAGGGCGTTATACCGGGTAAGATTCCTGTGGTGGGGGTTACCCCTGCAATAATTGGCTGCATTCAGGCCACCGAAGTATTGAAGTATATCCTGGGCACAGGCGAATTGCTCACAGATAGACTCTTGATATATGATGGGCTCAGTATGAAATTCAGTGAAGTCCGACTGAAGAAAGACCCCAATTGCTGTGAGTGTAAATAATGTAGTAGTTTACTGTCGGTGATGCAAGATGAATGTCACTATAAAAATATCTTCGCTATTTCGCAGATTTACTGACGGACAAGAGTTTGTGAAGGTAACAGGAAACAACTCTATAGAGTGCCTCCACGAATTAGAAGCTCGCTTCCCGAAAATGAAGCGATGGCTATATGATAAGCAGGGCAACCTGCGGCCCCAGATATGGTTTTTCGTTAATGGACAAAAAATCTCGGCCGACGACCTGACCAAGCCGCTGAACGATGGCGACGAGCTCTTCTTCGTGCTCGCTATCAGCGGTGGATAAGATATTATCCTGTGCAATCGCCAGTGTAAGGCAACTTCACCTCCAAATGCTGATGGCCTTCCCCAACATGCAGACAAAGGCATGTCCATCACAAAGTGAATGTGCCTGACGCCGAAACAGGCTGCTCCAATACATTTTTTTAGCAAAGCTACATCGATTTCACCTCTCCTCCCCATATACCATACACTACATAAAAACATCGGGTTTTCTCTATTGACACTGCCAGCGCTGTGCAGTAAAAATATCCTTACCACAGATGCAACACAATTCCCTCAATCGGGTTCGTGGTTTCTTCTTTTTGCTCTACTTCTCAAAGAAGCAGAGCTTAGATGAGCGGGCTTAAACACAATAGTATAAATTGGTGCTGGTCGAGATGGCTGGTTCCCGGCTTTGCTCTAACTGGCTAGCGGGGGGCGATGGTATTTTTATGTCCAACATTTAATCCTACTTCGCTTATTTCCGCAGTGCATTGCTAAGGAGGAGACTATGGCCAAGGATGAAAGATATGATATTGTCATCATAGGTGGAGGCCCCAACGGGATGACTACAGCAGCATATCTGGCCAAATGCGGCCTTAGCGTCTGCGTGCTGGAGGAGCGTGTGGAATGTGGCGGGGCTTGTGAGACCGTCGAACCTATTCCTGGGGTACGCATCTATCCTCATGCCATGCTCATGTACGCAGCTCCAGCCCCGGGTTTCGAGCAACTGGAGCTTCACAAGTACGGTTTTCGCATGGCCTGGAACCCGGTGGACATGATGAAATCGCTAACTGCAGGCAACACTACCACTCAAGGGGTGTCTCCTATCACAGAAAAGGATGCCATGGGCTTCGCCAAGCTGGGTGGCCTGCTCGGCCAGCCTCCATTTACGCAGGAGCTTATGCGCGCCGCCTTCTGGTGTCCTCCTCATCCCCCTGAGGTGGAAGTGACGGATGAGAACACTCCTTACATGCAGGTTTACAAAAAATACCAGCCCGATGTATGTACAGAAGAGCTGCATGAATGGACGATGTTCGAGCTTATGGACGAGTACTTTGAGAGCGAGCCCTTCAAGGTAACCATGGCGTTCGCAGCTTGGGCATCGGGAGCTGCCGGCCACTGGGAAGGCGTGGCCATCCCTGCTTTACTCAGTGTACAGCTTCTTATTCTGCCGAATACAGGTAAACTGAGCATCCCTCGCGGTGGACTTCACGGCTATTTCCATGCCATCCATCGCTGCGCCGTAGCCCACGGCACAGTGGTGCGCACGGCCTGCCCTGTCGAGGAAATCATAGTACAGGACGGGCGAGCGATGGGAGTGCGCTTGAGGGAGACAGCGGCGATAGGCGGTCGGAAAATCTGGGCGAACAAGGCAGTGATAGCCGCTGTCGACTATAAACAAACTTTTCTCGAGATGATAGGGGGGGAACATCTCGACCCATCGTTTATTCAGAAAGTGAAGGACATCAGCCTGAAGAATGGCACGCTTTATGTAACCACTTTCCACACACGCAAACCTATACAGTGGAACCAGAGATTCAAAGCGATGCAAGAGAGCGAAACAGGTGTCTCAGGACCGGCAAAGGTTGCCTCCGGAGGGGTTTACCCCTCGGACTCGCGGGAACTCTACTATGAAAACGTGGCTGACTGCGATGCACGTAAGAGCCTTCCCACCTTGCCACCTGAAAAGTTAATGTGGTTCCTCACCCCTTCTCAGGCATTCAATCCTACCGATTGTCAGGGTCAATATCGCAACGGATATATTTCAGCCGCCTTTGAGGTGAATGTCCCTGTTCCGGAGTATCAGATTGAAGGCATCGATGCACAGGATAAGGAAAAAGCCAAGCTTGACGCTTATATGCGCAAGGCCTTCAGTCAGGCGCTGGATGGTCTTGAGGACGGAAACATTATCCACCACTGGTCAGCTACCGGCCGCGAAGTGGAGTTCCGCAATACCGGCCTCATAGGCGGCACCTGGTGCGGCTCCCGCCACTGCCGAGACCAGTCGTGGACGCGGCGTCCCACGCCGGAGCTGGCTCGATACCGCACTCCTATTGAGGGGCTTTATACCTGCCACCAGACTACAGGGCATCCCGGAGGGCTGTGCCTCATGGCGATACCTTACAACCTGATGCATATCCTCATCGAGGACGGCATAGCTCAGCCGGGCAAATGGTGGTATCCCTCTCCATACTACATACCTCAAAAGGAAAAAGTCCCTGCGATACCCCGCTGACATGAGACTTGGCCGAGAGGAGGGAAGTTTTGACGACAGACGATATCTTTGGACATATGTTTCAGGAGTTTCCTGACAATAGCGAATGGGATGTCGTTATCATAGGTGCAGGTCCTAACGGATTGATGGCAGCAGCATACCTCGCTAAAGCAGGGCTGAAAGTGGCTCTCGTCGAGCGCCGCTACGAAATCGGAGGGGGACTGGCCACTGATGAGATATTATACCCCTGTTACTCCTCCAACCCGCACGTTATCTATCACATGATGGTTGACTACATGCCCGTTATCAGGGACTTCAACCTGGACGGGCCTTCGCTTCTCTGGATCAAGCCCAATGCGCAAACAGCCATGGTTTTCGAGGATGGCAAGTCCCTGCTCCTCACACAGATGATAGAGGACACCAAGGATTCTATCAGCAAGTTCTCCTTTAAGGATGCGGTCAACTTCGGCAAGGTGATGAGGAGTTGGCGGCGCATCGTGGACGAGATAGTGGGCCCCGCCACCTACGTGCCTACGATGACTCCAATAGAGATGAGTATGGCTCTCCAGAAGACCAAGGTCGGCCAGGAAATGCTGGATCTCATCGAGCAGAGCCCGCTGGAAATTATAAATCACACCTTTGAGAACGACAGGGTGCGAGCCCTTATGCTATATGCCAGTTGCATGTGGGGGCTGGACCCCAGGGAGACCGGCATAGGCTTCTTCGTGCCCCTTCTTCTCGACCGGGGCATGAACAAGTGTTACTGCTACGGCGGTTCGCACAAATTCGCCAGCGCTATGGGCAGGGAGATAGTCAAAGCCGGTGGGTTGATTCTGGAACACGCAGAGGTGAGCAAGATAATAATGCACAACGGCAAGGCCACTGGAGTCGAGCTTGCGGAGGGGCGCATCCTGCACAGTAAAGTGGTCATGTCCACCCTTGACCCGCATACCACCTTCCTCGACCTCATCGGAGCACAAAACCTGGATAAAGACTTCAAAGCTTTGATTGATGGATGGAAGTACGATAAGTGGAGTTTCTATACCCTGCATGTTGCTTCTGAGGAAGCTCCCCGGTATAAGTGCGATGACCCCTGGGTCAACGATGCTTTCATGACCATCTTCGGCATAGAGAGCACCGACCAGCTTCTGGCCCATTGGGATAATGTGGTGGCTGGCAAGATTGGCGCTAATTTCGGCGGGCACGCCACTTGCGAGACCCTCCACGATCCCCACCTCAGCGATAAGCCAGGCAAGCATATCTCATTCTTTCAAATGCACGCCCCCTACGAAATCCAGGGCGGCTGGGAGAAGAAGGGCAAAGAGATGGAAGAGGCAATTCTGGCAAAATGGCAGAGGGTTGCTCCCGACATGAAGCGTGAGAACATCATCATGGCCATCCATGAGACGCCGGTGGACATCGAGACCCGCTTTCCCAACATGCGCCGCGGCGGTATCAAGCACGGGGATTACAAGCCCATACAACTGGGTTCTTTCCGCCCCAATCAGGAGTGCTCCAGCACCAAGACTCCTATAGAGGGACTTTACGTATGCGGAGCATCCACCTATCCGGGAGGCCTGGTGTTGGGTGGTCCGGGCTATCTGGGTGCTAATAAGGTGGCGGAAGACCTGGGTGTCAATAAATGGTGGAATCCCACGCCTGAGATGGAGCGCTATATCAAGACGTACCTGACTTAAATATATACAGGCTAACTAAATAACAAATGGGAGGTGGTATATGAACAAGGAAGAAAGGTACGACATAGTCATCATCGGTGCAGGCCACAATGGCACAACTACGGCAGCCTATCTGGCCAAGTGCGGATTAAGCGTCTGCATGCTGGAGGAGAGGCCGGAGTGTGGCGGAGCCCAGGAGACCTGCGAGCCAATAGCCGGCGTGCGCATACAGCCCCATGCCATCGCCAACTACGGAGGTTCAGCCCCGGGCTGGGAGCAGTTGGAGATGTGGAAGTACGGCTTCCGCATGGACTGGAAGGCGGGCGCAATTGTCCCATTTGACACTGACAGGTACACGACTACCACCGATGGCCTGTCGAAGGTCACCGACAAAGACAAGATGGGTTATGCCAAGATCACCGGCCTGCTGACCGATCCCCCGTTCTTCAAGGACCTGATGCGTGCCACTTTCTGGTGTCCGCCGCATCCTTGCGGCGTCGAGCTCAATGAGCACACAATCCCCTTTATGCAGGTATACAAACAGCACCAGCCGGACATGTGGACCAGAGAGCTGCTCGAGTGGACTATGTTCGACCTCATGGACGAGTACCTGGATACCGAGCCCTTCAAGGTGAACCAGGCATGGATAGCCCTGGTATCGGGGGCCCACGGCCACATGGAGGGAGCAGCTATCCCGGCACTGTGCAGCGTGGCCACCGTCATGCCGCCTGCCGTCGCCATGCCCGTGGCCCCGCGCGGCAACATCCACGGCTACTATCATGCCCTGCTGCGCTGTGCGATTGCTCACGGTGCCGTCGTGCGCACGTGCTGCCCCGTGGAGGAGATCATCATCGAGCACGGACGGGCGGTTGGCGTGCGTCTCAGGGACGACGCTACATGGGGTGCCAAAAAAATATATGCTAACAAGGCGGTGATAAGCGCCGTTCACATAAAACCGACCTTCCTCGAAATGATAGGGCCCCGGCATCTGGACAGCGGCTTCCTGCAGAGGATCAAGGATCTCAGCCTCAAGGGCGGGAGCCTCTACATGACGCACTATCTGACCCGTGAACGGCTTCGCGTACGCCCCAAGTTCCAGACGCCCCGCTACAGGTACGAAGATTACGGGTCTTTCACGGGTCCGTTCTATCCCAATGACTCGCGGGAGCTGTACTTCGAAAACGTGACGGAGGTTATGGGGCATCAGCGCAACCTCACCATCCCTCCGGAGAGAGCGATGTACGGCATGGTTGCCAGTGAGACCTACGCCGAGTGTCACCCCCAGAGTACCCGCCCCGGCTACTATATCAACGGGCCTCAGTGGATGCTGGTTCCCACGCCGGAGTATAACGTGGACGGCATGGACGCGATGGAAGACAAGGTCAAGTGGAACGAATACATGCGCAAAGCACTCAGCCAGGTGGTCGAGAATCTTGATTCCGATAATATCGTCCAAATCTTAGGGGAATCACCTCGGGAGCAGGAGTTCCGCAACACCGGGATGCTTGGCGGCTCCTGGTACGGACTCCGCTGTGACCGGGACCAGTGGTGGAACGAGCGCCCGCTGCCCGAGCTGGCACGCTACCGCGTACCGGGCATTGACGGCCTGTATCTCTCCCACCAGTCATCCGCCCACCCCGGTGGCCTATGCCTGATGGCCGTAGGCTACAATCTGATGCACATCCTGATAGAGGACGGCATCGCCGAGCCAGGAGACTGGTGGTACGCTTCGCCCTGGTATATTCCGGAAGAAGGGAAAATATCGGCAATACCGAACCGTCCGTCATCGGTAGCAACCCGCTAAGGAGGAAAACTATGAAAAAGAGAGAATTAGTCGGTCAGCCACACCCCCAGTGCTTCTTCTCCGAGTTTCCTGCTGAGAGTGACTGGGACGCTGTTATCATCGGAGCCGGACCCAATGGCCTGATTACAGCAGCCTATCTGGCACGCGCCGGCCTCAGAGTTGCCATAGTGGAGCGGCGCTATGAAATCGGCGGAGGATTGGCCACTGAGGAGATACTTTATCCGGGGTTCTACTCCAACATACACGCCATCTATCACCTCATGGTCGACTTTATGCCCGCTATCAAGGACTTCGACATGGAGCGCCACGGCCTGGTCTGGATAAAGCCCAACCTCCAGACCGCCATGGTGTTCGAGGATGGCGGCTCTCTGCTGCTGACACGCATGATCGAAGATACCATGGACTCTTTTCACAAGTACTCTCACAAAGATGCAGTCGCCTTCGGTAAATTGATGAGGAACTGGCGGCGCATAGTGAACGAGATACTGGCGCCAGCAACCTATATACCTGCTATGGCTCCGATAGACCTGACCGTAGCTATGCAGCGCACTGAAGTTGGTCGTGAGATGCTGGAGCTTGTAGAGCAAAGCCCGCTCGAGATTATTAATAACAATTTTGAGAACGACCGGATAAGGGCTTTCCTGCTGTACATCAGTTGCATGTGGGGGCTGGACCCCAGGGAAACCGGGATAGGTTTCTATGTCCCGCTCCTTATTGACCGCGGCATGAACAAAAGCTACCTGCACGGCGGTTCACACAAGCTGGCTGGCGCTCTGTCACGTGAGATTGTCCGGGCTGGCGGCACTATACTGGAGTCCTCCGACGTTATCAAGATCAACATGAATAACGGCTCAGTCTCTGGCATTGAACTTATGGAGGGTCGCACTCTCAACAGCGATGTGGTCATATCCAGCCTCGATCCCCACACCACCTTCTTAAACCTTATAGATAAAAAGAAGCTGCCAGCAGACCTCAAGGAATCTGTTGAACGCTGGAAGTACGACAAATGGAGCTTCAACACCGTGCATGTCGCATCGAAGGAGGCTCCACATTATGCCTGCGGCGACCCGTGGGTCGATGAGTCCTTCATGACTATATTCGGCTTCGAGAGCACCAAGCAGCTCCTCGCCCATTGGGATAACGTAGTAGCGGGCAAGCTCGACAAGAACAGCTTCGGCGGGCATGCCACCTGCGAGAGCTTCCTCGATTCGCACCTTGTCCGGAAGCCAGGTAATCATGTCTCCTTCTTCCAGATGCACGCTCCTTATAACCTGGAGGGAGGGTGGGAAAAGCGGGGCCCTGAGATAAAAGAGGCAATGATGGCTAAATGGCAGAAGGCAGCCCCCAACATGAAGCGGGAAAATATCGTCATGTCCACCCAGGAAACACCGGTGGATATCGAGATACGCTTTCCCAACATGCGCCGCGGCTCGATCAAGCACGGCGACTACACGCCGATTCAGATGGGCTGCTTCCGCCCCAACGAGGCTTGCTCTAACCACAGCACTCCCATTAAGGGTCTCTACGTATGCGGAGCTTCCACTTATCCCGGGGGCCTGGTGCTTGGAGGGCCAGGCTATCTCGCTGCCAACAGGGTAGCGGAAGACCTGGGCGTTAAAAAGTGGTGGAAACCTACAAAGGAGATGGAGCACTATATAAAAACGTATCTTGAATAATCGTCCCATCATACCAAGCAAGCGGTGAGGAGAGAAATATGCCCAAGGAAGAGAGATATGACTTCGTCATCGTTGGCGGCGGACCCAATGGAGTAGGAACAGCGGCTTATCTTGCCAAGTGTGGCGCCAGTGTTTGTGTTCTGGAGGAGAGACCTGAGGCAGGGGGCGCAGTTGAGAACACCGAGCCTATTCCAGGGGTGCGTATTACTCCCCACGCAATGTACATGTATGCTGGCCCGGCGCCCGCATTCGAGCAACTGGAGCTGCATAAGTACGGCTTCCGCATGGACTGGAGTCCTCAGTCTAAGAACCTCGTTGAACAGCAAGTGAGAGGCGTTGCCACCACCCAGGGGTTGGCGCCGATAACTGACAGGGACGCCATGGGCTGGGCAAAGATAAGCGGCATGCTTACCAGCCCTCCATTTATCAAAGAGTTGCTGCGCTCCATCTTCTGGTGCCCACCCCATCCGCCCGAGGTCGAGGTAACAGCAGAGAACGTCCCCTATATGCAGGTATACAAGCGTCACCAGCCTGATGTCTGGACTGAAGAATTACTTGATATGACCATGTTCGACCTCATGGACGAGTACATTGAGACCGAGCCAGTCAAGGTGATGCATGCTATGGTGGCCTGGTATTCAGGCGCAGCGGCTCACTGGGAAGGTGTGGCTATACCGGCGCTGGGCTGTGACATAACTCTCACGATTTACAGTGGAATCAGCGTTCCCCGCGGCGGCATGCATGGCTACTTCCACTCCATTATACGCTGCGCCCTGGCTCACGGCGTAGTAGTACGCACGTGCTGTCCCGTGGATGAGATTATTATTCAGGATGGACGAGCTGTAGGGATACGGCTAAGGGAAACTGCCACTGCCGATGAGAAGAGGATTTGGGCAAATAAGGCTGTGATCAGCGATGTGGATGTCAAACAGACCTTTACCAAGCTCGTGGGCCCCCAGCATTTGAGTTCAAGCTTCAGGAGGAAGGTAGAGGACATCAGTCTCAAGGGAGGCAGTATCTGGGTCTCCCACCTGCTTACCCGTGAGCGTCTCCGCTGCCGACCCAAGTTCAGGAACCCAGTTTCGGGAGACGATGCTGGTCTGGGCCCTTACCCCTGTGACTCGCGTGAAATCTACTATGAGCATGTAGCAGATGTTGATGGGCGCAGAGGCAAACCGACAATGCCGCCGGAGAGGCTGATGTGGCTTTCCACCCCCGGTGACAGGTTCGACGCCGCTGACTCACAATGCACCATCCCGGGACGCTATTTAGCTTCGCCCTACTACACTTATGTTCCACCCCCTGAATATACTGTAGGCGGTCCCGATGCCCTTGACAAAGTCAAAGAAGAGATAAATGCCTACCTGAGAAAAGCTTTTAGCCAGACTATTGAGAATCTGAACGATGGCAACCTGGTTCACCACTGGGCAAACACCCCTTATGAGTCCGAGTTTCGCAACTCAGGACTCATCGGCGGAACCTGGTGCGGCACCCGCCATTGCGACGACCAGTGGGGAGAAAACCGTCCTTTCCCGGAACTGGCTCGATACCGTACACCTATCGAAGGGCTCTACTTATGCAACCAGACGGCGTGTCATCCCGGCGGCCTGGCACTGATGGCTATACCCTACAACCTGATGCACATATTGATAGAGGATGGCTTAGCCGAGCCCGGCAAATGGTGGTATCCCTCACCCTGGTACATTCCACAACAAGACAAGGTATCTGCTGTGCCGCTTCATGGAGGAGGCAAGTAAAATGCCAGACCCATTGATTGGAAAGATATTCGATGAGTTTCCTGATGAAAGCAATTGGGATGTGGTTATCATCGGAGGCGGTCCCAACGGCCTTATAGCGGGTGCCTACCTGGCTAAAGCCGGGGTAAAGGTCGCTGTGGTAGAACGACGCTACGAGGTTGGAGGTGGGCTAGCTACCGAAGAGATACTATTCCCGGGCTATTACTCGAACATGCATGCCATCTATCATATGATGGTTGATTTCATGCCCGTGCTCCAGGACTTCAATATGAACCGCCATGCTTTAATGTGGCTCAAACCCAATGCCCAGACCGGCATGGTGTTCAAGGATGGCCAGTCTCTGCTGCTAACACGCATGGTGGAAGATACCAAGGACTCTATAAGTAAGTTATCTTATAAAGACGCCATCGCCTTCGGTAAGTTGATGAGGAAGTGGCGCAAGATAGTCGATGAAATAATCGGACCAGCTACCTACATACCGCCTATGGCACCAATAGAGATTTCAATGGCCATGCAGCGCACCAAGGTCGGTAACGAGATGCTGGAGCTTGTGGAGCAGAGCCCTCTGGAGATAATCACCAAGAACTTTGAAAACGACAGGGTGAGAGCACTTTTACTTTACACCAGTTGCATGTGGGGGTTGGACCCCAGGGAGACCGGAATAGGTATGTTTGTTGCCCTCATGCTGCAGCGAGGCGTTAACAAGTGTTACTG
>JACWAE010000033.1 GCA_014874385.1 Dehalococcoidia bacterium | reverse complement strand
GGGTATATCTTGCCGTAGATGACCTGGTCTTGTTCCTCCGCCGGACTGGGCGTGTTTCCAGGAGTTACTATGGGAGATGGAGACGGTGTCAGTGAAGTTGATTGCTCGGCAGCGCAGCCACCCAGAAGGATGATAGAGATTAATATGGTGGAAAGGAGCAGTTCTAGCTTCATATTGTCTCTTTAAAAGACTTTCGCAGAGGAATTTAATTGCCCCAATAATAGCACAACTGTTACTTGATGTAAAGTGATTTCGCGCTAATTTTTGAAGGAAATGTTGTTGCCGATGCGATGGCGGTTCGCGAGCCGCCCCTACAAACTATTTCTCTTGGTTCAGCTCTATCAGCACCCCGTGCGTTGCTTTGGGGTGGATGAAGGCCATCCTGGCCCCCATCTCCTCGCCTATTTTGCCGTATGCTCCTGTGTCTACAATGGGGAAGCCCTTTTCTTTGAGGCGCTTTATCTCACGGTCTAAATTGTCTACCCAGAGGCCGAGGCGGCAAACGCCCTCGCCATATTTCTCCAGTCTCCGCGCCAGGTCTCCGCCTACAGGCGCATCGGGGCCTACGGTGGGCTGCAGCAGCTCGATGGAGCAGCCGCCGAGAGGGAACATCACCGCCTTGACCCCGGGCATTTCCACAATGCCCCAATCCCAGGGCTTTAGGCCAAAGACCTCAATAAAGTGAGATTGCGCTTCCTCGATATCTTTGACCAGAATGCCTATGAAGCTGACTCTCATAATCGCGCTTGACTTCTTTCTCCCGTCAAGGGAGGGGGATTACCTGGGACAAGGCATGTCATGCCCCGATATCTTTTCATCACACCAGCAATTGCCCGCCGTCTGCGGCGAAGGCTGCCCCTGTAATATAAGAAGCCTCGTCCGAGGCCAGGAATAGGGCCACCTGCGCTATCTCCTCCGGCTGGGCAAACCGCCCCAACGGCACTTCGTTCCTCACCTGCTCCTTAAATATGGCTATCTTGTCGGGGTCTGCACCCGCCACCTTGGTGAAAAACGGCGTGTCTATAGGGCCGGGCAGGATGCAGTTGACCCTGATATTCTTTCGGGCGTACTCCAGAGCCGTCACCCTGGTCAGTTGTATCACCCCCGCCTTGGCCGCAGAGTACGCTCCTGTGTATCGCCTTGGTGACAGGGCAGCCACAGACGAGACATTTATAATTACGCCGCCCCCGCCTTTCAGCATCTCCGGGATGGCATACTTCGTGCCCAGAAAGACGCCGGTGAGGTTGATTGAGATGACTCGATGCCACTCTTCCTCGGTTGTATCAGCTATGAGCTTAGCCGGGCCCGGCGTACCTGCGTTATTTAACATAATATCGAGCTTGCCATACTTGTCTACGACGGCTTTGACCGCATTTTGCAGGTCAAGTGCTCTGGTTACGTCAACCTTAACCAGCAGGGCGTCGCCACCTTCCACTTTTATCAAACTAACGGTCTGCTCTCCGTCTTTTTCCCTGTTGGCAGCCACCACGACCTTTGCGCCCTCTTTGGCGAAGAGTGCAGCGGTGGCTCTCCCCAGCCCTGAGCCTGCGCCAGTTATGATGGCTACTTTGCCGCGAAGTCTCATGTTGAAACCTCCTGAAATGCTGAGCTTATGCCCGGACTTCTTGCTCATTTATCCTCTGTATAAATGAATTTGCGGCCCCGCTGCCACGATGCTGCTGCGGCAATCAGGCAGATTACCACAGAGAACGTGAACACCACGATAAGTCCTTGATGGAAAGACGCCGAGATAAGCTGTGGGAAATAGGACCTGCTCGTTAGCGTGGTAGCAGCGCCGGCGGGTAGAGAGTTCAATACCGTGGGGCCAAGCAATGTACCCAATGGATTGTAGCCCAGGAGCGCCGCAAAGAGGTAGCTTACCGGCGGCAGCTTCGACAGTTCAGTTGCGACAGAGGCGGATACTCCGTTCTGGATTAACCCATTGTATAAAGCCTGGGGTACTCTCGTATTAAGACCCACGATCATCAACGAGAAAAACACGCCAATCGATATTGGGAATCCCACATTGTAGAAGGAGGCCCGCATACCGGAGGCCGCACCCCGACTTTCCGCCGGGACACTGTTCATGATAGCAGCGGTATTCGGCGCCACGAAGAGCCCGGAGGCTATACCCATGAGGAACAATACCAGGGCAAAGCCCGGATACACGAAGTTCACGGGAAGGACCATGAGTAACCCGAAACTGACAGCGGTGAGCACCATGCCTCCCGTGGCAAACAGCCTGGCGCCATATCGGTCTGACAGAAGGCCCGAGATAGGGCCCGCAGCGAGGAACCCCACGCTGAGAGGCAGCATGTAGATGCCTGCCCAGAGAGGGGTGACTTCGAAGTCGTAGCCATGAAGCGGCAGCCATATACCCTGAAGCCAGATGACCAGCATGAACTCAAGGCCGCCCCGGCCAATGGCTGAAAGGAAGCCAGCCATGTTTCCCGCAGTAAACGCGCGAATCCGGAACAGGCTAAGCCGGAACATGGGCTCCCTCACGCGTTGCTCTATGAGCGCAAAAAGCACCAGGCCGGCTACACCGCCGATAAGCATGCCCAGCACGAAAGGCGTGGTCCAGGACATACTCGATGTGGCGGATGGGTTGATGCCATAGATTACGCCCACCAGCAACATGGTCAGCCCGGCGGCGAAAGTCAGGTTACCCAGCCAGTCGATTTTTGCCGCCTTGTGGATACCGATTTCGCGCAGCGCAATATACGACCAGGCTGTGCCTATCACGCCAATGGGCACATTGAACAGAAAAACCCAGCGCCAGTGCAGCTCGGCGAGCACGCCTCCGAGAATAAGCCCTATGAACGTGCCGGCTATACCGGCAACCATGTTGATCCCCAGCGCGAACCCGCGCTGGTTAGTGGGGAAGGCGTCGGTCAGTATTGCCACAGAGTTCGCCATGAGTAAAGCGCCACCAACGGCTTGCACCAGGCGAAATACAATCAACTCGATAGCGCCGGCAGGCCCTGTGCTCCATGTGATCGAAAGCAGGATAGACCCTACTGTGAAGATAACGAAGCCCAGGTTGTACATCCGCACCCGCCCGAAGATGTCTCCGATGCGTCCGAGTGTCACCACCAGTACCGCCTGGACCAGCGGGTAGCCCATGAGGACCCAGAGCAGGTACTGGAAGTTGGACGACTGTAGCGGCTCCAGGTTGATGCCGCGGAAGATGACGGGAAGAGCGATTAAGAGGCTCGACGCGTTGATAAAGCCCATTAATATGCCCAGCGTGGTATTGGAGAGGGCAATCCACTTGTAATTTTTCCCTACCGGCCGCTGGGATGGCTTTAAATTAAGCACGCGCTGCAAACCTGAATCCGGATGTCATCAGATGTATAGCCTCGGTAAGATTGTAAAAGTCAGCGAAATCCCTGTCTTGTGAACCGCCTTGATACTGCCGAAGCAGAAATCATTGATTCAATCAGGGGCGACCCATTGGGTCGCCCCTACACCCTAATCAGGGCAGACACCCAGGTCTGCCCCTACGCTTTACTCCGCTCTGCTGCGGAACATCATGGTGCCGAAGGTTACTCCTACTACCGCCAGCGCGGCCAGCACGACCAGGCTCAGCCAGAGGTCGTGCCATATGTATCCGTTCGAAATCAAATCGCGGGAGCCAACTACAGCATAGTCTATGGGGTTGATTCGTCTCACCGTATTGAGCCAGCCCGGCAGCAGGGCTGCCGGCATCATCAGCGACGACAGGAACATCAACGGCATGGTAAGAAGGTTGGTGACTGCCATGACGGTCTCCTGTCGTTTGAGCAGAAGCGCCAGCCCATTGGAGAAGGCAGCGAACCCCAGCCCGAGCAGCGACAAGAGGAAGAAAGTAAACAGCACCCCGGGCACGCCGGTTTCAAAGTGTACCCCCATAATGAGGGCGAGGATGATGATTATCAAAGCCTGAATGAGCAGCACCACCACAGTGGCAATGACACGGCCCGCTATGACGGAGATGCGGGTGACAGGAGTGGCCAGCATCTTGGACAATACGCCGGTATCCATGTCCATCAGCATGCCAAAACCTGCAAAGGCTGAGCCGAACAGCACTGTCATTACCAGCACGCCGGGGGCGAAGAACTGCAGATAGCTGCCGCCACCCGGGCCCAGCATACCGCCCAGCGACTTGAATATCTGGGTGAACAGCACCAGCCACAGTATGGGCTGGAACAGGGTCATGAATATGAATATGGGCATGCGAATCCTTGCCCTGAGATCACGAAGCGTTATGTACCAGGTATCAGTTATGAAGTTCATTTCTGTTGCCTCCTGTTGCGCATCCGCCGTAGTTGAGCGAAGGTGGTGCGAGTCCCTTCCTGGGCGCGAATGGTTCGGCCGGTGTACTTTAGAAACACGTCGTCCAGTGACGGCCTTGACATGGTTATCGTCTTGACCTCGATGCCCTGGCCCGAAAGGAGCTGCATTATGCTGGGTATGGCAGATGCGCCGTCATTTACATAAACTGCCAGCTCACCGTCGGTCGGCTTCGTTCCGGTTACAAAAGGCTTGCCAGTAAGCACTGCCTCGCTGCGCCTGATGAACTCTTTACACTCCTCGTCATGGTTCTCGCAGGGAGTGACTGTAACCACGTCGCCGCCTATAGACTTCTTCAGTTCATCGGCGGTGCCCGTGGCGATTATCTTGCCCAGGTCTATGATGGCGATGTGGTCTGCCAGGCGGTCGGCCTCCTCCATGTAGTGTGTGGTCAGGAATATAGTCATGCCCCTGGATTTGACCAGTTTGCGGATATATTCCCAGATGCTGGCCCTGGTCTGAGGGTCAAGCCCTGTTGTCGGCTCATCCAGAAACATTACCCGGGGCTGGTGGATTAGCCCCATAGCCAGGTCGAGCCGTTTGCGCATGCCGCCCGAATAGGTGGAGACCATCCTGTTCTCGGCGCCGGTCAAACCGACCAGGTCGAATATTTCCTTCACCCTCTCCTTGATGGTCTTACTATCCAGCCTGTAGAAGTGCCCGTAAAGGGTAAGATTCTCCTTGCCGGTGGCATGTTCATCAACTCCCACATCCTGTGCCGCGTAGCCGATTTGATTGCGCACTTCGACTGCGTTCTTCACCACGTCCAAGCCAACCACTAAGGCGGTTCCCGAGGTAGGCGGGATAAGGGTGTTCAGCATCTTGATGGTGGTGGTTTTGCCGGCGCCGTTCGGTCCCAGGAAGGCGAAGATCTCACCGTCTTTGACCTCGAAATCGATGCCGTCCACCGCCCTGATATCGCCGGGGAAGACCTTGGTCAGTTGGTGGGTTTCGATAGCATTCATATCTTTTACTCCTGTTTCTTTTGAGATTGCTCCTGTATTTGCTTCACGAACTTTTCGACCGATTCCAGTTCTGCCTGCATTGCCTTCAGGCCCAGTTCGAGCATAGCGTCTACGAAGTAGGGATGAGAATGATTCTTGTTATCGAGAGCTGTCCTCAGCATTTCTACCTTGGCTTTCAGGTTTTGGCTGTACTGGCCCAGCGCTGCCATAGCCTCAGATGGTGTAACGGCGGGGATGTTGGCCAGCCCCAGCATCAGGGGGCGGGGGCTAGGCTGGGGCACCGAAAGCACCTCGATAATGGCGGCGTGAAAGGCCTCCAGCCCGCTCGGGGTAGCACTGTATACCTTGCGTGCCGGGCCGCGCTCGGTCTTCTCTAATTGACCTTCGACAAAGCCTCCGCGCTCCAGCTTTTTGAGCAGGAAGTAGATGGAGGAGAAGCCAATCTCGGTCCACCTCCTCATGCCGCGTTCTTCGATGACCTGCTCGATCTCGTAGCCGTGGCGGGGCTGCTGGACAACCAGGCTAAGCACTGCAAGCTCTGCGTTTGTCATTGTGTACTCTATGGCTATAATACTATAGCACTATAATACTTATAATATTACAATTGCGCTGTTTGTCAAGAGGGGTTAATCAATCTGGTGCTCTCAAATCTAAAATAAAATCGCACGCTTTAGATATGTTTCTATACATCACGATATGTCTTAACATATCGGTAATAATTTGTCAATAGGCTGAGGGAAGGTTCGCGAATCGCCCCATGCGGCTCTAGGTTGGAGCATTTTCTCCCACCGTGTTTTATGTAGGGGCAGGTTTCAAACCCGCCCCACAAGATTCGATAAAGCTCTAAAAGATTCTCATTTGGGCTCTGTGCGCCATTTGGCCATGAACTTGTCTACATCTACGCCCAAACTGGCTACATGTTGGGCCCCTGCATTATATATCTCCTGCCAAGGTAAATCATCATAGCTGCCATGATACTTGATGTACTCCACGTGTAGTTTGCCCTCCTGGTTATAGCGGGGTAATCTGGCGTCGTTGACGCCATCGAACTCTGTGGGGATAAAGCCGTTTTCCCGGCACAGCCCCAGGTCATAAGCCGGGGTGGCGATAACCCATTTGCCATCGATGTAAATCTCGGCGAAACCGTGGTACACCAGTATGTCGCTGCCGCACATCATGTCCAGGAACCTCTGCGACAGGATATGGTTCCTGATGTCGGTAAACCCGAAGCGGGCGGGGATTCCCACGACCCGGCACATGGCGACCAGGACGGCAGCTTTCTGGAAGCACAGCCCGAAGCCTCTTTTCAGGGTGGCGCTGGCTATGCTGTATTCATAACGGTCAGCCGAATCATAGGGGTTATATTTAATGTTGTCCCTGACGAAATAGAACAGGGCTATGGCCTTCTCTTTGTCTGTTTTCAATCCTTTCGTTAATTCTTTCGCCTTCTTAATAATCAAGTCCGAATCGCAATCAACGATTTCCGTGCATCTCAAATACTTTTCCACTTCATTCATAAGGACTCCTGTTTCATCGCTTTAATCAACCATCTAATATAGAAATGATATACCCTCCGCTCTCTGCCAGTCAAACGCAGTCATGTTTGAGGTCGTTTGCCAAAGAGGGAGTGCAGAGGGACGGAAGTCCCTTTGCCAGGGGCTTGGGGGTGTCCCCCCAATCTTTCATTCCCCCAAGACTGGGGGATCAAGGGGGTTGAAAAGAGATTATGCGAAACCTTGTCAGGTTGACAAGTACTTTGGAGGTATGGCAATATGCGCCCGCAGGTGATTTTTATGGCCTTTTGCCAGGGAGGGCGTTAGATGCCGAATAAGGTATTTAGAAGCTTCGATGCAGCGGTGGCCGACATACCCGATGGCGCAACCATCGCCGTAGAGTCGTGGGGCATCCCTGCCTGCGCGCAAAACCTCGTAGCCGCCGTCAAAAAGAAGGGCATAAAGGACATTACCCTCGTCACCCATAACTTCATCCCTATCGTTCTGGGGGAGGATGAGACCTGCTTCCCGTCGGCGATACTCCCCCAACTCAAAAAATTGATAACACCCGTGGTGGGCATCCAGCAACTCGGCGCAGGGGCTTTTGTCAAGGAGTATATCGAGAAGGGGCTGGAGGTGGAGCTGTCCACCCACGGCACTATGGCGGCGAGGCTCTATGCCGGAGCAGCCAGGCTGGGCGGGTTCTACAATCCTGTGGGCGTGGGCACTGTGATTGGAGAAGGGAAGGAGACCAGGGTCATTGACGGCAAAGAATATATCTTCGAAAAGCCGATAAATCTGGATTATGCTTTTGTCAGGGCGCATAAAGCGGACAGGCTGGGCAACCTGGTGTTTAGAGGCATCTTCAGAGGAGACCAGCCATTGATGGCTATGGCTGCGAAGGTGACCATCGCTGAAGTTGATGAGATAGTAGAGGTGGGAGAGCTTGACGCCGAACATATTGTGGTACCGGGGATATTTGTAGACCGGGTCGTGAAGATTCCCGATGATGGCATCGGCACTCATGAGAAACAGAAAGCGCTGATAGGCAGGCTGGGCGAGCTTGAAATTGCGCGCAAGATGCTGTTCCGCAGCAAATGCGTTGAAGAGAAGCCCAGGGTTGAGGAATCGAAGGACGGTAAGTTCAAGCAGAGGCTGGACAGAGACACCGTCGCCATGAGGGCAGCGAAGGAGTTGAAAGCGGGCGACTACGCCAACCTCGGAGTGGGTATACCCAATCTCTGCGCACTGTATGTGCCGGAGGGCGTCATCTTTCAGTCGGAGAACGGCTCCGTAGCCTATGGGCCGCTGGTGATGGAGGACGAGATACAGAGGGCGGAGTTCCATTATGTCGATTCGGGCGGAAGGTTCTATACACTCGCGCCGGGAACAGCGTTCTTCGATGTGATGATTTCCTTCCTTATGATAAGGGGCGGTCGTCTGGTGAGCATTCTGGGTGCTCTGGAGGTCTCGGAGAGAGGCGACTTGGCGAACTGGAACACCGGCGGCGACGCCTTGGGCGGCACCATCGGCGGCGGCATGGACCTGGCTTTAGGCGCGAAACGGGTGATTATCACCATGGAGCACACCACCAAGGATGGCAAGCCCAAGATAGTGAAGAAGTGCAGCTATCCGCTGACCGCCAAAGAGTGCGTTGATTTGATAATAACCGACCTGGCAGTCATCGAAGTCACGCCAAAGGGGCTGGTGCTCAAAGAGGTCGCCCCTGGCTGGACCGCCAAAGAAATCCAAGCCCTCACCGAGCCCAGGCTCAAGCTGGCCCCCGACCTGAAAGAGATGGAGCTGTAAGGAGAGAAGAAGGTGGGTTTCGCTATGCACCAACCACATTACAAATTCCTGCGAGGCATTTATTCAATGCGACCTATCAGGTATTTTCTCTGGTTATTGATGATAACAATTCTTATCCTACCTCTTGCGGCCTGTGGCAACACGCCTACTGAGGTATATGCTGACCTGGGCGAGGAGTTCTCCCTGTCCATAGGCCAAACTGCTGCCATAAAGGGGCAGGATTTACAGATTACGTTTGAGGACGTAATCGAAGACAGCCGCTGCCCCAGCGATGTAACTTGTATCTGGGCAGGCAGGGCCAGTTGCATTATTAAACTTGTAGAGGGTTCTTCTCAATATCGGATGGTATTGACTGAATCGGGGCTGACCGATCAGTATACCACCGTGACTTACCGAGAATATCAACTGTCATTTCATTTGAGACCTTACCCGCAGGCAGGGCAGTCGATTCAAAGGGATGAATATAGGTTACAACTAATCGTTAGCAAATAAGCCGTAACATGAAATGGTCTGAATTGTAGGGGCACAGCACGCTGTGCCCCTACCTCTGAACAGGCTGGGGAGCCTGTTCCACCAAATGGTAGCGCAGGCACCTTTGCCTGTGCGTGAGCCCCGTAGGGGCAGACCAATGTGTCTGCCCTGCATGTCTGATATTCCCTGCGCTCTAATCATCTCACTGTGATATGATAATAGAGGTCTCCCCGAAAAATCCCGATAAAACGGAGTACAACGATGGCCAAGATAAGAGATGTGGTCATGGTGGACTACGCACGAAGCCCGTTTGGCATCGCCAGCCAGAGGAAGCCGGGTTTCTTTGCAGATAAACGGGCGGATGACCTCGCAGTCATCGTGGTCGAGGCGTTGCTCAAGCGAACGGGCATAGACCCCGCCTCGGTAGACGAGGTCATCATGGGCACGGTGAACCAGAGCGGCGAACAGAGCAATCCCGGCAGGAGCGTCTGCCTCATGACCTGCCCCTTCGAGGTTGCGGGCCTCAGCATCGAACGCGCCTGCTGCTCCAGCATGACTGCCGCCCACATCGGCTGCATGGCTATACAACTGGGCATGGAGGACATCTGTATCGCCGGCGGCATGGAGAGCCACTCTCATTTCCCCACCCCCATGATCACCGAGGAAACCGATATCATGGCGCTGGCCGAGGAGTTGGGCAAGACGCGCGGGCTACCCAATGCCAAGATATTTGAAAAAGTCGATATCAACGCTGTGGCGAGCATGGGACTCATCGCTGAGAAGCTGGCTGAGATGTACGGCTTCACCAGGGAGGACCTGAACAAGTGGGTCTGGCAGAGCAACATGAGGGCTGCCGCAGCTCAGAGGGAGGGGAAGTTCAAGCACGAGATAATACCGGTGGAGGGCACGCTGCCCGACGGCACAGTGAAGCTCATCGACTACGACCAGGGGGTGAAGCCCGACTCCAAGCTGGAGAAAATACGCACCCTGCCGCCTCTTTATAAGGCCGATGGTACAATATGCGCCGCCAGCACCTCAGGCGAGAATGATGGGGCTGCGGTGGGTATTTTCATGTCCAAGGAGAAGGCGAAAGCATTGGGGCTGGTGCCCCTGGTTACTATAAGAAGCATGGCCTGGATAGGGGTTGACCCCGCAATCATGGGCTACGGCGCTGTGGCGGCATCCAAGAAGGCATTGAAAAGGGCAGGCTTGACCATAGACCAGATAGACCTGGTGGAAATCAACGAGGCCTTCTCCGTGCTGCCCCTGATGCAGATAAAGGACATGGGCCTAGACCCTGAGAAAGTCAATGTCAACGGCGGTGCCTGCTGCATCGGCCACCCCGTGGGGGCCAGCGGGATGCGCGTGCTGGGTACCCTGGCGCATGAGATGAATCGTAGAAAAGCCAGATACGGCCTGGCGGCCATCTGCGGAGCCTGGGGCGCAGGCGCAGCGACCGTTGTGGAGAGAGAGGGATACTGGGAAGGCAAACGTTCTTTCCTGAGCTAGAAAAGAGCACTTTACAGCCGATTCGGTGAAGTCCGCAATGTTCGGACAGGCAGGGGGTTCATAATGCTATCAAGGCCACTTCACCCCCGCCCTGTAGTGCTTCATGGTGTCATAAAATTCCTAGAAATGTCATGACCGTTTTGTTCGACAGCGTCTTAACAACTTAACTATTGACACTGAGGTAAGAACCCAGAAGCTATTATATTCTTACTGACGGTGTACTGGAGTTCTCACTCCCGTCGAGATCTTTCGTCTTGTAAATCTCTCCATCTATGATGGCGTACGGCAAATAAGGCTCCTTGGACCTAGAAGGGAACCCACTTCTGATATTATCGTAGTTCTTCATCCAAAATGACACGTACCCACGATTGTATGCGTAAGCGACAACGCCTCCGTATATGCTTCTTGCGAAAAGAATCGAATTGAGGGCTCTTTTTAATGAGGTCACTCTTGAAGTAGTATGTTTGTAGATCTCGGTAACACCATCTTCTAATTCACCAGGAGTCATGTGCTTTGGCTTAAATACAGCTTGGGTAAAGCCATAATGCTTCCAGTCGTTAGGATAATTAGTATATAATAACCTTCCCTCCTCTTTTAATCTAGCATACAATCTTGTACCTGGGAGAGGGGTCAGAATTGATAATTGTGCTCCATCTATCTTTGAATCCATGATGAATTCTGTTGTTTTCTGAAACACGTCTTTCTCATCTCTATCATTGCCAAAAACAAAGGCCCCAGATATCCCGATTCCATGTTCGTGTATCTTCTTGATCACCTCTCTATAGTTTCTGACTCCTACCCTCAAATTCCTGACTTTATGCATATCTTTAAGAACTTCTTCATTCAGCGATTCCAAGCCAATAAATACTGCTAAACACCCTGCTTTTTTGGCACATTTCAATACTTCTGAGTTATTTACAAAATCAATTCCTACCTGACAAGCCCATCGCTTATTTATTCCTCTTTCTATCATGCCTCTAAACAACTGTATCGCCCTTTGTTCTGCTTTCTCACCGTAACCTAGAATATTGTCATCCATAAATAGGACGTTCCTGCTATCTACGGCTTCTAGTTCATCTAGTACCTCCTTTAGGGGTCTATGTCTATATACCCGACCGTAGAGTGTTGTGACCGAACAGAATTCGCAATCCATAGGACAACCTCTCGCTGTTTCCACAGCGGCTTTGACTTTATATCTCTTGGAGTCGTATAGGTCCCTTCTAACTCGAATGAGATTTTCTAAAGAAATACGTTCACCTCTATAGAATTCCTTCAATTCATTTCTCTCGAAATCATGGAGCAAATTCTGCCAAATAGACTCTGCCTCGCCTAGCACAACAGAATCGACGAATCGTATAGCTTCATCAGGCAACATAGAGGCATGCACTCCGCCTATCACTGTCTTAATACCTTTTTGTCTATACCGATAGGATATTTCATACGCTCTTGGGGCATTGCTCGTCATAGCAGTTATGCCCACTAAGTCCGCATCTTCAAAAGTCACAGGCTCAATATTCTCATCAGTTATCTTTATATTCCAGCCAGGGGGGGTTAATGCGGCTAAATAGCCTAAACTAATCGGTGGAACTCTAATAACCATGTTGGTAGCTAGGCTGAACTTTGCTTCCTGAACAGGATTAATTAATAACAATTTCTTAATCATTGTTCCCTCGAGCATTAGATATTTAGAAAGAGTCAAAGTAGGGTTTATCATTTGGATTACTGGAATCCTAAGCCCTACTCGGACTCAGGCAAGAAGGTTGCATTTTGTTGGACAGCCTTGTTTGTTACTCAAGTCCAACTATGCATGCTACGAGGGTCTATCCCTCATGAGAAAAGCAAAGAGTGATGAATAAATAGTGGGCAAACGTCGTGGACCTAGATGGACAACAGAACAGTAAATCCTCTTCCCATCATACCACCACCCCTCCACAAAGGTTTTCTTATGCTGTAGAATAAATAAGGGACGCAGAGCAGAAATTATGTTAGGTAGGAAGCTCTTGCTCGCATAAATATACCACCAAAAGCTAGGGATGTCAAGACAGTGTATGGGGTCAGGACATATCGGACAGAACCTCCTGTCTAGTATAACGATTTTTAAGCCAGTCCTGGTAGAACTGTTCAGGTGTCTTATAACCCAGGGCTTGGTGAGGCCGTACTTGC
>JACWAE010000032.1 GCA_014874385.1 Dehalococcoidia bacterium | reverse complement strand
CTACAGAACAGACCCTGAGGATACAATTCGGAAAAACATACATAGCCGCAGCTATTGGCTGAAGGAGTTCCGCCGCTACGGATTCAAGTTCTTGCCTGGTTCTACAGGGCCTATAGTTTAGATGAGCATTATCCTTTGTTTCAACTTGTGTCCCTCAGCATGAAGAAGTGCTTTAATCCTAAAAGAGTTCTGGATGTCGGCTGTGCCAAGGGGTTCATGGTCAAGGCTTTCAGGGAACAGGGAATTGCGGCATGGGGGGTTGATGTCAGCGAGTATGCTCTGTCGACTGCACCCGAAGATGTCCGTAACCATTTATTTAAGGTAGACCTGAACAGGGATGCTCTGCCGTTTTCCGATGGGTACTTCGACTGCGTTACTTTTCTCGGCACTATTGAATGTCTTGAAGATTATGATAGAATTCTTTGTGAGATAAGGCGGGTGATGCAGCCAGGCGGTGGCCTGTATGTGAGGACAACCTACAGAACAGACCCTGAGGATACAATTCGGAAAAACATACATAGCCGCAGCTATTGGCTGAAGGAGTTCCGCCGCTACGGATTCAAGTTCTTGCCAACGTGGGAGGGCCCGCTGGCCAATCAATGGAGCTATGGGACGCTCCTCTTTGAAAGGAGATAGATGATACCGGTATGTGAGCCTCTTCTTACAGGTAAGGAGTTGGAATATGTCAGCGATTGTCTGAAAACGAACTGGATTTCCTCCGCCGGCAAATACATTGCCGAATTCGAGAAGGGGCTTGCTGCCTACTGCGGGGCAAAATACGGCATTGCTACTACCAGCGGCACTACTGCCCTTCACCTAGCCCTGGCTGCCTTAGGTATCGGCAAAGGCGATGAGGTTATAATTCCCACTTTCACAATGGCAGCCTGTGCTTTCTCAGTAATATATACGGGCGCTAAACCGGTGCTTGTCGACTCCGAGCCAGAGACCTGGAACATGGATGTTACCCGGATCGAGCGGAAGATAACCCCTCGCACTAAAGCGATAATGCCCGTGCATATTTACGGGCATCCCTGCGATATGGACCCGATAATGGATATCGCCAGAAAGCATCGCTTATATGTAGTGGAGGATGCTGCTGAAGCGCACGGCGCTACATACAAGGGCAAGATGGTCGGCGGCATTGGTGATGTAGGGTGTTTCAGCTTTTATGCTAATAAGATAATTACCACCGGAGAAGGTGGTATGATTGTGACTAATGACGAAAAGTTAGCTGACCGAGCCAGGCGGCTTAAGGACCAGGCATTTTCCCGTGAACGCCGATTTCTCCACACCGAGCTTGGATTCAACTACAGGATGACTAATGTCCAGGCAGCGATAGGATTAGCCCAGCTTGAGAACATAGACCGTTTAGTGGAGATGAGGCGAAAGAACGCCAGCATCTACAACCGATTGCTTAAAGGGGTGCCGGGGATAACGCCGCCTGTGGAGAAAAAGTGGGCCAAGAACGTTTACTGGATGTATTCCGTTGTGATTGAAAATGAATTCGGCATGAGCCGCGATGACCTGATGGCTTTTCTGCGTCAGAAGGGGGTTGATACCAGGACCTTCTTCTTCCCCATGCATGTGCAGCCGGCCTTTAAGAACATGGGGCTGTTCGAAGGAGAGAGCTATCCGGTCAGTGAGC
The DNA here is from genome assembly GCA_014874385.1 of Dehalococcoidia bacterium. Lineage (GTDB taxonomy): Bacteria > Chloroflexota > Dehalococcoidia > SZUA-161 > SZUA-161 > JACWAE01. Next base: position 4,497 of record JACWAE010000032.1, on the reverse strand, counting down.
AGCTAGCGGTGAAAGGCTTGTACCTGCCTTCGGGGTCAGGTCTTACCGAGCAGCAAATAAGCACTGTTTGCGAAGCGGTAAAGCAGGCGAGGAAGCCCCAGGGGAAATAGGCATGAAGATAGGCATGATGACCAGGTGGAATATGTTTTCGGGACAATCGGCCCACGCCGAGCCCATCGGACACGCCTGGCTTGAGATGGGACACGAGTTGAAGGTATTTGCCCCCAAGGGGCTGGACTCATACCTTCTCTACCGTCCCGATGAACCTTTTGTCCATAGATGCTTTGTTCAAGATGTCTGGGATCAAAGGGAGGCTAAAGACTACTTTTTTGACCCGAAACCGTATCTGGAGGAAGACTACGAGATATTTCTGATGGAGATGGCGTATCTTATGCCTATGCCCGAGATGCTGGAGATATTTCCTCAGATCAGGAAGAAGGCTAAGACTGTGCTCGTGGTTCATGAGACTGGGCTGCCTCCCGATCCCAACTGGTACAAGTTTGAGTGGGATGCCATTGTCTGCTTTGATGAGCGCTACAAAGCATTTATGGCCGAGGCATTTCCGGAGGAGAAGATTGTCATCATTCCTTTCCCGTGTCATCCGCCTTTACACGGAAGTAAAAAAGAAGCGCGCCTCAGTCTCGGTCTTCCTTTGGACAAGAAGATTGTATTAGCCTACGGTTTTAATATTATCTTCAATCATGTAGAACTTTTCCCTATTATGGAGAGCCTATCTAGAGAATATCCAGCCATACTATTGCTGCTGGCGCATCACGACCCCACGAAACTGGAACCCCAGCCTGAATTTCTGCTGTTAAGAGACGAGATGCCTGCGACAGAAAAGCTTTATAATTACCTGCATGCCTGCGATGCCTATGTCTACTATGGCAGAATCAGTGTAGGCGTTGGGGTTTCCTCTTGTGTTGCAATCTGTCTCGGAGCGGGACGACCTGTGCTCGTGTCCAGCGACTGTAACTTCTTCGACCTCTCCGGGAAGGAAGTGATCAAATATCACGGCCTCCAGGACCTGGAACAGAAGCTGCGGGATATCTTCGAGAATGCGGAGTATGTAAAGGAAAGCCTGGCACTGGCTGAAGAATATGCGAGAAAAAATTCTGGCTCTGAGATAGCGAAACAGTTCATCGAACTCTTCAATAAAGTCTTAGGTAAGTCTCTACATCCGGCAAGAGCTTCCCTTCTCTGAGTGTCACTGGAGAATGCGGCACTTATTGAGTAGCCACGAATTACCTGGCAAGAAGACCTCCTTGACATTCCCCAATCATGACTGCAAGATAGATTAAGCATGAAGATAGCTATGATGACCAGGTGGAATGTGCCTTCGGGCCAATCGTGCCACGCCGAGCCCCTCGGTCGCGCCTGGCTGAGAATGGGTCACGAAATTAAAGTTTTCGCCCCCGCAGGCATGGATCTCTCCTTAGTTTATCAGCACGATGAGTCTTTTGTCCGTCGCTGCTACATGCAGGATATCTGGGGGGAAAGAGCCCGTAGCGACTTTTTCTTTGACACGCAGCCTTTTCTGGAAGAAGACTACGATATATTCCTGGTGGAGATGACAGCGATCATGCCCATGCCGGAGCTGTTGAAGATTTTTCCTCAGATCAAGAAGAAAGCGAAAACTGTACACGTGGTCCACGAAACGAGATTACCTGAAGACCCCAACTGGTACAAGTTCGATTGGGACGCCATTGTTTGTTTCGATGAACGGTATAGGGAGTTCCTGGTAAAGGCATTCCCTGAGGAGAAAATCGCTGTAATTCCTTTTCCATGTCATCCTCCGATGCAAGGAGATAAAAAGGAGACGCGTAAATCGCTTGGCCTTCCCTTAGACAAGAAGATTGTGTTTGCCTATGGAGCTGACAGCGTCTATTTTCACGTCGGGCTTTTCCCTGTCATAGAGAAGCTATCGAAGGACTACCCCATGCTCTTTCTGCTCCTTAGTCACCATACACAGACCGCCATGCCAGAACCGAAGCCTATGCCTGAGTTCTTCATGCTCAGAGACGAGATGATAACAGATGACAAGCTCTATACTTATCTTCATGCCAGCGATGCTTATATCTACTTCGGCAGGTTGAGCATAGATGGAGTTGGTGTTTCTTCGTGCGTCACGACCTGTCTCGGCGCAGGTCGCCCCGTTCTGGTGCCCGGCTATTGTAACTTCTTCGACCTTTCAGGTAAGGAAGTCATAAAGTACGCTGACTTCCAGGACCTTGAGCAGAAACTCAGGGGTATCTTCGATGGTACTGAAAGTGTTAGGGATAACTTGGTGGCTGCTGAGGAGTATGCGGTCCGCAATTCCTCTCTTGAAATAGCGTCACAATTTATCAAACTATTTGAAAAGCTGAGGGGAGAGCGCAACACAAGACAGTTGAAGCAGAAAAGTTTATAATAGCATTGTAAGGGAGTGTGTGTCTGGCAGTCGAAGCGCCTTTGTGATTTTGTAAAGGGAGAGCCGGGTGAAGGTTCTGGGAATTATGGGGAGCCCGAGAATAAAGAGCAATACAGACCTGTTGCTAGATGAGGCTTTGAAGGGGGCTAAGAACGAGGGGGCAGAGGTTGAGAAAATAGTGGTGGATAAGCTCAAGATAGCACCCTGCAAGGAATACCTGGGCTGCTTCAAGGACGGCAATTGCGTGATAAGAGACGATATGGACGAGATATATCCCAAGCTCCTTGAGGCAGACGCGGTGATAATTGCCTCCCCTATGTTTTTCTATGGTCTCAGTGCCCAGGCTAAGGCGCTTATAGATCGCTGCCAGGCTCTCTGGGCGAGGAAATATGTACTCAAGCAGAGCCTGCCCAATGGCGGAAGGAAGGGAGCGTTTATCGCTGTGGGGGCGACCAAGGGGAAGAGGTTGTTTGAAGGGGCGATTCTAACGGTGAAGTACTTTTTTGAAGCTATTGGAGTTGAGTACGCTGATGAGCTCCTCGTAAGGGGCGTGGATGCCAGAGGCGAGATTAAGGAGCGCCCAACTGCTCTAGCTGATGCCTTTGAGTTGGGGAAGAGAATGGCTCAAGCTAAGAAAGCTTGAACGGGAGCAGGTGTGTAGTGGCTAAGCGAAAACATCTCGTGGTGGTACATATAGCTCAAGGTGAGCTTGAAGCCAGTGTAATCAAGTCTCATCTGGAGTGCGAGGGGATACCTGCTGTGCTGCAATACGAGAGCGTGGGCAGGGTCTTCGGGCTGACGGTGGATGGTTTGGGAGAGATAAGAATATTGGTGCCTCAAGAGCTTGCCGAAAGGGCAAAGGAGGTAATCAAGCCCAGAGAGCTCGGAGAAGCTGGTGATGAAGCCATGTAAGGGCTTCGGCTGCATGCCTTGATGTGGTTGAAAAGTAAACCGTTAAAGGTCAAATAAGAATGCAAGATACTTCTGCCGTGCCTCCTATTTCAAACACAAAGGTAGTGAATACGCCTGAGGAACAGGAGGACATTCGCCGCAGAACAAAGAAGGTACTCAAGAGGTTCAACAGAAAAAGAGAGAACCTGGTGCCTATACTGCAGCAGGTTCAGGATGAGCTTGGCTACCTCCCCCGAGAGGCGATGCTCGAAGTCGCCGAATATCTTAGAGTACCTGAGGTGGATGTCTACGGCGTGGTCACCTTTTATAACCAGTTTCGTCTCAAACCGCCGGGCAAACACTCAATTAGAGTCTGCCTGGGAACTGCCTGCCACATGAAGGGCGGCTACATCCTTTTAGATGCCTGGAAGAGGAGGCTAAAGATAGATAGGGGGGAGACCACAAGTGATCGTGAATACGACCTGGATACTGTAGCCTGCGTGGGCTGTTGTGCTATGGCTCCGGTGAACGTAATTGATAAAAAGGCGGAGGGCAGGGTCAGCCCAACCAGGGTTGACGGCATCCTCCTTGCATACAAGATGGAGAAAGAGAAGAAGGACAAACAAGACCAGTGACAGTTACCACTTCGCAAGATATTGTTTCAACTTTTCAACATATTAAGGAAAATGCGCTTTCCCGATGGCAGGAACTCTGGGATGGTAAGAGGCCAGTCATCATGGTGAGCGCGGCCACCTGCGGCAGGTCAGCCGGTGCCCTGGAGGTTCTCGAAGCGATAAAGGATGAGCTGGGCGAGGAGCAGCAGGATGCGCAGGTGATGGAAGTGGGGTGCATGGGGCACTGCTATGCTGAGCCTCTGGTAATCATCAAGAAGCCGGGCAATCCTACTATTGTCTATGGCTATATCACTCCTGAGAAAGCCCGTCGCCTTGTAAAGGACTATATTCGCGGAGAGGACGTTTCCCCCGAGTTTGCACTGGGCGCTCTTGAGGAGAACGAGCTTATTCCGTCTATATACGACCTCCCTCGATTCAAGCACGAGAAGTATATCCTGTTGGAAAATATAGGCCGTATTGACCCCGAAGACATCGATCAATATATCGCCAAAGGTGGCTATGAGGCGCTGGCCAAGGCGCTGCAGATGCAGCCCGAGGATATAATCGAGGAGGTCAGAAGGT
>JACWAE010000031.1 GCA_014874385.1 Dehalococcoidia bacterium | reverse complement strand
GTAGCAACTGTCTTGCTTGTCAAGACATAATACAATGATCTAGGCGACTGCATAATTCCACGGAGCGCGGTGTTTAAGCATGGCATTCAAGATGGTGAGCAGCTTACGCATACAGGCAGTAAGAGCCACCTTTTTCTCTTTTCCCGCGTTACAGAGACGCTGGTAAAAGGCCTTGATGACAGCGTTACAGCGTACAGCCACCAACGTGCTCATGTAGAGAGCAGGTCTTATTTTGGCTCGTCCTCCCCAAACAGTGCGCTTGCCTCGGAGAGTGCCGCTGTCGCGGTTGAGGGGAGCGACACCCACCAGAGCGGCTATCTGTCTACGATTCAAGGTGCCCAGCTCAGGAAGGTCTGCTAAAAGGGTGGCCGAGAGAACAGGGCCTACACCTGGGACACTCTGCAGCAGGTTATCTTTCTCCTGCCACACAGGGCTTTTTCTGACGCTACTCCTCAGGTCGCTATCAATGCTGTCCAGTTCCTGTTCCAGCCATGCGATGTGGGCTTCGATTCGCTCCCTTACAACCTCGCGGGCACTGCTAAGGCGGTTCCTCTCAGCCGTGAGCATTTCTATGACTTGACGCCTACGAGCCAGGATGGCAGCAAATTCTTTGGACTGTGCATCGGGCAAAATACGTGGTTTGGGCTGGACAGTGGCAGCAAAATGAGCCATCACCTGGGCATCCAACACATCGGTCTTGGCCAGCTTCCCTGTAGCTTTGGCGAAATCCCTGATCTGACGTGGGTTGACCACCACTACTGGCAACCCAGCTACTCCCAGAGCAGCAACCAAAGGCGCCTCAATGCCTCCGGTGGCTTCCATAACTATAAGCGTAGGAGATAACTCTCGAAGGCTAGAGACAGCCTCGCTGATCCCCCTATCGTCGTTGGTGAAGCTCCAACGCTTCCCGGAGGGATGCACAGCTACATCCATGTTGGCTTTGGCTACATCGATGCCTACGTATACCTTTTCTTTTTCCACTGCTTTCTCCCTTCTATCGCCCTTCCTTGCAGATACGGGCTTATTTGGCCCAGACAACTGTTCGGGCTCTTTGGAGCTAAGAGCGCGACGACCCTTCGCTACGACTCGTTCTTTCCGAACCAGGGTGGGTACGGTCTATCGCGCCCTCCCAGCCTCTCTTAATAATATCCTATGTTAAAGATACAAGGGTGGGTTTACAAACCCACCCGCTTTATAATATTTCCGCTCGGCGTGGTGTTCTTCACCTCGCCGAAAAAGGCACGTTGAAGACGAAGAACACCTTCAACAGCATAAAGATAAGTTCAGATGACTTTGAAGCCAATTTCTTGTAAATATGCAAAGGTTGGATCGTAAAACTCCTTTTTACGAGTCAAATCATCTGGGTCACCTGATGGAACAACGATAACCACTCCTTGTCTGGCACGAGTTAAAAGAACACGATAAGCATTCTTAAGATAAACCTGTCGTTCTTGTTTCATTATGTGATTCCAACGATCGCCAATAAAAGAAAGGTGTTCCCAGCCATCTTTGGTATAGCGAAAATCAGCATCCCATGTAACACATGCCCAATCGAGTTCAAGTCCCTGCACCTGAAATTCTGTAACAACATCTTCAAGGAAATAAGAAGAGCGAACATCTTCTTTTCCGTCAAGAAACCAATGAATTGGGTCGACGGGGGATTTCACATCTATTGCATGTGGTTTTAATCGTTCTGCCTGAGAAGAAACAACAATACCGTAACGTTCAGAGCCGCGCGCCTGTTCTTTTAGCCATTGTTTTGCCTTGTTAAGGTCACGAGTTATAACAATCGGATATTTACCTTCTACGTTTGCCAATGTCTTCCGTGCTTCAGACGGTTTCAAATCAAGCAATTGTTTAACTAATAAAGAAACATATTCGGCACGGAATGACCGCATTGAAACTGAAAGATGTAATTCATCTTTAAAAATGGCTTTTGGGTGAGTCTTGATTTTATCTAAAACCTTCTCTGTACCATATTCACTATCAGTAAGTCGAGGGGAAATATAGATGTGCCAATCTGGAAACGAACGGTTCAAGGATTCAATCCACTCACTAATTCCTGCCTCCCCTGTATTAATCTCTTGTCCTCCACCAACCAGACAAACAACGACAGCCCAATCTGGATGACGGTCAAGGCAGGAAATCAAGAATTCTGGCTCAGATTTGTTGAAGTTTGGCGTTTTCCTTTTTCGTTGCATGAAATTTGCTGTTTGTTGCAAATCCCATGCTCGTTGTGCTTCATCAAATAACACAACGTGTTCAATAGGTGGCTTTTTGAAGTCTACAAGACATTCATCACGAAAGTTGTGAACATTCTGAATGAACATTTTGACATCACTCATTGCTTCGCTTTTCTTGAATTTACGTCCACGCTCTTTTTCATGCCGAACTTTATCTCGTGCTAAGGCTTCGCGAAGAATAGCAACTAGCGGGCCATTGCCTGAAAGAAAAACGCTGTAAAGATCACTGTCTTTATCAATGTGCTTTGTCGCGATATTGAGACCAACCAATGTTTTGCCTGAGCCAGGTACTCCTGTTACAAAACAAATGGATTTATGTGACTTCTCCTTTGAAAAACGAATGATTTCAGAGATTGTGTCAGATGTTTCGCTGAGATTAATTGCGCTTGCGTCGCTTCGGGAGATTTCGCTTACTGAATGGCCGTTGTATAAAGCCATTGCCGCTTCAATAATAGTAGGAGTTGGTTGATATCTTCCACGCTCCCATTGAGTTGGGTCAATAGCGCTACCTTCGGTAAAATGTAAAACATCTGCGATGACTTGATTGAGCAATTCCCCGTTACATTTAATAGGGAAAAGCAATTTGTCATTATGTGGAGTTGTGGAAATTGTTGCCGGAACATTTTTTGCTTTAGTAGCGATTAATACTGGGGCAATAAAATGCTCGTGGCTTGAGAAAATGAAACCATGGGTATCCCTTTACTAAGATATGATAAAGTTATTCATCTTAGAAAGGAGATACCAGAATGCATTACATTGGAATGGATGGACATATCACGACCTTAGAGTTTGCTGTGGTCAATGAAGCCGGCCAGCTAGTCAAAGCCGATAGGGTCGCAACCAGTGTTAACGGCTTCATAGGATTTGTGAAAACAGTCCCGCTACCAAGGACAATCTATATGGAGGAGGGCACACTGGCTGCCTGGGCACTGGAAACCTGCGTCCGCTTTGGAGAGAAGCTTGTGATTGCCGATCCCAAGAGAAATCATTGGATAGGCTCTTCCGGACAAAAAGAAGATCCTGTGGATGCTCTAAAGTTGGCCCAATTAGGCCGGGGCGGTTATATCAAAGAGATTCATCACCCGGTTGGCCAACGTCGGCGGTTCAGAGAGTTGATGACAGCTTATCATGATACTGTCAGAAGCACCACTCGTATCAAGAACAAAATCAAAGCCAGGTTCAGACAGAATGGTATCCATTGTACTGGGGCTACCGTTTATTCACCGACCTACCGGGAAGAGTGGAATGGGAAATTACCCCAGGAGACGACTTTGCTACTGATTCTGGAAGGTCTCTGGCGTCAACTGGAACAGTCCGAGCTAACCGAAAAGGAGCTTCTGGCAGCTGCCAAAGCCCAAGCCAAACACTATCCCGAAATCAAGCATTTTCAAGCCCTTCCCGGAATTGGCTTTATTCATGCTGCGACAATCTCTGCCATGCTGGAAACCCCATATCGTTTTGCCGACAAAAAGAAGGTCTGGATGTATGCTGGGCTGGGTATCATGACAAGGTCCTCTGGTGGCAAAGTCTACTCTGAAAAATTAAGCACCGATTACAATCGCCTTTTGAAATATACCCTGAAACAAGCTGCCGAAACCACTATTCAGACCAAAGGTAGTCCTTTCCGACGGAAATATCTAGATATGACATTATTACATCGGACTGCACCACACCGGGCCAAATTAACAATTGCCAGGGATATGCTGGCCACTATGTGGGCTATGTGGAGAAAAGGAGAGAAGTATAATCCGGAGATAAGAGAAAAAGTGGCTTACAAACAGGGCTAGGCTGGCGGCTGTCTTGAGGTCAATGAATTGGAACTCTGACAGTGACCAATGCCAGGTAGGGGAGAGTATCGACGAAACAATGGTCGCTGGAGACCCCCTCGCTTGAGTATGCCTCCCCTAAAAGCCCCACAATTTTTCATAGGCCATGAGTCTCCGAAAGATGTATGGGTAACCAGCTAAGTCAACGGGAAAAAGATATTGGTCACGAACATGGTTCAAGGAAGAGTTCAAGGCCATTGAAATTCACGACGGAGGGGGCCTAAACCTCATAGTTATTCGGGATACCCAGTCGTCAAGAAAGATTGATTTTCATGGGTGGAGGGGAATATTTTTCTTGACTTTTGGTTTCAAAGATGTTTCGTGGAAATTTTTCAGATCAAGTGCATAGTCCCAAACTTGGTCTATTGCGTGTGATGGGAATTCATTTTCGCCCACCTTGAACTCAAGGACAAAAATAGTTGAGCCAGTAATAACTACAACATCAATTCGCTTTCCCATGCGTGGAATTGAGTATTCAAAATATATTGAACCTTTATAAAGTTGTAATGCTTTTTGAAGGATGTTTATTTCCTCTAACCATGCGTCTCTTTGGGTTTGCTCCAAAGCAAAGTCGTTGCTTTTCACGAGTTCCCCAAGAATCTCATTAGGCGTGGTATTTAGAAAATTAGCAATGGTGTCTGAGTAATATTCTCTTCTCATATACACCTTTATATTTTCGTTTTATACTTTTTCCCCTTCCACATGGCCTGTCGTCAGAAAAAGCTATATTATAAACCTTGGACCATAACGCAAACAGTTTATATTCGACTACTCTCTTAGTCAATGTCGAGGTTGGGAGAACTGATGTTCTATTATAGTCCCTAACTGAATAGGAGAGCATTCTGTAGTGGCAGTCGGCCAGCGGCAGATGTCCCTACAAAGGCGGGTACTACGCTACGTAAATGGGCGAGGCAATCTCGCTTCCATGTTTTTGGGCACAAAGTTTTGTGCCCCTACGCAGGTTGGAGCGGGCGCTCCAATCTACCCATCGAGCGTTCAGTTAAACGCCCCTACGACGCCGGGGGCTAAAATCAAAATCCCCTTGCCCCCTTTACGAAAGGGGGGATTTGGACGAGAGCACCTGGATACCTGCTCAAGGCAGGAATGGCAGAAGGGCGCACAGCCGTGCGCCCCTACATTTCATATCATTTCCCCATTATTGATTTGTTTACCTGCGACATTTTCCTCTTGACAGCATAAGAACCTATGTTCTATTATGTCTCCATGATATCGGGACTGAATGTACACAACTCCCGATCAAATTCAAGAGCAGCAAACAGTATCTACTGAGCCGCACTATTGTGGGCTGATAGCTTTAAGCTGACTGCTGGTTGCACCAAGCTCTTGGCATTCCCTGGAAAACTGAATATGTGGGATTTCGTTCGTGGGATTCGTTTTGGGGGAAGTGCTCCTCAACATAGGGACGTTTTTACCCGAATGGTTCCCGCTGCGTTTAGCCGAAGCTGAAGGCGGACTGCGAAATCCCGGCGTCCGGCGACCCTAAAATAGAATAATTCTCAATCCCAAAAACCAGGGCCATGCTATACAAAAATTGCAAGGGATTGAGGTGCCTAATCCCCCTAGCCCCCTTTAGAAAAGGGGGAATTTGGGACGTTCACAGCCCTATGTTTGTGGCTACCTTTTCCAGGTGGAAGTCGGTGTCTCCCAGGAAGGACTCTGCCCCCAGGACGCGGCGGTAGTACAGACCGATGTCATGGTCCATGGTGAAACCTATGGCTCCATGTATCTTGACCCCGCTCAAGGCAATACTCCTGTATACTTCGTTGGCCCTCGCTTTGGCTATGGCAATCTGTAAGTCACAGGGAGCACCCGTGCTGAGCAGCCACGCTGCCTGGTAGACCAGGTACTGCAGTCCCTCAACATCAATGAGCATGTCAACAAGCTTGTGCTGTATGACCTGGAAAGACCCGATAGGCTTGCCAAACTGCAGCCTTTCTTTGGCGTAGGTGTTCGACATATCCAAAATTGCCTGGCATGCCCCGGATACTTCCGCGCATTTCAGTACGGTGGCCTTTCTCATGGTATGCTCGACTATGTCCCAACCCTGGCCAACCTTGCCCAGGACATCTTTTTCAGGAATCCTCATATTCTTAAAACTGACCCTGCACTGTCTCTCGCCGGTAAATGTGGGTATTTTTTCAATACTTATGCCCGGCTTCCCGGCGTCAACGATGAAGAAAGTCAGCCCTTTCTCAGGTACCTTGCCCTTAGCGGTGCGGGCTATGACCAGCAGGTAGTCGGCCGCATCGGCGTAAGGGACGAACATCTTCTCCCCGTTGATGACAAATTCTCCACCTTCCAGCTTCACCCCGGCTTTTATTGCCGAAGCACCATAGCCTCCTGATGACTCGGTCATCGCCAGAGTCCAAATCTTTTCCCCTCTACTAATAGGAGCAAGATATTCTGCCTTTTGGGCGTCAGTCCCATACTCAAGTATCGGGAGAGCGCAAAGCGCTACGGTAGTGAAAAAAGGCCCGGGCAGAATGTTGCGGCCCATCTCTTCCATTAAAACCATCAAGTCTATAAAGTCAGCATTTAAGCCTTCGTATTCCTCAGGGAGGACAAGACCCATCCATCCCATCTCTGCCATACGGCGCCAGATTTGAGAATCGTAGCCCTTTCTGTCCTTCTCAAGCTCTTTAACCTTAGTTTTGGGACATTCCCTGGCTAAGAAACGCCTGGCTTCATCGCGGAGCATATTCTGGTGTTCGGAAAAGCTAAAATCCATGGCGATCACCTTTATCCTTTCAATATGATTTGGGCAGCCCCAGCTTGAATTGCCCGATGATGTTTTTCTCTATTTCATCCGTGCCGGCCGCTATGGTAATGCCCGGAAACAGCAAATACAGATGCTGTATGGCGCCTTTGAGCCTGGCGAGCTTGGAGTTCTGGTCTATCTGGGAATAGGCCCCTAATATCTCTGTGCCGGTATTAGCCATCCGTTCCTGTACACAGTCACCGTACGCCTTATTTCTGGAAGCCTCGTAGATAGGGATTACGCCCTGGCTCATCTTCCAGGCTATTTCGTACGACAGCATTTTCAAGGTTTCCAGGTCGATCGCCCTCTCTGCCAGCTTATGCCGGATTACAGGGTTCTGCGACAGAGATACCCCGTCCTGTTTAGTTTCGGATACGTATTCTACAAGATTCTCCAGCATTCGTTTCCCGGCACCGTATATCTGAGCGCCAACACTGTGTCTTTCATAGGCCAGGGATTGCATTAGCTGATACCAGCCCCGGTTTTCCTGGCCGACAAGGTTAGCTGCCGGAACCCGGACATTGTCGAAAAAGACTTCGTTGAAAATGTGAACGCCGGAATAGTTCAGCAATGGTCTGACGGTTATGCCGGGGCTTTTCATATCCACGATGAGCAGGCTGATGCCGTGCTGTTTCTTTGCGGCATTAGGGTCTGTTACCAGTGCCAGCCAGCACCATCTGGCTCGGTGGGCGCAGCTTGTCCAGACCTTTTGTCCGTTGACTACGTATTCATCACCTTCCCGCACCGCCCGTGTCTGAATATTGGCAAAATCCGAGCCGGCATTGGGTTCGCTGTAGCCGGTGCACCACACGCCGTCCGGGTCTCCCGCAGCGATAAGCGGCAGGTATTTTTGCCTCTGCTCCTCGCTGCCATACATCATCAGGGACGGACCTACCCAGGCGGTCCCGCTGATGCCCATCCCCAGGCCCGGGATTCCCCAGTAGGTAGCTTCCATAGCAAGAACCATTTGCTCGAGGTATGAAGCTTCCTGTCCTCCGTATTTCTTGGGCCAGGCCATGACAAGCCAGCCTTTCTGGGCAAGTTTCTTCGAGATAGACATAGCAAAAGCCCAGTCCTCATCACGGCTTTCTTCATCAAGGAAATTGTGAATAAAATCGGGGGATATTTCCGCTTCGGCAAATCTGCGAATCTCTTCTCGCAGTGCGTCTTCTTTTTCGCTTAACTTAAAATCCATATTCCGCCTCCGTCACGAATTAACTGAAACTATCATTCTAATAGGTGCAGGCTTTGGCCACGCTGCGCAAACGCAGGGGTTGCTGTGCGACTAGTTTACCACTTTTCCACCGATGTTTCTTGCCTCATTGTTTCGGGCAGACACATGGGTCTGCCCCTACGCTGGTGAAGACACACCTCTTGGTCCGCAGTTAATGGTCGAAGCTAACAATACTACACGAAACTTGACATATTATTACATTTGTTGTATAAAGCTACCCTACTAGTACTTTAGTAGTATTCACAAAGGAGAGCCTGAAGCAACGGGATGGCTTAACTGATGTCGAGTAAGATTGGAATCTCCGAAGGAAGTGGGGTCAGAGAGCCCCTCCGACAGCACCGTGGGCTTGCCCGCCTCAATATGTGGAATGTCTATTCGTATGTTTACGACCTACTCCCTAGATATTTCAGGGCATATCAAAGACTTCTGACCGACGTCGTCTCAGCGGTGGAGGCGAATACTCCCAAGGGCGGTAAAATACTGGATTCAGGTTGTGGTACAGGCAACTTCTCGATTGAATTAGCTCTCAGAGGTTATAAAGTAACAGGTATAGACATATCCCGTGCAATGTTAGAAAGGGCAAGGCTAAAAAAGAAAAAGGCAGGTTTGGAAAACGTTGAGTTCAAAGAGTGGGACATAGAGAAGGGCCTTGCGCTTTATCCGGATGCCAATTTCGACTGCGTTGTTTCTGTCCATGCTTTATACACTTTGAGAGAACCCGAGGCTGTCATCCGTGAGTATTTGAGGGTGCTCAAGCCATCGGGTCACTTCATTATGGCTGAACCTCACTCTCCTGTAAGGATAATTCCGATTGCCAAGGAAATCTATCGTGAGGGCGGCTTGCGGGATGTTGTTAAACTGCTCTTGACTCAATCGGGGGTAGGGGTCTGTAATTTGCTCATCGGTAAAAGGCTGAGGGATGGCAGCTATCATTACTGGGATGAGGAGAGACTGAGGAACGTACTCCGATATGCTTGCTTCAGCATTGACGGTGTGGTGCCTGCGTACGCCGCAGGTTGTGACCTGCTAGCCACTGCGGTGAAGCCCAGGCACTGCTTTCAGATGAACGGTTATACGTTCTTAAGCGCTGATAGTCGTGAAGACCTTGAGAAGGTTTTGAGATTGAGGTATCAAGTCTATTGCATCGAATTGGGCGATCAGCCCAAGAACCAGAGCGGACTTGAGCGTGATGTATATGATGACTACGCGATGCACTTCTTGGCCATAGATGAAAAGGGCCGGGCTGTCGGCACGATGAGATTTGTCCATAATAATCCCAAAGGATTTGAAATGGATTCGGATTTTCCGTTGACCGAGTATACCAGAACCAATGGCCTATGGAGAGTTCTTGAGGGTGGAAGATTTGTCATCAGTAAAGAGGTCAGTCATGACGCCCGCATCACGGTGGCGTTCGGTTTGTTCAAATGTCTTTATGACTATTGCTGTGAGACGGGGATATATGACATATTTACGGTAACGCGCCTCAAGATTATCCAAAAGTACAGCTTCCCTGGCGTCAGGCAGATAGGAGAGCCATTTAGATATTCAAAGGCTTTGAGTGGGGGATTGTGGGTTCCGGTGCACTGCAATATTCGTCAAGCTTATCAAAACTATTTAAAAAGTATGCTGGCCTCTACCGCTACGGCTTGACTCATTGTCGGGGACAAGATTTTGGACAAGCCGTTGAGCGCAAAGCTTCTTCACACAATAAGCCACATATTGCCTCCGGGAAATGATTCTAATCGGTTTCCCTGGTCCCGAAGAGGCAGGCCAAGAAATCTATACGCTCCAGTATATCTTCGTCAAGCTTGATGTCCTGCATCCGGTCTACTTTTGCGGTGGGGTCTGTGCAGCCAATACGGGCGAGTAAGCGCCACTCCTTCTGTGGAAAATACTGCTGTGGCTTGCCGGTAAATTTGTCACACTGGCATGCCTCAACGTGACCAGGGGGGTATGCATTAGCTTTTTGAGCAGTCCCGTGACTGCCTCTGAATCTTAGCCTCCGAAGTGTTCTCAGAAAATTCCTCATAGCTGTTACTTTCAACCTCTCATCAACCTCATTCTGATGATTATCTTATTGCTCATAGACATCAATAGGACATTGGTACTTATCCTATTAGTGATTTTGTCGCCGGCTCAGGCAGTGTTGCATGCAACTTCGGTCAAATGCGATAAGGTTTTGTGAACTCAGGATGACTTCTGGGAGCACTATCGAGGTTCGGATTATATAGATGTATTTTGGGACGTCAGAAGTACTGTCCGAACAGTGACTATTGTAGGCTTGATTACTCTCTTATAAGAAAGATAATGGTTATAGGGTCAATGAAATAGGTATGCCTCTGACCTCGGGGGGGCCTAATTTGGCATGAATATATATTCTATCGTGCTATTGCTCAGCCTCATTGTGTTCTCCACACTGCTGGTGGGCGTGCTGCGAGATACACGGACGAAGATACGTCGACGCTTTGCTATGTACGTTATTATAGCCATGGCGTGGAGCTTGAGCGCCTTATTATTCAACCTTCTAGTATTTTCCATCAATGACTTCCCATTCAGTCGCGCTTTAGCTGGCGTGGCGGCTCTGTGTGGCGTATGTACAATAATTGCTTATTACGATTTTATCCGTATTTTCGTTCATAAAACATCGAATGCGGAGGTGAAGCTGGGATATGCGGCTGTGGCGTTCGTTTTAGTTCCCCTGGTAGCGCTAGGCTATATGCCGGAAAGCGTTACCGTATCCAATGGAGCGGTTGATATCAAATATGGATTATTCCTCTATCCAATTACTGCTATTGGCGCCATCTTCTTTATATTATCAGTATTTGTTCTCATGCGCAGGTACAGGTTCTTAACCGATCCTCTGGGCCGGAATAGAATTGCTTATCTATTAGGTGGCCTTGGGCTTCTAATGGCCTTTAGTCTCAGAAGTAGCATTCCCCCATTTCCCCAATATCCTTTTGAGTATATTGGTCATCTAGGTAATGCCCTGGTGATCAGCTATGCCATCATGAGGTACAAGTTGCTCGATATGAAACTGCTGATAAGAAAAGGTATTGTATACTCACTGATAAGCATTTTTGTCACAGCTTCATTCCTGCTCGTGCTTTATGGC
>JACWAE010000030.1 GCA_014874385.1 Dehalococcoidia bacterium | reverse complement strand
GTACCTTCCTTGTGGAATCCCTTTCATGCCGACACCTCCGTCTGTCTATTCTACCTGACTTTGGTGTCCATTTTTTCCATCCTACCTCATCCTGAAAGGACAACTCTTTGGCCTTGTTGCTGTCATGAGAGACATCACTGAATGCAAACGTGCGGAGGAAGCTCTGCGGCAGAGCGAGGCGCGATACCGTTTACTGGCTGAGAATGTGAAGGATGTCATTACCGTTGTTGATATGAATCTGCGTCCAACCTATATCAGTCCCTCTGTCACACAACTGCTGGGTTATACTGTCGAGGAAGCGCTGGCGATGAGTTTTGAAGAAGGTCTAACTCCCGCTTCCTTTGATGTGGCCATAAAGGCTTTTAGCGAAAAATTGACTGCTGAAGCATCAGGGCAGAAGGACTTACGGGACTCGATTGTGCTGGAAGGTGAAGCAAAACATAAGAATGGCCACCTGGTTCCTATCGAGATGGGGGGGAATCTGCTGCGAGATGCGGAGGGAAAACCTGTGGGGATTCTAGGGGTCACTCGCGACATTACTGAGCGCAAGAAGGCTGAGGAGGAATTGCGCCGCCTTTCCGATGCGGTCAGGATGTCTACAGATAGCATAGTCATCTCTGACCTTGAAGGGAACATCGTAGATGTAAACGAAGCGGGACTTAAGATGCAAGGCATCAATAGCAAGGCTGATTTAATTGGACTGAAGTCCTTCGACTTCATAGCTCCTGAGGAGCGAGAGAAAGCTCTCAGTGATTTCTCACAACTGCTAGAAGAAGGGCGCGTCAACGATGTACAGTACCATATTTTGACAAGAGAAGGGAGAAGGGTACTTGTCGAAACTAACGCATCTGTTATGAGAGGAAGAAATGGGGAACCGGTAGGGGTTGTAGCTATCACCAGGGATATCACTGAGCGCAAGCGGATGGAGGAAGCCCTGAAGGAGAACGAAGAGCGATTCCGGGCGGTCTTCGAAGGCACAAGCCTGGGGATAGCGCTCGTGGACATAAAGACAAATATCTTAGGCATCAACCCTGCATTCCAGCGTCTATTTGGCTACAGTCTGGAAGAATTCCGCGGAATGTCCAACCTGGAATATCTGCATCCGGAAGATGCTATGGCTGATGCAAACCTTTACATAGAAATGCTAAAGGGGAAGCGTGACCATTACACTATCGACAAGCGCTACATCAGAAAAGACGGAGGAGTTGTATGGGGGCGACAGAACCTCTCCGTAGTACGAGATGCTGGAGGCAAGCCACAATATTTCATTGCCATGGTAGAAGATATAAGCCAGCGCAAGCTTATGGAAGAGGCGCTGCGGCAAAGCGAGCGCAACTATAGAGTCTTATTTGAGGGTACTATTGACGGCATGTTTGTTACCGATGCAGAAACAATTAAGGTAGTGATTGCCAATCGGACTGCTGCAATAATGTGCGGCTTCAATTCCGTAGAAGATGCTATCGGTGTAAATCCAATCGACTTAGTTCATCCCGATGATAAAGAACGAGTCCTCGGATTTTTTATGGAGGATGCGTCTGATGAAGGCAACCAAGAGGTCCACGAATTTCGAGCGATCACGAAGGATGGCAGGGAGATATGGCTAAGTGGCATGGGCACCAGAATTGAATACGGAGGAAAACCTGCTGTTTTGTCTTCAATTAGAGATATCACTGAGCGCAAGCGGATGGAAGAGGAAAGGCAGAGAATGGAGGAACAACTTCGCCTTGCCGGCCGGTTGGCTGCGGTGGGCGAGCTGTCAGCGGGCATTGCTCACGAGCTAAATAACCCTATCGCTGCAATCCAGGGTTTTGCCCAATTCCTGGCAGCGAGGAAAGACCTGGATGAAACTATAAGGAATGACCTTGATACCATCTACCGGGAGTCGCAGCGTGCTGCCAAAATAACACAAAACTTGCTTTCCTTCGCCCGCAGGCATGAGCCTGAGAAACACTTTATCTCGCTTAATGAAGTTATTGAAAAGACCCTGGAACTGCAGGCTCATCCTATGAAGGTCAATAACATAGAACTAGTGGTAGAACTCGCCCCTGATCTTCCCAAGACCCTGGCTGACTTCCACCAGATGCAGCAGGTATTCGTAAACATTATCAATAATGCCGAGCAGGCTATGATAGAAGCACATGGGAAAGGCAGACTTGTGGTAAAGACAAAGAAGGCAGGCCATATTATCCAGATAAGCTTTGCCGATAATGGCCCTGGCATTTCTGAGGAGAATATGAAGAGGATTTTTGACCCATTCTTCACCACCAAGGAGGTGGGCAAGGGGACGGGGCTGGGACTGAGCATCTGCTATGGGCTTGTTGAAGCTCATGGCGGCCGCATATATGCCAGGAGCAAACTCGGGCAAGGCGCTACCTTTGTGGTGGAGCTACCGATAGCATCCGAAAACGAGCTTGTGGCTGAAGCGGCTTTGCTAAAGCCAGGTTCAAGGGGTGTGAAATGGAAGAAGCAAAGGGAACAATACTGATAATTGATGATGAAGAGGCAATCAGGGGTATCCTCTGCCGCAAGCTGGAGTCGGAGGGCTACCATTGTGAAGTGGCAGCCGATGGCAAAGATGCTTTATGGAAAGCATTCATGAAGGACTTCGACCTGGTGCTTATGGATATCAAGATGCCGGGGCTTTCGGGTATGGAGGCGTTACCCCAGTTAGTCACTAATCACCCTGACACCTGTGTGATCATGATGACTGCAGTGATAGATACAGAGACGGCTGTCCAGGCTATGAAGCTCGGGGCATACGATTATGTAACCAAACCCTTTGACCTGGATGACCTTGGCATGAGGGTGGAGAAAGCGCTGGAAAGAAGGAAGCTGATATTGGAAAACAGGGACCACCAACTTCGACTTGAGCAAAAGATTCATCAGCAGGCGTGGCAAATACAAGAGTATTATCGTGAAGCTGTTGAAGCGCTGTCACGCGAACAAATGGCTCTAGAGAGTTCGCAGACTGAAAGAATGTCGAAGCAGGGAAAAGATAGGCCGGGGGCAGAAGTTGCTGTCAAGTCCACCGAGTCATCGAGCTCGGTCAGGGAGTTTGCCAGGAAGTTGTCTCAGCTTTTCAGCAAGGGAACTCCTGATTTGTCAGATGAAAAAAACGACGCTGCATCTGCGCAACCAGGGACAGTGGGCGAAGTGCCCCAAGTCGGGATAACCCCTGAGCAAGAGAAAAACCTTGCCCTTTACAATGGGTCGGTTGAATTATCGTTCTCGCGACCTGTAAACTTACAGCAGATTCTGCAATTCTACAATAACCTGAAATATGTTCGTCAAGTCGATGTTTTGAATGTGACAGGCTTAGTAGATAAAGACATCACGATCAAACTACTGCTAAAAACTCCAACCCCTCTGATCAAGATACTTAGAAACTTGCCCGAAGTAGAAGAAGTATCGGACGGGTTCCAAGAGGCTGAGAATATAGTTTCTGGTAGTCAGGCAGAGGCTTCACCTGTTAGAAGAATCGTAATCGGGCTTTATTCAACGAACCCTGTTGAAGCAAATCCTGGCCTTTGAATCTCGTTCAGAACCATGGGCCTCTCTTCTTTCTGTTCTTTCAAGTTTAACATCCGCCAGAGGCGGACATTTTCTCAGAACACTTAAATGATGACAAAATCATAGAACATCAACACTGGGGGATACAAAACTAAACCTTTACAAGTGGATAAAATTCCGCTATAATAAGCGACACTCGAGAGACAGTGACTGCAAATTAGCTGGCTCTCAGTCTTTTTTAATAGGCTTGCTGGTTGGAGAGGGAGGAAGATGGCGCAGAAAGAGGTCTTTCTTACGCCCGAAGGGTTGGAAAAACTCAAAGCAGAACTGGAGCACCTGCGTTCTGTGCGCCGTCAGCAGGTTGCCGACCAGATTCACAGAGCTAAAGAACTGGGTGGCACTGTCGACAACGCTGAGTATGATGATGCTAAAAACGAGCAGGCTTTCGTTGAGGGGCGAATCCTCACCCTGGAGAAGATGATTAAGAACGCCAGCATAATTCAGGAAGAGAAGTCTCCCTCATCCTCGGTAAAGCTTGGTTCAAAGGTAACAGTTCGCAGCAAGGGCGGGGAGAAGGAATACTATGCCATTGTGGGCAGCGCTGAGGCCGATCCCAGTGAAGGGAAGATCTCTAATGAGTCGCCTGTAGGTAAGGCGTTAATGGGCAAGCGAGTTGGTGATGAGGTTGAAGTACGTGCTCCTGCAGGCGCGCGCAAGATGAAGATAATCGCCATTGAATAAATTCAGCAAAAAGGTGAAGTGTTGGAAATTCTGTTCAGGCTCATGAGATGGCGGATAGAAAAGAAGCGATAACCGGGCAAAGACTGGAAAAGCTCAACAATATTCGTAGCCGCAACATTGACCCCTACCCTCACCGATTCCCCCGCACTCATACCATACAAGCAGCGATAGCCCTTTTTCAGCAACAAGAAGAAAGTCATGCCGAAGGCCCTAAGATAAGTTTAGCTGGCCGCATCATGGCCCAACGCTCTATGGGGAAGGCGACTTTCATCGACCTGAGAGACGGCTCAGGCAAAATTCAGGTATATCTTCGCCGTGATACTATTGGCGATGAGAAATATCAATATCTCCACGATTTTGACATCGGAGATTTCATGGGGGTCAGTGGCAAGGTCTTCAGAACAAAGAGCGGTGAAATCACAGTGCAGGTTTCCGACTTCACTATGTTATCCAAATCGCTTCTGCCGCTGCCTGAGAAATGGCACGGCCTCACCGATGTGGAGAAGCGCTATCGCCAGAGGTATCTCGACCTCATCTCTAATGAGGAGGCGCGGAACATCTTCATTGTGCGCAGCCGCCTCATCGCCGCCATACGCCGCTTCCTCGATGGGCGTGGATTCATAGAGGCGGAGACGCCAGTGTTGCTGCCCGTGGCTGCAGGGGCAATGGCTCGGCCTTTCTCCACGTATCATAACGAACTGGAACAGACCCTTTATCTGAGGATTGCGCTCGAACTCTACCTCAAGCGCCTGATTATAGGCGGATTGGATAAAGTCTACGAAATCGGGCGCATTTTCCGCAACGAAGGGCTCTCCATCAAGCACAACCCTGAGTTCACCATGCTCGAGAGTTATGAGGCATATGCCGACTACAACGATGTGATGGCAATGGTGGAACATATGGTATGCAGCATCGCCCAGGAGGTCGCCGGTACACTGGAGTTCCATTCAGGTGAGAATGTAATAAAACTTACCCCTCCCTGGAAACGGGTCTATCTCAGGGATGAGCTTAATAATAGATGCGGCGTGGATTTCCTGAACCAAAAATATCGTGATTTAGCTACCCTGCGCGAGAAGGCCAAGGCACTAGGCGTGGAAACCGACGATGCCATGAGCTGGGGGCGAGTGGTTGATAAGCTCTTCTCCACATTCGTTGAGCCTGCATTGATACAGCCTACCTTTGTCCTCGATTATCCGGTTGAGATATCGCCTCTGGCAAAGGCCAAGCCCGGTGACCCGCGACTGGTGGAGAGGTTCGAGTGTTTTATCGGTGGGATGGAGGTCGCCAACGCCTTCACTGAGCTCAACGACCCCATAGAGCAGAGGAAGCGTTTCGAAGAGCAGGAGCGCATGCGCGCCATGATGGGGGACGAGGAGGTGGAGAGACTCGATGAGGATTTCCTCACAGCCATGGAGTACGGCATGCCGCCCACGGGGGGGCTGGGCATTGGTATTGACCGCCTTGTTATGATATTAACGAACCAGCAGTCGATTAGGGAGGTTATCCTGTTCCCTCAGTTGAAAACCAAACAGGAATAACGAAGATGCTTAGTATTCAGTTCATCCGCCAGAACCCGGAGTTTGTGCGGGAGTCCCTGGTCAAACGCGGCGAGACCTCGGGGCTCGATGAAGTCCTGCGCCTCGACGAGGAACGGCGTCGCCTGATTCAGGAAGCGGAAAGCCTCAGGGCAAGGAAAAAGCAGGTCAGCAAAGAGATTGGCAAGATGAAGGAGAAACCGCCCGAGTTGCTCGCCGAGATGAGAGAGGTTGGCGATTCAATCAAGTCCCTGGAGGCTGAGGTCGAGCGTATCGAGGGAGAGCTAAAGGAGCTGTTGCTGCGAATACCCAATCTGGTGCACCCCAGCGTACCCGCAGGCAAGGACTCAAGCGACAATGTAGTGGTGAGGGAGTGGGGTGAGCCTCGAAAATTCGATTTCACGCCTCTGGCTCACTGGGACATCGGCCCGAAGCTGGGCATCATCGATTTCGAACGCGGGGTGAAGATATCGGGGACCCGCTTCTATGTGCTCAAAGGGCTGGGGGCCCGGCTGCAAAGGGCGCTCATCGCCTTTTTCCTCGACCTGCATACAAGAGAGCACGACTATAAGGAAATTTATCCCCCATACATGGTCAAGCGGGAGTGCATGCTGGGGTCGGGGAATCTGCCCAAGTTCGCCGACAACCTCTATCACGATGAAGAGGACGATTTGTGGTTCGTGCCCACCGCCGAGGTGCCACTGACCAACCTGCACCGCGACGAGATCCTGGAGCCAGGCGTTCTGCCTTTCTACTACGTTGCCTATACCGCCTGCTTCCGCCGCGAGAAGATGTCGGCGGGCAAGGACACCCGTGGGATCAAAAGGGGGCACCAGTTCGATAAGGTAGAGATGTACAAATTCGTCGAGGCTGAGAAGTCGGATGAAGAGCTTGAAGGAATGGTAAAGGATGCCTCGGAAGTGTGCGAAAAGCTGGGCCTGCCTTACCGAATAGTCCAGCTTTGCAGCGGCGACCTGGGTTTTGCTGCCACTAAGTCATATGATATCGAGATGTGGGCGCCCGGCTGCGAAGAGTGGCTCGAGGTGAGCTCCTGCAGCAATTGCGGCGATTTCCAGGGCCGCAGGGCCAATATCCGCTACCGTCCCCAACCCAACGCCAAGCCCGAGTTTGTCCACACCCTGAACGGCTCAGGGCTGGCTTTGCCGCGTGTGCTCATCTCTGTCCTGGAGAACTACCAGCAGCCTGATGGCAGTGTAGTGGTTCCCGAGGTGTTGCGCTCCTTTGTGGGAGCCGATGTAATCAAGTAGGGCTCACTACCTGCATTTCATTTCATACCTGGGCTTTCCTTTTTCCAACGTCAAGATAAACTTCACCTTTTTGCCCTCTAGCAGGTGCTTCTCGCTTTCAGCCCGCAGTTTGCGAAAGTCCATAGTCTCGAGAAACATCCTGAGCAACTCTATCTTCTCTTCGAGCTTCCTGTCCTTCCGGCCACGCTGCATGTATTCATCGGCACTATTCTTGTATTCCTGCCTGGCTGTGCCCTCGATGCAGAGGTCCAGCGTTGGGGTAAGCTCGATTAGGGTTTCCAATTAGCCCCTTTTCAGTATTGCTGGCGATACATTCTTTTCCAGGGCTCATTCTTGAAGGTGAGGTAGTCACTGATGGCTCCCCTGAGTACAGCAACAGACAGGGCGGCGCATTCGATGTTTTCCTCGGGCAAGCCGCCCAGGGCATTCAATACATAATCCGGCGTGATTTTTCTGGCTTCGGCTACGGTCTTACCCTTGGCAAGCTCGGTGACCAGGCTCAGGGCAGCGACTGTAGGGCCGCAGCCAGTGGTAGAGAAAGCGATATTCTGGATCAGATCACCATTCACTTTCAGCCATATTTCCATGATGTCGCCGCAGGAGCCGACGGCGCTGGCATAGCCATCGGGATTGGGGATAGTCCCCACGTTTCTGGGGTTCCGGGCATGGTCGATGACTGTTTGACTGAAACCTGTAAAATCCTGTTTCTGTGGCTCGTCTGCCATAATTGATCTCTCAATTAACAATTAGGGGGATATAGGGCGAGGAAACCTCGCCCCTACAGATTTTGCTTCTTATTTTTCAGCCTTTGCCGACATAGCCTTCAGGAAAGCATCGGCCAGGCCGGTAAGGGCTGTGGATTCGTAGCGCTCGATATTGCCTTCGTCACAAAGCCGTGCCAGCTCCGGGTCTATGGGAAGTTGACCCAAAAGCGGAGCGCCCGCCGCCTTCGCCATCTCCTGCGCCTTGCTCTTGCCGAAAAGCTCTATCCGCTTGCCGCTATCGGGCAGCAGGAAGTAGCTCATATTCTCCACCACCCCCAGTATGGAGATGCTCATCTTCTGAGCCATCTGCACCGCTTTCCTCACCACCATCGCTGCCAGCTCCTGAGGGCTGAAGACAACGACCACGCCTGACAGAGGCAGAGATTGCATCACGGTCAGCGGGGCGTCGGCGGTCCCGGGCGGCAGGTCGACCAACAAATAGTCGAGCTTGCCCCAGAGCACGTCCTCCCAGAACTGCGTGATAGTTCTGGCGATAAGAGGGCCGCGCCAGATAACTGCGTCATCCTCATGGGGCAGAATAAGGTTAACGGACATTATCCCGATTCCGAGGTGGGACAGCACAGGCAATACCCCGCTCTCGCTCCCGGCAGGTCGGCTGTCAATGCCAAATATCCGGGGTATGCTGGGTCCGGTGATGTCGGCGTCGAGAATACCTACCTCATAGCCGCGGCGGGCCAGGGATACCCCGATGAGGCTGGTCACCAGGGACTTGCCCACGCCACCTTTGCCGCTCATAATAGCGACCATATGTTTGACTTCGTTGAGCTCTTTCAGGTTGGCTTCAACGAAATCTATCGTAGCCTGCTTTATCCCGGGTATCCCTTTGGTAGTTTCACTTACCTCGACTTTGAGCCAGTCCTGAGATTCCGGGCTGAGTGCTGTCGAGGCCAGGCTGATGCTGGCCTTGCCATCGGAGATTGAGATATTGCGTACCAGGTTCAGCTTGACCAGGCTGCGCATCGCCCCGGGTACAAGCACCTCATCGAGTTTTTCTGTTATCTGCTCTTCGGTTGTCAAAGGCTTTCCTCCGGTTTACTTTCTCCAAACGTGCCAATATTATTATACATTTAATTCTGGCAATAAGCTCTCTCCCGCCAGGGGCTCGACAAAGGGCTTAAGCTGCTTGTCTATCTGGTTGGAGCAGGTGCTCCAACCTACCCGTGTAGGGGCATCCGCCTTTGGCGGATGCCCCTATGCTAGATTCTTCGCTTCGCTCAGAATGACATCGTATCAGGATGCCTTGTTATTGTTTGCTGACTTCTTCTTCGGCTCTTCTTTCCTCTCGAACTCCTTCAGGCCCTTGGCAAGCTTCTCCAGACGCTCCTGAACACGCCCGTTGATGGAGCCTTTCTCGAACTTGCCGCTCTTGAGTTTCTTTCCTGCTTTGATGCCGGTGAGTATCTCCATGCCCTCATCTACATTCTTTACGCTGTACACTGTGAATTCGCCCTTCTTTATGGCCTCCACCACCTCCTCCTTGAGCATCAGGTTCTCAACATTGCTCTCGGGGATGATGACGCCCTGCTTACCCGTCAGCCCTTTGGCCTTACATACCTCATAGAAACCCTCGATCTTGTGATTCACCCCGCCGATGGCCTGTACATCGCCCTTCTGGTCGATGGAGCCGGTAACGGCTATGCCCTGCCTGATGGGGGCATCCGCCAGTGCAGATAGAAGCACGTAGAACTCGGTGCTGGAAGCGCTATCACCCTCAACTTCCTCATAGCTCTGCTCGAAAACGAGGCGTGCACTGAGGGAAAGAGGCGCACTGGTGGCGTAGCGTTCCGCCATAAGACCGCTGAGGATAAGTACGCCCTTGGTATGGATAGGCCCGCCCAGCTTGGCTTCGCGCTCGATGTCTAAGAGTCCCTCACGGCCAGCGGCTATGCTGGCTGTGATACGGCTGGGCCTGCCGAAATCGATGTCGCCCAGAGCAATTATAGACAGACCGTTCACCTGTCCCACTGCCTCAC
The DNA here is from genome assembly GCA_014874385.1 of Dehalococcoidia bacterium. Lineage (GTDB taxonomy): Bacteria > Chloroflexota > Dehalococcoidia > SZUA-161 > SZUA-161 > JACWAE01. The sequence continues at coordinate 17,637 of JACWAE010000030.1, read as the reverse complement.
CATCAGTGTCAATCTTCAGGACGCCGCGCTCTATCATTTCCTTTATGCGCTCATGGATGAGATTCGAGCGATATTCTTTCTGCTCAATTGCCTTGGAGATATGAGCCCCTCCGATCAGACTCTGGCCCTCTATCCCCGCCCAGTAGCTGGCTTCTCTGATGATATCCGCTATTTCAGCGAATCTGGTGGATAGCTTCTTCTGGTCCTCGGCCAGCCGGGAGCTGTGCTCGATGATTTTGGCTACAGCCACCTTGTCCAGATGGCGGAGGCTTTCCTTGCCGCAGACGGCACAGAGTGTGCTGCTATACTGTTTCAGGTTTTCGGCATTCAGGTCCATGCGGCTATCGAAATCAGCCTTGACCTTGAATAGCTCGGCGAACTCACGATCCAGGCTGTAGAGCAGGTGATAATACAAGTTTTCACCGATGACCACTACTTTGATATTCAGGGGTACGGGTTCAGGCAGTATGCTTTTCATGCTGATGAATCCGAATCGCTCGGCCAGGTCCTCTATTATAATCTTGCGCTCTCTGAGGGAACGTTTAAGGCTGTCCCAGGACATGAGGTTACGCATTATATCATCTATCCTGACCACCAGATAGCCGCCGTTGGCCTTGTGCAGTGAGCCGGGGCGGATCATGGTGAAATCGCCCGAGATAGCGCCGAAATATGCCTCTTTCTCAAGACGTCCCATCAGGTTGTTGAAGGTGGGGTTAGTCTCAATAACTACCGGGGCGCCCTTCAGGTGCGAGTTGTCGACCAACACGTTCACTTCGTATTTTCTGAAGGTCTGAGTTACAGCCATCCGGGCAAAGGGATTGGCCATATCCGCCTCAGGCGGGGAGCGGAATATGTTTTTATTTTCAATGATGTCTGCCTCTACAGCTTTCAGGTATTCGGCGACATCGGCGTTGTCCTGGCCATATTTTTTAGTCAACTCTTCTATGTGCGCTCCCAGAACAAACCGGACTACGTCCTCATCCATTTTCTCGACCTGCTCGGTGCCTTCCTTGTCCCAGTTTCTCATCTGGGCCATGGCATCCTTGATCTGCTCCTGGACTTCCTCACGCAGCTTGCCTAGCCTCTCCTTTTCTTTGGGGTTGAGGGCTAACATCTCCTGTTCGGTGAGGGGTTTACCATCTACGATAGGGATAAGCAAAAGGCCCATCGGCGATGTCTGGATGGCAAAACCTTTGTCATGAGCCATCTGGTTGAGCTGGTTGAAGATTACCTCCCTTTTTTCATTGAAGGTATGGGCAACAGCATCCCGCCGCTTAATATAGTCCTCGCTTTCAAATGCCTTACGTATGTCAGTCTGGGCGGTCTCAATAAATTTCTTCATGTCTTTCTGGAACTGGCTCCCCGTGCCAGCTTTTAGCTTGAGAGCCTTCGGTTGATAGGGGTCCTTGAAGTTATGGACGTAACACCAGTCGGGCGGGACATCTTTCTCCCTCGCCAGAAGCTCGAGGAAGGCGACAATAGCCGTCATTTTCCCTGTGCCCGGCAGGCCTGCGGCGTAGATGTTGAACCCCGAGTTCTGTATACCGAGGCCGAACTGAAGGGCTTGAAGCGCACGGCTTTGCCCGATAATAGTCTGTACAGGCTTGAGGCCCTCCGTACTCTCGAATCCCAGAGTATTCGGGTCACAGATCCTTCTCACTTCTTTAGCAGTCAGCTTCCTGGCCATTAGTACCTCCGCATAATATATAGATAGGCGTGGAGAGCAGGGGTATACCCAGTTTTTCTAGTATAGCATATTATCAGAGAACGTCTACAAAAATCTTTTCAATTCTGTCAAAGCTATATGCCACCTGTAGAGTCGCACTCCCGTGGCGATGCTACATATAAATAGGGCAGGTGCTCTGTCCCCTGCCTTAATTAGCGGGTGGCAGAGCACCCATCTATGGAAATGATGATAATTGCCGATTTTCCGCTCAAAGGGGATGTTATCATTCCCATCCAGAGGCCTTTACCAGGCGAGCCAGCCTCCGTCCACAGCTATGGTTTCGCCGGTGACGAAGCTCGATGCTTCGGACGCCAGAAAGACTACCACCCCTGCCAGCTCGTGCGGCTTGCCGCTCCTCCGCATGGGTATCTTGCTCAGGTTGAACTGGAGGATTTTCTCGTCTGACTCGATGTCCCGCTTGGTCATTTCGGTTTCGATATAGGATGGAGCGATGGCGTTAACCCTTACGTTATGTCTACCCCACTCCACAGCGAGCGCCTTCGTCAACTGGACTATAGCGCCCTTGCTCGCAATATAAGGAGAGATATTCATGAAGCCGGTGAGCCCGAACACCGAGACCATGTTAATAATGCTGCCCGATTTTCTCTCCACCATCCCCTTTCCTACAGCCTGACAGCAGTAGAAGCACCCCTTAAGGTTAGTATTCATCACTGAATCCCATTCCGCCTCAGTCAGCTTCAGAAACGGCTTCACCAGGTTGATCCCGGCATTGTTCACCAGTATGTCCACCTTGCCCAAGGTTTTAAGCGCCTCTGACACCATGGAGTCGACCTCTTCTTTTCGCGTTACATCCGTGGGGATGGCCAGTGCTTTACCTCCTCGAGCCTGGATTTCAGAGGCAACTCTATCCAGAGGCTCCTTCCTGCGTCCGCATGCTACGATGGAGGCGCCCCCCTCGGCCAGCGCTTTAGCACATGCCTCTCCCAGGCCGGTGCCCGCGCCGGTAACTACGGCCACTTTCCCTGTCAGGTCGAATATCTTAATCTCCGCTCTCCTATCTGCCCTTGAAGCGAGGCTTGCGTTTCTCCAGAAAAGCCCTCCTGCCTTCCTTGAGATCCTCCATCAGAAGCAGGCCCGGACTGAGTAAGTCTTCCCAGCGGTAATCATCATCGCAGCCTCGATGGAGCATACGTTTTATAGCGCGCACGGCTAAAACCGGATACTGGGCTATGCTTTGAGCCAGGCTCTCAACCTCGGCATAGAGTTTGTCATGGGGCACAACCTGGGCAACTATTCCGTACTCTTCTGCTTTTTTAGCATCTATGGTCTTCCCGGAGAGTAGCATGTAGCCGAGTCTGCCCCGTCCCAGAGTCCCCCTGCCTCTGCCCAGGGTTATAACATGGACTGCGCCCACCTTTATGCCCTGAAGTCCAAACTGCGCCCTTTCCGAGGCTATAGCGATATCGCTGACGATAGCGATCTTGCAGCCGTATCCGAAGGCATAGCCGTTGACGGCAGCGATGACCGGCTGCGGGATATTTTCGATACGGCGAAACATCCTGGCATCCGACCTGATGTAGTCCGTCGACTCCTTCATATCCTTGAATTCCAGCTCCGCGAAGTCAACGCCGGCGCTGAAAGCCCTATCCCCTGCCCCGGTGATGACCACCACCCTTACATCGTCGTTTTCCTCCACCAGAGATAGAGCATGGTCGATCTCCTGGAACATCTTCAGGTTGCAGGCATTAAGCTTATCGGTACGGTTCATGGTTATAGTGGCGACCCCGCCTTTGACCTCGAATATAATCGTCTCGTAATCCATGCCATGCTGAGTTCGCTTCGTCTTTCGTCCCTGTTGCCTTGAGCTTCGACTATTGTTCATAGCTTCCATTCCTCAGAGCCTGTCATTTTGCACCCTAGTATATTTACGGCTTCAACACCTGTCAAGGCGACGGGGAAGCTGGGAACATTCACGCTATACCTAGAGCAGAGGAAATAAGTTTCAAAAGGGAGGACGGTAAAGTGACAAGAACACTTTGTTTGTCTAGGTGGTAGGAAGGACTTGGCTTTATTAATCGCTCGCGATATAATTACGCATGGTCGTAATAATAAGGAATAATAAAGCAATGGATTCAAGCGTACATTCAGGAAATCAAAATGGGGAGAGAAAGACTGTGAGACAAGACTTTCATGACATTTTACAAGCACTGTCTTTCTTTTTGGCAGGAACCTTCTTATCAGAAATTCTTTCAGACCCCAATATGACTAATAATCTATCTGAACGAAGTATGACAGCCATACGGTACACTAGCTACAGCTTTTTGGTGATTGGAGCTATCTTAGCTCTAATCTCCATACCGATTCTCTCAAAAAAATTCAGAGGCATCCATGACAACATTAATAATGTTCTGAATTTCCTGCTGTTCCTCACCACTTTATGCGCAGTTATCAAAACTGGATTCCCTGTAAATCTTGCATTAACGATAGTCATATTCTATATAGTGTTTATCTCGTTTGTTTGGTCATCATTTCAAATTCTCGAACCAAGATTAAAAACTCGTATCCGGTCTTTAAGCGGTAGCGGTCAGATAATGGTATCGCTCGGGCTCTCAATACTGTGGCTCCTATTTGGAGCATGGTTGTTTGAAGTAAATTTATCAAATGAAATCGCCTTATTAATTGTTGGGGGTATTTTGTTCGTGACTGGTGCTGTATTCTCAATGACTGATTTCATTGTTAAACGTATGAGGAATAAATCAAACCATGCGGAAAAATCAGTTCAGAAACAAACTCAAGGGAAAAGTGCACTTGCTTCGTTAACTGTATTGGTAGATGAGCCCATAAAAGTAGCAGAACAGGATAGGCTAAATAGGAAGCAATTCGCAGAGCATTTTGCCGAAACATTGATTGGATATAACGATCCGTCCTGTCTTATAACCGCCCTATATGGTTCTTGGGGTAGTGGCAAGTCATCGCTGCTCAACTTGATAGAGAATGATTTGCGTAACAAATCACCATCTACCGATAATTACATTGTCATCAGGTTTAACCCGTGGAATATTTCGAACCTGGATCAATTAATTGCAATGTTCTTTCATGAATTGGAGGCCGCTGTAAAAGGTAAAAAGGCTGTTAGCTCATATACAGACAAGACCGTCGCATTATTGAACCTATTAAGCGGAATTTTGTCTGTAGGACAGCTCTCGCCTGTGGGCAGCCAATATTTTGCTCAGGGCGCTAGAGTCACGAATAGAATAAGCGCTACCATCGAAGAAGCAGCAGATAGACCCATAGACGAGATTAAGAAAGAGCTAGATGATTTACTATCCAAAACGGCAAAAAGGATTTTTATTCTGATTGATGATATTGATAGATTAGAGCAACAATCCGCTAAGCTTCTCTTCCGCATGATCAGGTTGAATGCAGATTTCAGAAACATCACGTATGTTCTGTCTTTTGACCCCAAGATTGTCGAACGACTTCTCGATATTGAGCAGCCTGGATATGGCCGGCAATATCTTGAGAAGATAATACAGCTTCCTATTGATATTCCCGTTATAGACAATGCACTTCTCGTCGAAATATTGCTCGAAGAGCTCAATAATCGGATCGTCACGAAATATTCTGATAGATTTGACGACGAATTGTGGCAAAAACTAATAACATCTGGCGAGTTCTTCAAATACTTCAGAACGATTAGGGATGTTGTTAGATATGTTAATGGACTTATTTTGAATTATCCGATTAGGGCTAATGATGTAAACATGGTGGATTTTATGGCGTTGGAAGCTGTAAGGACTTTTGCATCAGAATCTTATGACTCAATTAGACGTAACAAGGCGATTCTCACTAGGCTAACTTCTTCTGGTACGCCGTTGTTCGATCCGGGAGAGAATCTTGAAGAAACAAAGAAGATACTGTCCAAAATCTTCCATCCCGAGCAAATAGGTGCTACACAATCAGCTGAAATTGAAGGGCTGGGTAAAACAATTGAGGCCACTTGTAGGGCACTATTTCCGCAATTAGACAGAATATATTCAAATTATAGTCATACAGCGAATTCCGAACTAAAGTGGAGACAAGAGAAAAGGATTTGTTCCAAAGAAATGTTCGATAATTATTTCCTGGTCGGCGTTCCTAAGGGCGAAATATCAGATCAAGAGATGCGTAGTATATTAGCAAAAAGCAATAACCATTCTAGATTGATTGATGCGTTGAATGAAATATTCGACAGAAATTTAGGAACACGTTTTCTGTCGTGCACAGAAGACTACTTAGATTCTATACAGAGCATTTACGAGACAATATTGGCTCTATTTGAAATTGAAGATAAAATATTATCTGAGCCGCGGGTCATGCTGGCAGTAAGGCCTAGCTCTGCAGCAGCTTGGCTTATTTATTTATTATTAAAGCGAGAACAAAACGATAAGAGAAAGCAAGACATTAAGAACGCAATTGTAGCGAGTTCCAAATTATATTTACCAGTATATTTCGTATCCTTCATAAGCCCAGATGAAGATAAGGCAAGGTCGGAGAATGGGATTTCGCAGGATCTGGGATTTTCCGATGCAGACCTAGATGAATTACAAGTAGCATGTGTCACGAAAATCAAAGAATTTGCAGAGGCAGGTAGATTATCTAAATCTCCACACCTTGGGCTGATATTATTCCGTTGGCTAACATGGGGCACAGCAGACGAAACTAAGGAGTATGCGAATAAATTGGTAGAAACGGATGAACGAGTAGTAGACTTACTTGTCGGCTTTGCAGGCGAAGTAATTTCTGATGGCAAACGCGGGGTCATTATAAGGAAAAAGGATATTTCGAAATTTGTAGACGTTAAGGTCGTAGAAGAAAGGGTCAATAACAATATTAAGCCCAAAATAGATCAATTAAATCCATCTCAAAAAGAAGCAGTCGAAGCATTTTTGACAAACCGCGATATTTGGTAATTGATGCATAAAAGCTCCTTCACATTGCGCCTTCTATTCCGGTTTTGTTGTATTCCGCAATAGCTCGATGCTATAATGACCTCACGTTCAAACAGATTCCTGACCTGCGGCAACTTTTTACTCGAATAATCGGCAGAGTTGGCAACCTAGGGCCGGGATAGGAGACTAGCCTCATGAATGTCATGGAACTGTTCAGGCTCGACGGCAACGTAGCCATCGTTACCGGCGGCTCCAGAGGGCTCGGTTTCTGGATGGCCGAAGGGCTGGCTGAGGCTGGCGCTGATATTGTCCTCTGCGCCCGAAAGCTGGAACCATGCCGAGAGGCAGCGAAGACTATCAGTAAAATCGGCGTCCGTAGCGCAGCATTCAGCTGCGATGTGTCCGACCCCGCTCAGGTGAAAGACGTGGTGGAAAAGGCTTTGTCCGAGTTCGGCCATATAGATATCCTGATTAACAACGCGGGCTTTATATGGGAGGAGCCTCTGGAGAATATGTCGCTGGAAAAATGGAATCGAACATTGGCGATAAATGCTACCGGGACTTTCCTGTTTACACAGGAAGTGGGCAAGCACATGATTGAACGGAGGCAGGGCAAGATTATCAACATTGCCTCGGTAGCCGCTCTGGTCTCGGCAGACCCCGAGCTGTCCAATACCGTCGCCTACAGCGCCAGCAAGGGAGCGGTGGTGTCTCTGACCCGTGACCTGGCACGCAAGTGGTGTCAGTATAACATCAATATAAATGCTATCGCCCCCGGCTACTTCGCCACCAGGATGTCCAAGGTTCTAGTAGAGAACCGCCAGCCGCAACTGATGCGCACGATTCAGATGAAGAGGCTGGGGACAAAAGACGATATCAAGGGGGTCGCCGTATTCCTTTGTTCGGCTGCGGCAAACTACATCACCGGCCAGACGCTGGCTGTGGACGGCGGCGTGTTAATCTAGTGCTCAAAGACGAGGTTCAGGACACTTCCTGCCGGGGGTTTGGGGGTGTCCCCCAATCCCTAAAGTCCCCCAAGACTGGGGGATTTAGGGGGTTGATGAGGACTATTTCAGCATTCTCAGAGTAATATTGTCAGGAGCGTAGCGATGTACACAGCAGAAAAATACCTGTGGTGGAGTGAAGCAGAGCGTAAATTGGCTGACGAGGTAGCTGATTTCTCGGACAACGTGATAAGGGCACAAATCAACGAAATCGAGAGGACAAAGAAGTTCCCCTGGAACTGGTTCGAGGAAATGGGCAAAAAGGGCTGGTACGGAGCTTTTATCCCTGAAAAGTACGGCGGCACGGGCAAGGGGATTGGCAGGACTACCGGGTTCTGCATCGTACTGGAGGAAATTGCCCGCGGAGCGCCTGTCGCAGTGGACTTCTATGAGACGACCATCTACGGATATTCACCCATCGTCAGGTTCGGCACTGAAAAGCAGAAGAAGAAATGGCTTCCCAGATTAGCCACCGGAGAGCTCTTCGCCGCCATCGTCATTACCGAACCTTTTATGGGCTCCGATGCCGCTAACATTCAAACTACTGCCGTGCGGAAAGGCAATGAATATGTCATCAACGGCAAGAAGCGGTTTATCACCCTGGGCGGCATCGCCAATCTGTATGTTGTCTATTGCAAAACCAGCGATGACCCTGAAGACCGCAAGAACCATCGACATTTAAGCACCTTCGTGGTGGGAAAAGGTACTCCTGGATTTACTGTGGAGGCTATACATGACCCCATGGGACGCTTCGGCTCCAGACACGCTGTCCTGAACTTCGACGAGGTGCGCGTCCCCAAAGAGAACCGTATCCTGAACGAAGGCGATGGCTGGAAAATCCTCACCGATGCCCTGAACATCGAAAGACTCGGGGTTGCGGCTGGCGCTGTGGGGACATCCAGATGCGCCGTGGCAGCCACCGCCGATTATGTTACCCGCCGTGTCGCCTTCAATCAGACCCTCGCCGACATACCCGGCGTGCAAACCATGTGCGGGGACATGGTGACCAGGACAAATCTGATCAGTTTATTAGTGTACTACTCGGCGCATAAGATGGACCTGGGCATGGATGTTCCCCTGGGCTGCACTATCGCCAAGGTCTTCGCCACGCAGTCCCTGATGAAAACCGTGCTGGACGCCGTGCAGTGCCACGGAGGGGACGGCTACATGCGGAACTACCCCACGGAAAGGCTGATGCGGGACTCCAAGCTCATCGAGATAGGCGCCGGGGCTAACGAGCTGATGCAGCACCTGGTATGGAGGCTCTGGCTGAAGGACTACCTGGCTATGCGCAGTGCAGGCAGAAAGCCGGTCACCCGCAGCAGCATCAGTGGGCCTGCAGCGAAAAAGAAAATCCTGGATGCTCTGGCGGAATTCTACTGCCGGCATCCTGCTCTCTACATGGAAAAGGAAGAGATGATGGAGAAGCTGGGTCTGACCGCCGAAGACCTGGATAAGGCATTGGAAGCCGCAGAAGCTGAAAAGCTCGTGGCTCTGTATCGGAAGCGGGGCCGCATCGCACTGGCCAAAGCCACCTATACAGGTCTGAAAAAGGCTAAGCCGCAGAAGTACTATAATTTCTTCCCGGATTTCGTGGACAAGGAAAGGGAGGTATTTTAGCATTGTTTGTCAACCCGGGTGTCCTCCCTTTGTCACCCTGAGCGTATAGCGAAGGGTCTCAGACACCGTCCTGAGCAAAAGCGAAGAATGACATTATGACGACTGGGGGATAAAGGGAGTTGAAAAAGGTCTTTTAGAAACTGGGGAGTCCAGAGGGGCTTTGCCCCTCTGGTGGGGGTCTGGGGGTATCCCCCATCCTTAAAAATCCCCCAAGACTGGGGGATTTAGGGGGTTGAAAAGTGTCGTTAAACGCTCCCGGTTGAAAAAGGATTGATAAAAGGTCCAGTATTTTAGGGCATACCTGTCGAAAGGCGAAGCAATGGAGCTAAAAAACATTGTCTATGAAAAGTCAGAGGGTGTAGGCACTATCACGCTCAACCGTCCGGCAAAATTGAATGCCATAACCTTCGAGATGCTGGACGAGATATGGGCGCTGCTTCAAGATATCATTGCGGACGAGGATGTGCGAGTTATAGTTTTGACAGGGGCAGGCAGATATTTTTCGGCAGGTGCAGACCTGGAAATTCTATCAACGCTAACCCCGGCCACTTTCCGCTGGCGGCAGCGCAAGTACTGGAACAGGGTCTTCAACGAATTTGAGGATATACAAAAACTAACTATCGCAGCTTTGAATGGCCCGGCTATCGGCGGGGGCCTGGAGTTTGCCCTCTGCTGTGACTTGAGATACTCTGTGGATAATGCCACCTTTTCACTGCCGGAAATAAACTTTGGCATTGTTCCGGATTCGGGTGCAACCGTCCGCCTGCCCTGGTTGATCGGCCTGGCAAGAGCAAAGGAGTTCATTCTGAGCGGTGAGAGCATCACAGCCAAGAGGGCGGAAGAGCTAGGGCTGATAAATCAAGTTTTTCCTCACGAAACCTTCAATGATAACGTGCATAAAATTGCAGTAAAGATGGCCAAAAAGGCTCCTCTGGCATTGGGGATGGGCAAGCAGCTCATCAACAGAAATTTTCAGCAGAGAGATGCAAAATCTGGTCTCGAAGATGCTATTGCCCTGCAATCTATATTGATTGTGACTGAGGACTATCAAGAGGCGCTAAAGGCGTTTAAGGAGAAGAGACCGCCCATTTTCCGTGGCAGGTGATTTCCCGGCTGCCCCTAAGTGTAAGAGTAGCAAGAAAGGATAGGCTCATGGGTTTAACGAAGGCGCTCTCAGGTTTAATCGCTGTCCTGGTGATACTAGCTATGTTCAGCGGGTGCGGGACGAAGGCCGGCAAATTCACTGAAAGCGAGGTTTCTTTCCAGACCGCGGACTCAAATATCGTGGGCAACCTGACTATCCCCGAGGGTAAAGGGCCGTTCCCGGCAGTGATAGTACTCGCAGGCAGCGGGCCGTTCGACCGCAATGGAGATGTTGATCCCAGGAGTGGTGAAGCCTTGAAATTGAGCTCAACCTACAAGGATATCGCTTATGCCCTGGCTCAAGAAGGCTTTGTCACCCTGCGCTACGACAAGAGGGGTGTTGGGAACAGCACCGGAGAGGGAGGTGACTTCCCCGAGCCGTCGCTTCGCGACCTCAAGGCAGCGGTCGCTTTTCTCAAAGATAATCCGTCCGTTGACCCCCAGCGCATCGCGCTTGTGGGACACAGCCTCGGCGGCCTGTGGGCCCTGATGGAAGCTGCCGGGAATGACAGTATAGCCGCATTATGCGTTATGGGTACGCCAGCCAAGCCCATGAGCGAGGTACTCATCGAGCAGATCGAATGGATTGTGAAATCTCAGGGAGGAAACGATACCGACGTTGCCGTAGCAGTTGCGCGGCAAAGAGCGATATATGACCAGCTTCGTTCTGGAGAACTGGATCTGTCGACTATGGCGCCTTCCGAACGCTACCAGTATGAGTACGTAAAGGCGATCATGGATATAGCCGGCGCTGACTATGCCAGGGAGATCAAATGCCCTGCCCTGATCCTGCAGGGAGACAAAGACCTGTTCACAAATATACCGCAGGAATCACAACTGCTAAAGGAAGCTTTCATCGAAGGCGGGAATCAAGACGCGCAACTAATTACTTTCCCCAACCTCGACCACATGTTCCGCCCAACTCCTGACCAGCCAAGCCCACAGCTCTACTATCAGGACCGGGGTCCTATCTCACCGGATGTGGTTCAAGCCATTGCGGACTGGATGAAAACTACCCTACGCTGAGGTAAGTGTGAAAGCGCTGCGGGTAAGTATTGGCTGCGCTTAGAAATCAGTCCTTAGGATTTCTTGGGTGAGGTTTGTTAGGCGGCAAAAGACGTTTGGGCAGCAACCTGAGTCAGCAGCTCATCTTTTCATTGCTACTGCTATTGTTCTGGGGGTTGGTCCGTTTCCCTTTCGATGAGCGGAGGATATCTTTCCTACCTCAATGGGTTCATCCGACACTTTCTCCACTTCAGGCAGGACCGCGAGCATATTTAGAAGCGGGGTGTGAGCCTGTACCAGGATTCTAATCGTGACACCTTTATCCAACGAACCTTTCAACTCAACGACTTTAAGCCTGGAATTCTTCTTTAAATGCTTATGCAGTTTAAGCATTTGGTCCAGAGCTACGGGAGGTAGAAGCGCCAAATCTACAACGTCATCGTAGGAAGCAGGGCTTTCTTGCTTGTCCTTTTCTTCTTTACCAGATGAAGGCGGTTCCGCCGGTTTCTCGGCTGATGCTGCCTGTGGTGCAGACATAGCAGCTTCGGGTACGGGCGGTTCGGGAGATTTGCTCTCCGCCACCGACACAGCCTTTGTTTCCTGGGCAACGACCTGTTCCATGAATAATTGGTCAGGAGCATCCCAGGGATTCTTTACCGCCTGGCACTCATCCGTTTTTTGGCGTGATTCCCGCAGTTGCTCAGCCTCTTTCCTCATAAGCTGCGCTTCTTCGGCTTTCTGTAGCGCTTCCGTTATTATTTGGGACCCTTTCCCCTCCGCCGCCTTCATTATCTCTTGAGCCTGCTGTTCGGCTGACGAGAGCCTTTCTTGATAACTCTGTTCGGCTTTTTGCCCGGCTTCGGCGATGATTCTCTGAGCTTCTGCTTCGGCCTTCTCTTTAGCCCTGCTGACAATCTTTTGCGCGGCAACTTTAGCCTTCTCTACAGCCCTGGCAACGATGGCGGCAGCCTTGGCGTTTGCTTCTCTTTCAGCCTCTACCCTGATCCTCTCCGCCTCCTTGCCAGCTTCGATAACGGTCTTCTCCGCAAGCTCCGTCAGGGAATCCAGATGCTCCAGTTTACCAGCAAGTTCGCTATTCTGGTCTATCAGGCTGTTGATAAAAGCCGTCAGTTCGCCGTCCTGGCCATCTGAAGGCGGAACGAATTCCTGTACTTTGCTATTTTTCACCCGACCATTAGTTGTAGACATAACTACGTTAACCCTGAAAAGCTAATTCGTCTCCTTTATGAGCTTAAACGAAATAATACTGCTCGACAATGGTAATTTCGTCCCTGCCGAAGTAGGACTTTCGTAAAGGGGTAGCTTGGAGCGATGCTCCAAGCTACCCCTTGTTTCTGGATTCGGAAGACCAAACTGTTATGAGGGTTCTGCGCTGTTAATTTCCTGGCATGATATGGGGATCTAGCCTTCTTATTTAGTGCAGGAGCATTCTTAACCCTCGCCCTCGCTGCCGTTCTATTTGGCAAGGCATATCGGAGCGGCAAAGGCAGGAAGTAAACGTTGCTCGGCTGACGGGAGTGATGACGCTGCAGAGGGCGAGGGCACCTCGCCCCTGCGATTGGACAGGCTGGGGAGCTGTCCTACCACGATGAATATACTGCACCAAAAGCACGAGGGCGGGTTTGAAACCCGCCCCTACAGAGTATGAAACAACCTCATAAAATGGTTAGTGAACTGCCGCTACATGAATCTCTCGAACCTGTCCTTCTTCGCTTTGCACACAGGGCAAATCTCGGGCGGCTCGTTCCGGGCGCAGAGATAGCCGCACACCTTGCAGCGCCACACCGGTAACGAAGTGGAAAATGCGGCTCCCGCATCGATGAATTTTTCGAACCTGTCCTTCTTGGCCTTGCATACAGGGCAGGTCTCAGGCGGCCCGTCCCGGGCGCACAGGTATCCGCATACCTTGCAGCGCCACACTGGCAATGAAACGGGCTGTGCCGCGCCCTTAGTTTTCGGCTTCGCAGCCTCTTGCTTCAGCCTCTTTCTTTCCTGCTCCGGGGGACGACGCTCGGGTATCGAGCCAGCCTTCTTCTTTCCTTCCAACACCTCGGTGGATACATAGAGTGCGCAGTAGCACCCTCCGTACTCGTCAACATCGGCATCCCTGTAATCGCAGGGGCATATTATGTCAAGGTCATCTTCTTTGACACCTGAGGCAAGACGGCAGGGACACGCCCAGTAGCCGTAGCGTTTCTCGTTAATCAGCAGGCTTCTCACTAGGTCCCTGGTGAAGTCAACCTCCGGATTCAGGTGGTAGCCACCTTCCTCCGCTTCCCGGTTCAGCCGCTGGTACAGGGCGTCTACGGCTTTGTCGCTGACCTCAGTTCTTTCCACCGCCTACCGCCTGCCTTATTTGCTCCTCCTGAAAGCCCACTATGCTCTTGTTGTTTATCACTATAGTCGGGTATGAAGCGCTCGGGTTCCAGCGAGCGACCTCCTCAACCACCTCTCTCTTGGCTTGAGCATCCAGGAGGTCCACATCTATATATCTGTACTCAGCCCCCAGGTCATTGAGCAGATTCTTGGTCTTCCTGCACCACCCGCATGTGCTCAGCGCGAACAGAGTAATATCTCCCTTCCTCTTGCCCGGCACCTTCGTTGCGTACTTCTCAAGCGTCAATTGTCCTCTCCTCTTTCAGTATAGCCCATCTGTCGGAATCAGGGGAACGCTTTGAATTTATCCTTCTTGGCTCCGCATATAGGGCAAACGTCAGGGGCATCGCCCTCGTGAGTCCAGCCGCAGACTGTGCAAATCTGCATGGGCCCCAACTGCACATCCTTGCCTGAGTCGACCGCCGCCTTAGCTTTCTGGAAGAAGGCAGCGTGGGTTTTCTCGGAGGAAAGTGCATAGAAGAAGCTCCGCTCGGCGCCCTTCTCCCCCTGGAACTTTGCCGTCTCCAGATAAGTGGGGTACATCTCGTTAATCTCGAAGGTCTCGCCGTCGATACCTCCCTGGAGATTCTGCGACGTGGGGCCAATGCCGAAGACAGCCCCAGAGTTGCAGAAGAAGCCGCCCACCATATCCTTCAACTCCCTGAAGTGATTATTGGCATGAATCTGTTCGGCAAAATGTATCGCCCTGAACATGCGGGCGGTGTTGGGGTAGCCATCCTTCTCTGCCTTATCGCCCCAGGTCCTGTAGCGCATGTGAGCCATGGACTCGCCACCATAAGCGTTGTGCAGATTGGCCGCTGTGATTTCATGCATGATTCAACCTCCTCTAACTCCAATTTTATGGTATCAACTATCATGATAAACAGGGGAGATAACGAAGTCATAAAATGAGGAGAGGAAAGGTTAAAAAGTTATCACATTTTCGGAGGACCTGTCGGGCAGACACTTGGGTCTGCCCCTACATAATCCCCCTGTATCCCCCTTCGACAGGCTTGTCCTGAGCTTGACGAAGGGCTCAGACTACAAGAGCTCGCGGTAGACCTCGACGGTCTTTCTGGCTGCCGCCTGCCAGCTAAAGAAGTCCTCAATCCTCTTTCGGGCTGCCTGCCCCATCCTTTGCCTCAGCGGCTTATCTGCGAGAAGGCGTTTTATCGCTGCTGCCAGCGCCTGCGGGTCTCCCGGCGGCACCAGAAGCCCGACGGCATCATCGCCCACTATCTCAGGCAGCGCTCCGGCCTTGGTGGCGATAACAGGGGTGCCGCAGGACATCGCCTCGGCCGCAGGCAATCCGAAGCCTTCGTAAACGGAAGCGGTGACCCCTATCTCCGCGGAGGAGTAGAGCCTGACCAGCTCCTCGGTGCTGACATAGCCGGTGAAGGTAACTCTGTCGGAGATACCCAACTGCTGCGCCAGGTTCGTGCCGTATCCCTCGCTGGCTTCCTGCTTGCCCACAACGTATACCTTGACGTCAACATCGCCCTTGAGCAGTTTCACCGCCTCCAGCAGATAGGGGATGCCCTTGGTCTTGTCCTCGACTTTGCCCACTACGACCAGGCTGTTGGGCTCTTTGTCAACGCCGTCGAGCCGCCTGAAAATACCGGTATCTATGCCGTTATAGACAACCCTGACCCTGTCTTTGCGCAGTTTGAAGGCGCGGGCAGTATCCTCTGCCGAGGACTGGGAGACAGTGATTACCCTTGCCATGCGCCTGCTCACTATGCCCTGCATGGTGAGGAAGGAATAGAACATGGTCCATCTGATGCCACGCCTGAATGTATCGGATTGGGCTAAGGAGGCCGCCAGGTCGACCGTGATAGGATGATGTATGGTAGCGACGACGGGCACGCCGAGGTTTTTCATCAGAAGCAGGCCGTAGCCCAGGGTCTGGTTATCGTGAATGACGTCAAACTTCTCCCGAGACATGAGCTGGCGCAGCTTGAAGTATGCCCTCATGCTGAAGGTGAATATGTCGGGGAAGAACCCGATATGCACCGCCGCAATCTCATAGAGATTGAGCGGCGTTAAGGCTTGAAGTGGGCTCGTTAACGAAGAGAGGCTGCTGGTCTCATAGAGGTTGAGCCCCGGGACTTTGTGCAGCTTGACGCCTTCAGGAGGCGTGGGATAAGGAGGGCCTGATACTACGTGGACTTCGTGCCCCAACTCCTGGAGCGCCCCGGCCAGGTAGCATATATAGACCCCCTGCCCGCCGCAGTACATGTTTCCCCTGTAGGTCAGGAGGCAAATCTTCATTTAAGGCTTTTATATGCGATAGCGTGTCGTTTGTCAAGGCAAGAACAGTTCAGGGAGCCGAATAAATTCCGAATGATGCCCTATATAGTGTTTCAGGACGATCTTGCGGGCAAGCTGGAGCATAGCACGACTGAGGAGCAATAAAAAAAGAGCAAAATCTACCTTGGTAGGCTGTTGAAATCTGCTTCTAGTTTTGGGAACCGACGTAGTTGCGCTGTAGATGTATAATTGTTTCAGATACTATGGGTTGGATCGGGGAGAGATACCATGGAGCACGACGCAAAGACACAACCTGCTGAAGCAGAAATATCTCGCCGCACGGCGGGCTTGCAAAAGCGCCAGGAAGTCTCTCTGAAGAAGGAATCTAACATCACCGACATTCGACTTGAAATCTCGGATGTCTTGGATGCCTTCCCTTTCTACGTGATGCTGTTAGATGAGCACCACCATATTCTGCAGGCAAACAGTGCTGTACGAGCGCAGCTAGGCGTGTCTCCCAAAGACATCATTGGTAAATACTGCCCATCCGTGATCCATGGGCTTGACAGACCCATAGATGCCTGTCCACTAGAGGAAGCATTGGAAATAAATCAGGCTGTCGAACGGGAAATATTTGATACAGTTTCAGGACGCTGGATCAGGTCAGCAATTTATCCAACCAGGGGTTTGACTGCAGATGGTGGAAGAATATTCTTTCACATGATTAGCGATATCACTGACCGCAAAGAGGTTGAAGAGCGACTGAAAACTTCAAGTGAGCAGTTACGTGAGCTTTCGCGGTATCTGGAATCAGTCAGAGAGGAAGAGAGAACAAACGCGGCACGCGAGATTCATGATGAACTAGGACAACTATTGACAGCACTAAAGATGGACATGTCTTGGATGGCTAAGAGACTTCCCAAACTTGAAGGGTCGCTCGCACAGAAGTCGAGAACAATGTATGAACTAATTGATAAGGCCATACAAACGGTGAAGAGAATTTCTGGTGAATTGAGACCAGGGATATTAGATGACCTTGGTCTTGTAGCAGCGCTTGAATGGCAGGCGCAAGAATTACAAAAGCACACCGAAATCGGATCTGAGTTCAAGGCTAGCCCTAAAGAGATCACACTCGACCGGGATCGTTCTACGGCGATTTTCCGCATCTGCCAGGAAGCGCTGACGAATGTCGTTCGCCATGCCAGTGCGACCAAGGTTAAAGTAACCTTAAAAGAAGAACCAGGTAGAATTGTACTTAGAATCAGCGATAATGGCAAAGGAATTGAGAAAAGGCAGCTTTCCGATCCGAAATCATTTGGGCTAATAGGTATGAAGGAACGCGCTATGTCTTGGGGAGGTGAAGTCAAGATCAGTGGTACGCCAGGTATGGGTACCACAATTATGGTAAGCATTCCACTTCAGAACATGGAGAATCTCAATGCTGACGATACTAATTGCCGATGACCATCCAGTTTTTCGACGGGGACTGAAGCAGATAATTGCCGAGGCCTCCGATATGGTTGTAGCCGATGAAGCTAGCGATGGGTGGGAAGTGCTGAGCAAGGTGAGGGCGGGCAACTACGATGTGGTTCTGTTAGAT
>JACWAE010000029.1 GCA_014874385.1 Dehalococcoidia bacterium | reverse complement strand
GCTTACGACCGCTTTGGCCACGCCGGGGCTCAGGGGTTTGGCGGCCGTGGTTTCGAGGGCTTCGACTTCGGTGGCTTCGGCGACATTTTCGATGCCTTTTTCGGTGGCGCAGCCCGGCGTACAGGCCCGCAACAGGGCACCGACCTCAGCTATCACCTCGCTATCACCTTCGAGGAGGCGGTCTTCGGCACTGAGAAAGAGCTGGAGATTGTGCGCACAGAGGTATGCTCAGTTTGTAAGGGAAGCAGAAGCGAACCAGGGAGCCAGCCTGCTAAATGCCCTACCTGCAACGGCACCGGAGAGGTGCGCCGAACTCAGCGCAGCATATTCGGTCAGTTCATCAACGTAACCACATGTAGTCGCTGTCACGGCGAAGGGAGAATCATCACCAAGCCTTGCTCTCACTGTAACGGCCAGGGCAGGGAACGCTTTGTGCGCAAGATCGCCGTCAAGATACCGCCGGGGGTCGATGAAGGAACGCAGATTCGGTTGAGTGCCGAAGGGGATGCCGGCAAACAAGGCGGCCCGCCAGGTAATCTTTATGTGTCACTATCGGTGCAAAAACACAAGTTCTTTCAGCGGGAAGGTGACAACATCTTATATGAACTGCCGATAAACTTTTCCCAAGCCGCTCTCGGCGATGAGCTACAAATCCCAACTGTGGACGGCGATGCCACTCTGAAAATACCCGCAGGCAGTCAAACTGGCAGGGTTTTCCGTATCAAGGAAAAGGGCGTTCCCCATTTGCACCACCCAGGGCGCGGCGACCAGTTGGTGAGACTCTCTGTAGTCACTCCCTCATCCCTGGATGAAACGCAAAAGAAGCTGTTCAAGGAGCTGGCGAAAACCCTGGGCAAGGCCACGCTGCCTAAAGAGGACAAAAGCTTCTTTGAGAAAATTAAGGATACCTTCGGGAGCGGGTCGTGACATGGTGAAACGAGCGTCCCCATGCAGCCCTGTTGATCCTTAAAGTACCCTGGCCTGAAAAAGGCCAGGGTTTTTTAATCGAAGATGCATCGCTTTTTCCTGCCTGCAGACTGGCTTGCCGAGGGCACGGTAACTATTACCGGTACGCTGGTTCACCAGTTGCGCCATGTACTCCGCCTGGGAACCGGTGATCGTATTACTGTTCTCGATAATAGTGGCTGGGAGCACGAGGTCGAGCTGCAAAAAGTGGGCAGCAGCAAAGTTGAAGGAAGGGTAATCAGTAAGTCCCTGGCTGTTGCAGAGCCTGGCACGAAAATCACCCTGTATCAGGCGCTGCTCAAGGGGAGCAATTTCGAGTTTGTTCTTCAGAAGTGTACGGAAATCGGCGTTGCAGGCTTTGTACCGGTAATCTGCGAACGGTGTGTAGCAGGCGAACCGGATGGTAAACGGCTCAGCCGCTGGAGAAACATCATCATCGAAGCTGCGGAACAATCCAGGCGCGGAAAGCTGCCCGTTCTGCATAACCCCATCAGTTTCACCAGGGCATGCAGGTCTGCAAGCGGAATTTCACTGCTTCCCTGGGAGGGGGAAAAGACGCGCAGCATTGGCGATGTCCTCCGGGACTATCACCAAACGGAGAAAATCCCCAAATTCAGCATCTTCATCGGCCCTGAGGGCGGGCTCTCTCCTCACGAGGTAGATATCGCTCAGAGTTGCGGGATTATGCCTGTGAGCCTGGGCGCCCGTATACTGCGGGCAGAGACCGCAGGTTTAGTAACAGCCGCCGTCACACTCTATGAGTTCGGCGAGATGAATAATAGCAGCGCGCGTTAAACCGCGACAGCTAGATTAAATCACTCCAGCCCCGTCTTACCGGCAGGCACAGCCACATTCTTACAGGTCTAAAGGCCCTTCCTTTTAAGATGCTCCTCGACCTTAGCGATTAGCTCCTTAGGCTTCAGGGGTTTTCGAATATACTCGGAAACCTGGAATGGAAACGGCTGCCCCAATGAGTCTGAGAAGCTGGTGAGTGCCAGGACCGGGATTTTTACCAGCGATGGGTCTTTACTGAACTGCTCAGCAAAGTTAAAACCATCCATTACTGGCATCATTATGTCCAGGAGAATTAAATCAGGTTTTTCGTTTTTGGCCTTTTCCAGTCCCTCTTTTCCATTATAGGCCACTATTACCTCATAAGGCTTACCTTCCAGAGTGCCTTTCATTACTGCCACAAGATCGACATCGTCGTCGACAACCAGTATCTTTGGTTTACGTTTCATGTGCGATTCCCTCCTTATCTGTTTATTTATTATAACCCAACTCGGGTTTATTTCTGCTTCTCTTCATACGCAGCAGTTAGCTTCTTTGGAATCGTGAATGTGAACTTGCTTCCCTTTTTAGTTTCAGGAGCAGGGCTTTCAGCCCATATTTTACCACCATGAGCCTCGACTATCCTTTTAGATATAGATAGTCCTAATCCAGTTCCCTTGCTACCCACATTGCTGCCGCGGAAGAAGTCATTAAACAACCGAGGTAAGTCCTCGGGTAAGATGCCAATTCCGCTGTCTATAACCTCAACGCGTACCTCATTATCGCTGTCAGCAACCCTGACCAACACCGTACCCTCGTTGGTGTAATTGATAGCATTACTTACTAGATTGGTTATCACTTGCTGCAGCCTGCGGCTCGCCCCATTTACTTTGAGCTCACTATCAGGCAGTTCCATTTTTAAAGCTAATCCTTTTTGCTGCGCCAGGTTATCGAGTCCCTCAAGGGAACGTTTGACCACTTCATTCAAAGAGATCTCCCGCATTTCTCGCGTTATCTGCCCGGTTTCTATGCGAGGTATATCCAGCAGGTCGGTGATTAACGTCAGGAGGCCATCAATTCTACGAACACCCCTTTCCAGCAAATCTTTTTGCCCATCTGTAATCTGCCCTGTATATCCATCCAAGATATAGGATATGAAACTCTGGGTAGCGACAAGAGGAGATTGGAGATCATGAGCGACAACACCGAGGAACCTGGCAAAGTGGCGCCTTTCATCTCCCAGTTTGGCTATCTCATTGGATGCCTGCTCCAGTTCCATAGTTCTTTTCTCAAGAAGCTGGTCTCTCAATTTTACCATTTCTCGTTGTCTTCTCCTAAGTTCCCCGGAAACAGCAGTGACCACATATGTACAGCCGTAGACCAGAGTTGCGACTGTAAATAGCACACCTACCACACGGCTAAATTGCTTATAGCGATCGGGAAGTACAAATCCCCCCAGATTAACATGAGGTATTACACTGGCATACTCCAGGGACACTACCAGCGTGATCATAAATATGGCCAGGGTGGCTAATATATACGCCTGCCTCTTAGGAAGTACTATACTTGCTGCAATCGTATGGGCCAAATAAAGGAATATGAATGGGTTTTCTATACCTCCGGTGTAATGCAGAAGTACAGTGAGCGTTACCAGGTCAAGAAGGATTTGGATATTCCCTTGAGTCTGAGCTTTCTTAACGACCAGCCTGGCTTCTTCCTTTTGCAGACCCTGCGTCCAGCGAAACAGCAGAAGATTATACAAAGCGATGACAGCGCAAATGATGTATACCGGGAGGGTGGGGAAGCCAATGTGGAATACCTGTGAGGCAACCAGGGTACAACCAATGATCCCGAGAACAACAAGCCATCTCATGTTAACATACACCCTGAGGCGAAACAATAAAGCTCTCGCCTCGGGTGTATGGTCTCTTGCAGTTTGTTCTTGAGGGATCACGTTATCTATATTTTTTAATACCATCCAATCTCTAGCTTCAATCTCTCCGACTCAGCCAAAGATGATGTATCAAGCTCAATAACGCTGTTCCCGGCAAATCTGCAGGCGACGAACTGGAGAAATATGTGTGTTGCTGCATATTGTCGCGCGCTGGTATCTGCCTGCCCGACCCGCTAGTAGCCCCACATATACTTCAGTTTGTGGCCCGAAGTCAATCTCTTTGCACAGACCGTATCAAATTGCCGTGCTTATCTCTTATATTCACTATCAAGGGCATCTCGCCTGGCAAGCTATGGGTGGCACATGCAAGACAAGGGTCATAAGGCCTGAATGCCATCTCCGCCATATTGAGCATCCCCTCCTTAACCTCAGGTCCTTTTATAAAGGCCTGAGCCGCCTTCTTCACAGAAAGACTTATAGGGGCTGCGTTATGCTGGGTGGCTACAATCAGGTTCACCTTCGTGATTATCCCACGGTCGTCGGTCTCATAATGGTGGATTAACGTTCCCCGGGCAGCTTCGAGGCAACCAATTCCCCTTCTTTTCAATTTCAGATTCATATTGCGTATATCTTTGCTGGTCAGCAGAGGGTCGTCAGCAATTCTCTGCAGATGCTCCGCAGCCTGAAGCGCTTCGATTAACCTGGCCCAGTGGTAAGCCAGAGTATGGTGACTTGGCCTGCCACCCAGTGTATCATACATGGACTCATATTCCTTTTGCGCCAGCGGCGTCAACATACCCTCGGCTACGTTTAGCCTGGCTAGAGGCCCAACACGATACAATGAGGTTCCTTCACCGTCGTGCAAACCATTCCACCCTACTTTCTTTAGATGGGTTAACCTTATGTATGTCCAGGGTTCGACCCACTCTCCTATGTGGCTAATGTAATCGCGATAGTCAAACAGCGCGTATTCGGCACCGCTGGGATCGACTACCCTCAACTTGCCTTCATAAAAGTTAACTCTCTTACTTTCATCAACCATACCCATGTAGTAGGTATTGAGTTTATAAGCGTCACTGAGGACCAGCTTCAGGTACTCCTTGTTATCCAGGACAGCCTGTTTGAATATCTCCAAAGCGAAACGAGCAAACTCAACACTGAAGTCCGCTGTCTCCTTTATCCATTTCCTCTCCTCCTCAGTAATACCCCTGGGAACTCCTCCTGGTAAGCCTCCCTCAGGGTGACATGGCTTGCTGGCTATGAGCTTTATTATCTCCCTGCACTTCTTCCTTACATCTATTACCTTACCACCTATATCGATTCCCACCTTATTCACTAATCCAACGATGTTCCTCACTGCGGGGTCGGAATCCGGGCCCACCACGAAATCCGGGGCAGACAGGAAGAAGAAGTGGATATAGTGGTCTTCCAGATAGAATGCATTTAAGTGGAGTTGCCTTATTAACTTGGCAGTAGGAGTCGGCTCAACGCTATACAGGTCATCAAGGGCTTTCGTAGACGCCATATTGTGAGGAGTAGGACACACGCCGCAGATATTAGGTACTATCCTCGGCATCTCCTCCGCAGGCCTGCCGATACAGAACCTCTCGAAACCCCTCAGCTCGACTACCTGGAAGTAAGCGTCCTCCACATTCCCTTTATCATCCAAAAAGACCTCGATTTTCCCATGTCCTTCAAGTCTGGTAATCGGGTTTATCGTTACCTTACTGGCCATTTTCTCAACTCCTCGAGTTCGTTAGAACCTTTTGCCCCTCAAAAGTGAGACGGGCAATGAAAAACGATAGAAGTAGCCCGCAGGGTCATCTATCTTTTCAATGACCTTCTTCATCTCCTCATCATCCTCTGCATCGATGATAGATGCCAGAGCGGAGAGGAATTTTGCCCCTGAGTCTACTACCCCCTCAACCGGGCCGAAACAACCCCGACAGGGTATATTAATACTGATACAGGACTCTCCGCATCCACTGCGAGTCGCGGGTCCCAGGCAGATTATTCCCTGCGCAAGGAAGCAAGAATCAGGGTCGGCCTCAACCTCGTGAATCCTCTTGATATCCTTCAGGGCTATTCTGGACGGTTTGGTTTTATTTCGGGGACAGGTATCACACAAGGCCCTGCGAGGTGACAATGTCGAACCTTTGGGAGGCAGTTTACCCTCGAGCACTGCGCTCACAGCGTTCATTACCAAATAGGGAGGAGGGGGACAGCCCGGCAGGTAATAGTCAACATTTATCACCTGATTGAGGGCGAAAACCTGCTCATAGAATTTTGGCAGTGTCAGCTCTTTCCCATCGACCTGGCTTTTCAGTTGAGGATAGTTCCCTTCGGGATTAACCACTGTTGGTGCGTCCCGGTAGACCCAGTTAAAAATATCCTCTTTTGTGGTAAAGTTCGCCAGGCCCGGCGTTCCGCCGAAGCAGGCACAGGCGCCAAAGGCTAAAACCAGTTGAGACTTCTGTCTGAGCAATTTGGCTACTTCCTCTTGATCGGAGTTCCTCACATTCCCGTTGATAATGCTCAAAGCAATCTCGCCATCGCTCATAGCTTCAATATGGTCGTATTTGAAGTCAAGTGCTACCGGCCACAATACCAGGTCAGTGGCGTTCGCTACGCGCAGAAGCACTTCGTTTATATCGACAACCGCCTCATCGCAACCACCACATCCGCCGAGCCAGCAAATAGCGACCTTTGGTTTATCTGCCATCTTAGCTTCCTTTCTCTTTTAGACCACTGCCACGGCCTTTGCAGGCTCTCCAATCTTCTTCACAGGGCCAAGTTTTGCGATGCTGTCGCTCATTTCCTTTACAAGCTGCGGGATTTTGCTCCCTTCAGGGTCTATCGACAGCTCAATCTTGAGCCTTTCCTTCTCAATCCCGTAGGACTCAAGTATTTTATGAAGCAGGTAAACTCTCTTCCTCGCCTCATAATTACCATCCTGGTAATGGCAATCGCCTCCCCGGCAACCCAGTATCAGCACGCCATCAGCCCCCTGCCGGAAGGCGGTAAGTATGTGAGAGCTATCAACTTTACCGCTGCAGATGATAGGCACCCAGTTCTTTATCTGCTTCGCCAACGCCTCTTCATGATTCAAATATCCCCAGCCGAACTTGCAGGAAAAGCACACCAATTTAGGTTCATAGCTGCTCATTTCTGCTCCTCTTCGAGTATTTTTTACAGAGATGCCATAACCTTGGCGATTCTCCGCTCAGTATCATCGTCAACCAATTTTCTGGCGCCCGAGGGACACGCTACTACACACATACCGCAAGATTTGCATTTGAACATGTCAGTAGCAGATAAAATTCTCCCTTCGGTTTCAACCAGGTGGGCTGCACTATAGTTACAGGCAAATACACATATGCCGCAACCGCTGCATTTTTCCTTGTCCACCTCAACCGCATACAAGGACTTTTCGAAACCGATGGAAATGCAGGCTTTACATGACACACAAGGGCCGCAGGTAGTACATCTCTTGGCTTCCGCCCTTGCCTCTTCCAGCGTAAGTCCTCTCTCAAACAACTGGAAGTGCATTCTCTTCTCCGGAGGTATCCAGACCACTTCGCTTTCAGGTTTGTAGCTCTTCCTCAGTGGAAGGCCATACCCTTCGTAATCCCTCTGCCTCCCCTCCCTCATATCCAGACCTCTCAAGTATCTCTCAATTGAGTCGGCAGCTCCTATCCCTTCTTTCATGGCCTCCACCATGAATCCTATTCTCCTGACATCCCCGCCTATGAATACCTGTTCCTTCTGCAGACTCTGCAATGTAAAGGGATCAACCGCAAGCCTGCCTCTCTCATCCATAAGCCCTTCCCTTTGCAAGAAAGCCCTGTCGGGCACCTGCCCTACGGTAATTATGAGCATGTCTGCATTCAAGTCCAGGCAGTCGGAGCAATCGAATTTGGGGTTAAAACCTTTTTCATCGAATACACTGGCGCACTTGGGACACTCAATCCCCTTGAACTTCCCGTGTTCCCCGATTATCTTTCTCACACCATGAGAGTAGATTATCTTTATCCCTTCCTCCCACGCTGCGCTTATTTCCTCTTCGTCAGCGGGGATACCATCCCTCGAAGATTTATCTTCACACTCCAAACAGGCAACGGTGACATCTCCACCCAGCCTCCTGGATGTCCTGGCAACATCAAAGGCCACATTACCACCACCGATTACAATCAGCTTTTTGCCCTTAAAATAATTCGACCCGATGTTGCCGTGGCTGACTTCATAGAGAAGGGTATGCCCGTACATGACACCCGAAAGGTCCTGTCCCTCTACAGTAGCCCCATCGAATGTTAAAACCCTGGGATAAGGCGTTCCTTTAGCCAGGAAAACGGCTTTGTACCCTTCGTTTTTTAATCTCTCGATTGTCAGTTTGCCCTCACCCAGCTTCGCGCCAAATTTGACATCTATTCCAGCAATCCTCACTAAATTATCAACGGTTGTTTTCAAAACATCTTCGGGCAAACGGTAGTTCGGAATTAACCAGAGCGCTCCACCCAATCGATTGGAAGCTTCGAATATCGTTACCCTGTATCCCTTTTTACTCAGTGCATAGGCGCACATCAGCCCGCCCGGGCCTCCGCCTACAATAGCGACATTCTCCTTGTCCTTGACTACACTGAATTCTTCTTTCTGTTTCAGATAATCGGTATAGACATCGGACAGGAACCTCTTGAGAAGCCTCCTCCTGACAGCTCCTCCCTTAGCCTTGTAATTACATTCGAGTTCACACAGTCCGCAGATATATCCACAGATGTTGAAAAAGGGGTTCTTGTTGTACAGGTAATCACTTATTTGAATTATTCCTTCCTTTGCCAGATGCGGGTCCTCCGGAAGTAGCGATATGAGCACATTGGTCCGCTGAATATCCTCATTTATGGGACATTTTATCTGGCATGGAGGAAGAAATTGTTTCACTGCTGCCTCAGCACGGGCTATCCCTTTACTTTCAGTTTTCCACATCGTCAGGCCTCCTTGGCAGATTATACAAGCTGCCGTCAAGTTATGGAAATGGGCATAATTAGGATCGCACCATTTCCGAGTGGGAAAATTTCAAATGATAAGCAGAGAACCAGTGGGAAAGATAATCACCACTTGCCCAAAGCAATACAAGGCAAAGGGGGTAAACGAAGTTCCAAGTGATCCTCTCTGTCATTGCTGCGGCTTACTGCCTCCGTAGCAGCCCGCTCACCCGCTACAATTTTGTGAAATAGATCACTATCACACTGATTATTATTATAAGTTAAATCGCATTAAATGTCCAGTAATTTACTGATGGAGGGGTTGCAAGTCATTTTCTTTGGGATGCTCTCAAGTGTCGGCAGCGGTGTCTTAACTTTCGGAAGTCAGGTTCTCCGCATATTCCGGGCGATTATTTCTTTCAACTGGGCATAGGTTGAAGCCAGCGCTTCCGATAGCACTTTAGTATCAGATAATACAGGCATGAAATTGGTGTCGCCATTCCAGCGGGGCACAATGTGGGTGTGGACATGACCTTCCACTCCAGCACCCGCCACCAGTCCCAGGTTTATACCGATGTTGAACCCCTCGGGTTTGTACGCCTCTTTTATTGCTCTAACGCTGCTTCTCACCGAGTCAAAGTGCTCAAACAGCTCTTCATCGGTTAGCTCATCGAGTGTAGCCAGATGCCTGAAGGGCGCTATCATCAGGTGCCCGGGATTATAGGGGTACTTGTTCAAAAGCACGAAGCTCGTCTTCCCCCTGAAGAGAATGTAATTTTCACTGTCTTTGTTCTCCTCGGGCTTTTGACAAAAGATACATCCTTTCACCTTCTCACTTCGTATGTACTCGACTCTCCAGGATGCCCATAGCTTCTTCATTTCACCTCCTGCTTTTCGAAAGGCCTGACAATGGATGCCTTGGCACTATTACGAAGATAGCCTTTTTACCGTTCGCCCTGAGCCTGTCGAAGGGTGAACGGCCCGTTTATGGTTCGACAAGCCTGTCCTGAGCTTGCCGAAGGGCTCACCACGAACGGGGAAGGACGAAGAATCTCAGTACTTAGCCCTGCGCTACTATTTTCATTCTTCGGGGTGAAGGTCGTAATATTCATGACAGATTCTACCAGAATTCAGCCATTTTTTCGAGACAGCCCGCAGCCTTGGACAGATGCTGGAGATGTGATATACTTTAGTGGCGAGATTCGCCGAAGCTAGAATTGGTCTTCGGACTGAGGGATTACCATGATTGCTTTGTATCTTACCTCTATGGGTGAAACAGCCGGGAAAAGCGCCCTGTGTGCCGCGCTAGGCAAAATATTTAAGGCAGACGGCCGGAAAGTAGGGTTTCTCAAGCCCGTAGCCATTGTGGCCGAGAAGGCTGACTCCAGCGATAAAGATGCCGAGTTCATGAAACTTACGCTGGCTCTGGAGGAACCGGTCGAGCTGCTTTGTCCGAATTACCTCAGCGCCAGGGATTTCCTGGCTACCGCAAACGAGAAGGAACCTGCCTGGCTCAATAGAGCAAAAGAGGCTTTAGGCGTGGTTTCCCACGGTAAGGATGTGGTTTTACTGGAGGGCGTGAGCGGTTTCAAAGCGGGCAGCGGTCCGGCGCTTGCGGGAAGTCGAATTGTGGAAACGCTCGGCGCCAGGGCGATCCTTATCGTCCGCTACGAGAGTAGCCTCCAGGTCAGTCAGGTCGTGGACGCAGCCAGAATGCTGGGCGGGCATCTCCTCGGCGTGATAATCAACGCCGTGCCACAGCGCAGAATGGATTCGGTCAAAGCCACTATTGTGCCGGCACTAGAGCAAAGCGGCATCAAAGTGCTGGGAGTGCTGCCCGAGGACCGCATACTGCTCACCGTAAGCGTCGGCGAGCTTGTGGAGCACCTGGGAGGCAATATTCTCAGCTCCCCCGAACGCCCAGACGAGCTTGTGGAGAGCATAATGATAGGGGCGATGTCCCCAGACCCTGCTGTCTCCTATCTGAGCCTGAAACCCCGTAAGGTGGTGGTCACCCGAGGCGACCGCCCGGATATCCAGTTGGCGGCGCTGGAGACCTTAACAAACTGCCTCGTCCTCACCAACAACATAAGTCCCCTGCCCAACATCCTGAGCCGAGCCAAAGCGGTTAAAACGCCTATAGCGGTGGTGAAAGATGACACCGTGCGCACCATGGAGGCACTGGAGATGGTCTGGGACAAGGCAAAGTTCTCCCACGAGCGGAAGGTGGAGAAGCTGGAGCAGCTCCTGGAGCAACACCTAGATTTGAAGTTTATCCGCCAGGCAGTGCAGGTCTAGCGCCCCCGTTTTATTGCACGGGCACTGCAAGACATCTCTCTACAGACTAAACCTACCTCAGATGATTCCCTATTAGCCGCACGCACATGCGTTCAGGATGCTAATTCCGTAGCTAAATCCTAATTCACCTGCCATTTCCGCAGAATCGTTCACCCCAAGCCAAAATCGTATGCCACCGCCTATTGACGTAATGATGCAAATGGTTAATAATATTATCCAGTTTCTTATAAGATAATTGTGGAGACAGCGTTGAAAATTCAAATTTGGCCTATTGCCGCATTAGTTTTGCTGGTCATCACATTAATCGGATTGCCAGCTTGTGGTGAGAGTACCAAAACTACGCCTACTGCCACACCTCCCATCTCCACATTCACAACAAACACCTCCTCTAAATCAGCGAACGGGCTGATGCTCTCTCTTTCGTTGAACGCAACGACATTTCAGCCCGGTCAAGAGATCTCCGTGGTAATCGACGAGCAGAATACGCTGGCAACGGAGAACAATGTCACGGCCTCATATAGCTGGCCGTTGGAGGGATTGAGCCTAGGTAACCCTTGTAAAACCTATCCGATGGGCATGGCAATCTTTCAAGGATACTATACGTCCTCGAATGTTTCATCAGCTACGCCGCTTCGGATTTACAGCCCTAGCAACGTAACTTCGTGCGGTTTTCCGCCTGCGGTCAGCTATTATTCTTTTGCCCCTTTAAGCGACATTGCTAACGTCTTCATTATTGGTGATCTTAATCCATCCCTCACCGATTTCAAAATAAGATCTGAAATTACGGTGACGGGGTACTGGCTCAACAGCCAGGAAACAACGCCCAATAACTTCACTCCAGGCGTATACACTGTGGTCGGTGGAGACGAATGGGGTGCATTGGCAGTGCTTCATTTCGTTGTTCAGGGTAATGACAAATCCACACCGATAACTTAGTTGACGAGCCAAGAAATGAATGAATTTAACGTGGGGCACGCCCCCACCATCAGGTGAACAATCTAGAGCAAAGGGGGCTACATGAAAGCAAAGATCGCTACTGCAGTAATAGTTTGTCTCGCAGTTGCTCTTGTTATAGCTTGTAGCAAGACTGGTGCCAATAACTACCCCAGTGTAGATGAGGCTACAAGTGTTCTGAACCAGGCGGTAGCTTATGCTCAATCACGAGACATAGAAGGGCTCGGAAGATTGTCTCAGGATAAGTCGATGGCTAGTATTATACTCAACAATATAGGTGGATGGCAGACAGTTCCTACAGACCCACCCCAAATTGTGAATACTTACATCCTGCCTACTGTGCAGCTAAAAAGCGGTGGTGAGGCAACTGGGGGTCGAGTTCTGGTGCTGCAGGGAACAAATGGTCTAGGCAAACCTTATCAAACACAGTTTCTGGTCTTTAGAGCTGGCAGCCAGTTTGGAGTAATCAATGTAATTTACTGGGATGGCTTTTCCGTCGGACAGCCAAATGAATATGGGTTGGCGACAATAGCTCCCAGTCCGACGGCTACAACGGTAGCTTCCGAATATAGTTTCATACCCGGAAATGTACTGGCAGGCCTGCCGGTGTACCCGGGTGCCACACCCACGACATTCTTGGACTCGGGAGCACCAGTCTCGGTCCCTTTCTCTCGGTCAATCCTTATCGGTTCCTTAAGGCCTGGATACCAGTCAGCATCGGCGCAGTATTCAGTCAAGGCGTACGATCATGATATTATGAATTGGTACGTGAATGAACTCAGTACCAAGGGCTACCGCCTGTATGGCGGCGTGTCTACCTTCAGTATGGGGACAGTCGGCGGAGAAGAAATTGCCTTCTTCCTGCCTTCACAGCCTCTAGTTAGCGTGGAGGTTCATTTATATGACATGGCTGGAGAGACGGTCTTGGAGCTATTGGTGACCTACAGCGTTCCTTTGCCCAAGCCGCCTGAGGAGAATTTGCCGGACGATATCGATAGCATAACAGCGACCTATTTCTCGGGCAACCTGACAACTGTAAAGACCATCACCGACAGCCAAACAATCACGCAACTTGTCAGTATGGTGAACAACTTGCCCGTGCGTCCAGACTATGTATATTTATGTCCCATTGGGGTAGAAACTCGGACTATATTCAGCCTTGTGTTCCACTCACAATCTAAGGGCAATATCACAGTGAGCGATGTTATTGGCTGCCAAGTAGGGGGAATATATATGGGAGATTACCCCATTCTTGAGGACACACATGGACTCCTCAGGGAAGCGGTGGAGCAAATACTCGGAATCTCAAGCACTTAAACTACTTCACACTTCCCGGTTTTTCAGGGCATTTGGGGAGCACTCCGGCACTTATTGCAGTCGAATGTAATAAGAGATAAAATGGTAGCGTGAAGAAGACAAATACAGTAAACAAGCGTATAAGGAATCGAAAGCCAAGCATCACCGTGGTAAAAAACGGCCCCTACATAGTAAGAGACCTCAAGAACTTTAGAGATTCAGAAGAGCGACCTCTTCCGGTGCAACCAGTCATGTCGCTCTGCCGATGCGGTGCCTCAAGAAACAAACCTTACTGCGATGGTTCCCATACTGAGATCGGCTTTGTCGGTGAGAAGGACCCCCATAGAGCGCCGGGCAAGATAAATGAATGGAAAGGAAAGAATATCACCATTGTGGACAATACTAACGTCTGCTCCCGCGACGGGTCGTGTGTCAACAATTTGCCCCAGGTTTTTGAGGAAGAGAACCCGGATGCCGTCAATGTAAAGAGGATTATCGAGACTATCAAGAAATGCCCTTCGGGGGCTTTGACCTACAAGATGGGCGGCAGGCATTGCCAGGCCTTCAAACGCGAGCCTGCTATCACGGTTGCCAGGAATGGCCCATTCAAAGTGGTCGGGGCCATTCGCTTAAAAGATGAAATGAAGTCCGAGCCTGCGTGCCCGGAACATTACACGCTGTGCCGATGCGGCCACTCCAGGAACAAGCCGTTTTGTGACGGCTCCCACCACGAAATCGGATTCAAGGACGATGCCGAGGCAGGTCGTTAGATTATCCTGACAATTGGGTTTCAAAAACCGGCCTTCAGCGTCCCATAATGTTTCAGGCTGCCCTCAAGTATGACTTGCCCCTGGCGGCCTGCTCTTTGGGCATGGCTTAACTGAATACCGCCGTATTACTTAAGTTCAACCACATTTACCCGAATTGTCTATGGAATTCATATAAACAATACATATAGAATACACCTGTAATTGTGTAATTTGTGGTATCATAAAAGCAGGTTTTGAAAATGACGACGAAATTATATGCGGCGGGAACAAAAAATAGAAAACTGTTAATGTTAGGGCTGTCACTGGGTTTCATCGCTACGCTTCTGGTGACTTCCTTCTATTTTATCGATAACCATGAATGGTACTGGGGCATCGCCCCCGTTATTAGTGCCCTGATTGTCATTTTAGCAGCTTCGGGAGGTCTATTGATAGGCCACAGCCTGGCTGGAACTCAGGAAAGGCGCCTGTGGCTGGTAGGACTCGGAGGCGTCCTGGGGCTTGCCTGGATTGCCAGTGGTACAGTGGCTGAAGCTCTCGGCTTCCTGGGCATGAACTACCTGCCTGATGGTTATATAAGTTGGGCCAGCTATTCCAGCACATACATAGCAGGTTGGGTGGATATCAGTCTGCTTCAGTTTGCCACCGCGACAGGGCTTCTCGGAGGTTTCTGTATCGGATTTGGCTTCGCTCAGAAGCTAAATCGTATGTTTGAACCTTCGACCGCCAGCCTACAGAGTTAATCTGAGAATTAGCTCCGGAACCTGTAAAGCCCGAGCCTCGATTCTCAAGCTCATCTCGTTTGTGATTCACCACACGACCTCAAACACCACTCCACCACCTTATTAGTGCTTCATGGTCTTCGAGACGATGGCTGACAATCTTTTGTATAGTAGCCCATCTGACATGCGCCAGGGTAGAAGCCAGGAGTTTGAGACTTAAGTCGCATACTGCGCCTCTAAGGCTACCCTAAAATGTGGATTAGGGTTTGACCAAGCAGGTGGGGTGACAAGCGCAGCTTTAATAGGTCACCGAAAGCTAAGCAAAGGTTGGGCAGGGGCATGATCAAGGAAAGAGCATCAGGAAGCTATATGTTATACGTGTGGTTAATTATGAACGAAACGTTGGATAGCCTGTTATTCATCGGTACAGGTTATCTAGCTAAGCCATTCGCAAGTGTCAGCAGGCCGCAAAGCTCCAGAAGCCCGAAGCACTGCTAGTTTGTAAATAGAAACATACCACGGCCTTAAAGGTAATTTGCCTGGTAAATCGCTGTACCATTCTTATCATTTACCATTTTAGCCTCCCTCTCGATTCCTTCTTTGTAATTTCATTCCGCCACAGCCCGGTACCAGCTCCAGCAGGCATGAGGTACGCTTACCCTGCCCTTCTACAGTATTCGAGTAATAGAGCGCACAGTACAAAAGTAGGATACAACCACGCGAGAGGATGCATTATACTTTTGATTTACAGGGGTTGAAACTCGCGAGGTGAGACAGGGTGGAAAAAAGGGACTCCTTAGACACAGTGCTCCAGTTCATGAAGAGCAGGCTGAGGAAAGCTGCAGAAAGAGACCGCCGTGCCGAGCGATATGTAGAAGCGGCGTCAAGATTTCTCTGGCGATGGAGGGAACCCTGGCTTCTCGCTTTAGTAGCTTTCATGGCCCTTCTGGACTATGCCAGCACCTACGCCATCCTGGCCTTAAGCGGAAAAAGTTATTTCAACGAAGCTGGCTCACTCGCCAAATGGGCACTGGAGAAGGGCGGATTTGCGGGACTGTTCCTGGCCGACCTGGCCGCTGTCTGCGCCATATCACTAGCAGCTATAACTTTACGGTTTATTCTCATCAGGGCCGGCTTCAAAGGTTTCGGACGGGCGGCCTTTGTGTTTCTGCTCGTGCCGTATGCAGTGATGGCTGTGATTGCTGTGATCAACAATTTGGTATTGACATACCTGTAGCCAGTGCTGCGCGTTCATGTGCTGTTTAGCGGCAACTCAACGGTTACTGCCGTACCTTCTCCAGGCATAGACTGAACCCGCAGAGTACCACCAAGCAGTCTTGCCCGTTCCTCCATGCCAGTTAGGCCCAGCTTGCCGATGCTGGCAAGGTCGCTCAGCCTTTCCGGCGGCTCAAATCCCTTGCCATTATCGGTTATCGTCATTATTATCTTCTGCGGCTCATATTCCAATTTAACCACGGCCCTGGTTGCGTCAGAATGCCTCTTCACATTGTTCAACGCTTCCTGAGCAATGCGGAAAAGTACCAATTTGGCCTCAGGCGACAGCTCGCATTCCGTTCCACGCACCTCTACGATGACTTTCGTCCTTCGGTCCCGTTCCAGGTTCTCAGCCATCCATCCCAGCGCTGCTACTAACCCCATGTGGTCCAGAATAGCAGGCCTCAGCTCCTGGGCGTAGCGCCTCAGGCCATCGAGAATCTTCACAGCTAAACGATGCAACCGGGTGACCTTATCTTTAGCCTGCTTAGACAGCCTGTTAGCAGGGTCAGAAGCCAGTGCATCCAGCCGGTGCATCAGCAGCAGCAAGGATTGACCGGCATCATCGTGAAGCTCGCGAGAAATGCGTTTGCGCTCCTCTTCCTGCGCTTGCAGAACCTGCTTCAGGTAGAAACGAAGATTATCCCGCATCTTGCGTTCATCGGTAACGTCACGGCCGATATTCTCGAATCCGATAGGCTTACCATCGGCAGTAATCAGCCTGCTGGCCAGCTCAATGATAGCCTCACTGCCATCCCGTCTCTGCAAATGCTGTTCATAGCGCTGCTCTATTCTCTCGCCGCTGAGCAGCTTCTTCCGAATTTGCCGGGCCAGGTCGAGAGCATCATCTTGAAGGAAATTTGAAGCCTTCTTGCTCACCAGCTCATCCACCGAATAACCGAGCAGCTTTTCACAAGCCTTATTTGCGTCGGTGACATTGCCTTCCAGGTCATGGATTATGATGGCGTCGCTGGCATCCTGGAACAGTTCACGATATTTTGCCTCGGATAATCGCAATAGCTGCGTCAGCGATGCCTGTTCCTGATAAAGACTGGCTTTATCTATAGCTATTCCAATTTGATTGCCGATAGCTGTCAGCAGCTCCATCTCCTCGGTACTGAACTCCCGCTTCTGGCGTGTAGCCACACAAATTGTGCCGACTACATGTCCCCTCGATTTCATAGGAACGACAAGCTGGGCCTTGATTTTCTCCCGCCGAACCGCTTCCCTGAACAATCGGGGGTCCCTGGTGGCCTCGCTCACCATCAAGGGTTCGCCAATCTGCGCAACACGCCCGTTTAAACCCT
Organism: Dehalococcoidia bacterium; assembly: GCA_014874385.1. Lineage (GTDB taxonomy): Bacteria > Chloroflexota > Dehalococcoidia > SZUA-161 > SZUA-161 > JACWAE01. The sequence goes on along the minus strand of JACWAE010000029.1, from coordinate 20,461 downwards.
CGCCCAGCTTTACCTTTTTCACCCTGCGGGCAAACTCCTCAGTAACCCCACGGTAGGCCGACAGCACCAGTTCATTTCTCCTGGTATCCAGCGTATATATTCGAACCACCTCGATTCTCATGACATCGGCAACTATCTCAATTGCCGTGGGCAGGATATCTTCTATCCTTTCAGCCTGTGCAAGTATACCTGAGAGCGTGCTTAGAGTAATCAGTCTTCTGCTGCGGGACATATCACATCCAACCTGTGGGTGAGATTTCAATCAAGGACACCAGGCTATCAACAGGCTCAGTCGCTGTCAATGCCGGTAGGGGCTTTGTCAAGCTCAAGCCATCCTTCTCGTACAGCCTTCAATATGGCTTCGGTGCGTGAAGCAACGTCCATTTTGGCAAATACATTAGAGATATGGGCCTTCACCGTGCGAACGGTTACAGAGAGCTTCTCTGCTATTTCCTTATTACTCATTCCCTTTGCTGCCAGTTCCAGCACCTCAATTTCCCGGTCGGTGAGGGTCTCTTTCCCTTTCGGCCTGTTCTGCTCAGTCGGCATCCCCATCGCCCTCTTAAGGAGCATGGCTATTATCGAGGGATGGAGGACTGACTCGCCTGCCCTCACAGCACGAATCGCAGCCACCACATCACGGCCGCGAGCGCTTTTCAGCAAATACCCTGCAGCTCCGGCCTCAAGCAAGCCCATCACGTACTGAGGATCATCGTAGGCAGTCAGAATTATGATAGCAGTGCCCGGGCTGATCTTCTTTATCTCCTTGCTCGCCTCAATACCGTTCAGCCTGGGCATCACGATATCCATCACTGCTATATCAGGTTTTAGCTCATAGCTTAACCGTATGGCCTCCTCGCCGTCACATGCCTCACCGACCACCTCTATATCCTCCTGCCGATCAAGGAGGTCTCTCATTGACTCCCGCAGCAAGGCGTGGTCGTCGGCGATAATGACCCTGGTCTTCTTTTGCTTCATCTAATATTGAGCATCCTCTGGCGATTTGTACCACAGCCAATTCTAAAGCATCGAGCGGTACTTGGCAAATATAAATTAGGTTGAGATTATCTATTAATCTACTTTCAACCCCCTGTATCCCCCAATCTTGGGGGAATTGGAAAACTGGGGGATACCCCCAGACCCCCAGCAAAGGGGCTTTGCCACTCTGCACTCCCCAGTTGCTAAATTTCCTCAATTAAATGCCCAGGAAGCCCTAAAGTCCACAGTTTATCGTTCTTTAATACAGTCATCGTCTTGTACCTTTGTACATGCCGAAGATTGCACGAAAGGCCAATGTAAGCGAGGCTTGGGAAAGCTATACTTTATGTAGAGGAAGAAAAGGGGAGGCGAATCAATGGCTACGACAGTAGGCTCAAAGAAGGAGAAGGGAATGGAAGCATTGGGGAAATTATCCAAGGGAGAAGCCAAGGCAGCCCAGACCAGCAAGGAGGCTATTCTTGAGATACTGGCTCGGGCTGCTGATGACAGCAACTTCCTGGCTCAGCTAGCCGACAACCCCGAGAAAACCCTTTCTGAGTATTATGTCCTCAGTTGGGAGGAAAGGGCAGCGCTCGGTAGCGGCGACATCAAAAAGATAGAGAGCTGGGTAGGAAAACTGGACAAGCGATTGGCTACTTGGCTGTGGTGTCGGCTCAGCCAGGAGAAATGGTAGCCTTTGGCTAATGCCATTGGCAATCAACCCGAATAGCACTTATATGACGAGACGACAAGAGGTGCGAAAATGAAAGTTGCTTCAGCGATAGAAGGTGCGCGCGCAGTAACGCCAGGACCTGATAAAGCCATTGATAGCCAAACGACTGAAATCCTGGCGCACTTCAAAGGCGAAAAGGGCGAATTAATCCCAATTCTACAACAGGTTCAACAGCGATTCGGCTATTTGCCCGAGCAAGCAATGAAACGCATAGCCGAATTCGTTCATGTGCCGCCGAGCACAGTGTTTGGCATCGGCACATTCTATGCTCAGTTCAAGCTCGTCCCCACAGGCCGAAACATAGTAAAGATATGCTGGGGCACAGGCTGCTATGTACGCGGAGCGCCCCGGATAATCAGTGAGATGGAGAACAAATTAGGCATCAAGGACGGAGGCACTACGCCGGACCTGGAATATACGCTGGAAACCGTAGCTTGCTTCGGTTCCTGTGCCTTAGCGCCGGTTGTGGTAGTTAACGATAAGGTGCATGGCAGAATGACGCCAGACGCAGCGAAAAAGCTAATAGATAAGAAAAGCTAGAACCTGAAGTCTGGCCTCAGTACACAGATAGGGGGCACAATGAGTTTCGAAGAGATAAAAAAAGAAGCGGCTTCGCAATGGCAAGCCATGCAGAATAGTCCGAGACCCCGCATCTTGATCGGCACTGCCACCTGTGGTATGGCGGCGGGCGCGGAAACCATACTGGAGGCGCTTAACACAGAGTTAGCCAAAAACAACATCAAGGCCGACATCGTTCAGGTGGGCTGCATCGGGCTCTGCTATGCCGAACCTCTGATAGAGGTAATAAAGCCCGGTAAGCCCAGCGTCTTCTACGGCAATCTCACCCCTGAAATCGTGGCTGAGGTCGTCAGAGACTGGCTGGCCGGAGACAATCCTCGCCCTGACCTCGCTATGGGCACTCGCGGCGAGGGGACTCTGGAAGGGATCCCCAAGCTCTTCGAACTCCCTGTACTGAAGCCACAGGTTCGTATCGTTTTGCGCAACTGCGGAAATATAGACCCCGCAAACATAGGGCACTACATCGCCAACGGCGGTTACGAGGGCTTTATCAAAGCGCTCAAGATGAAACCCCAGGAAATAATTGATGAGATGAAGAAATCGGGATTGCGTGGTCGGGGCGGCGCAGGCTTCCCCACAGGGATGAAATGGCAATTCTGCCATGATGCGCCGGGCACCATCAAATATATTGTTTGCAATGCCGATGAAGGAGACCCCGGGGCTTTCATGGACAGAGCGGTGATGGAAGGCGACCCCCACGCTGTCCTGGAAGGAATGCTCATCGGCGCTTACGCTATCGGAGCATCGGAGGGCTACGTTTATATCCGCGCTGAGTATCCACTGGCGATTAAACGGCTGATAGTAGCCTTGAAGCAAATGGAAGAATGCGGGTTACTGGGCGACAATATCCTGGGCTCCGGCTTCAACTTCCATATCAAGATAAAAGAGGGCGCCGGGGCCTTCGTCTGTGGTGAGGAGACAGCCCTGATGGCTTCCATAGAAGGCAACCGTGGCATGCCTCGCTCTCGCCCCCCCTTCCCTGCCCAATCCGGTCTCTGGGGCAAGCCCACCAATATCAACAACGTGGAAACCTGGGCCAATGTCTCCGCCATACTTCAGAAGAGCGCAAGCTGGTTCGCCAGCTACGGCACCGAGAAGAGCAAGGGCACCAAGACCTTTTCACTGGTAGGGAAGGTCGTGCGCACGGGGCTTATCGAAGTGCCTATGGGCATCAGCTTACGTGAGATTATCTACGGAATAGGTGGCGGAATCCTGGGAGGGAAGAAATACAAAGCAACGCAGACCGGCGGGCCATCAGGCGGCTGCCTGCCCACCAGCTTCCTCGATTCCCCTGTTGACTACGAGTCTTTAGCCGCCGCTGGCTCCATAGTGGGCTCCGGCGGAATGGTGGTGATGGACGAGACTACCTGCATGGTCGATGTGGCCAGATACTTCCTTAACTTCACTCAATCCGAGTCCTGCGGCAAATGCGTAATGTGTAGACTGGGAACGAAACAGATGCTGGATATCTTGCAGGATATAGTAAACGGTAAAGGCAGAGCCGGAGACATCGAACTGCTTCAGGAAATAGGCGATGCGGTAAAGAACGGCTCGCTCTGCGCCCTGGGCGGGACAGCTCCCAACCCGGTGCTGACCACTATTCGCTACTTCAGAGATGAATATGAAGCCCATATAAATGAGAAACGATGTCCGGCTTTAGCCTGCCAGGCACTGGTCTCTTACTACATCATCCCCGAGAAATGCCAGGGATGCGGTATCTGCGCCAGAGCCTGCACATCCGAAGCAATCAAAGGGGGCAAGCGGATGGTGCACGTTATAGACCAGAGCAAGTGTGCAAAATGCGGGACATGCCTGGATGTTTGCCCGGCCAAGTTCAGCGCAGTAGCAATCTCGTCAGGGGCACCTGTAAAAGCCCCGGCAGAGCCTGTGCCGGTAGGCGGTAAGGCCTAAGCAAAGGGAGGAATCAGATGACTACGACTGCCTCAACTACCGCGGAAGAGAAAAAAGTGGCAACTATCACCTTGACCATTGACGGGAAGAAAATAGAGGCGCCCAAGGGGGTCACTGTGCTGGAAGCGGCACTGGGTGCTGGCATATATATCCCTACACTTTGCTATGACCCCGACCTGAAACCCTACGGGGCCTGCCGGCTCTGCGTAGTTGAGATTGACGGAATGCGCGGCATAGTCAGCTCCTGCACTACTCCGGCAGCCGATAAGATGATAGTTCATACCGAGACGACCAAAGTAAACCAGGCACGCCGCATAGCCATAGAGCTGATCATGGCTAACCACGTTGGCGACTGCCTCACCTGCGCTAAGAACCAGCAGTGCGAGCTACAAAAAGTCGCTCGATACCTGGGCATCGAGCAGGAGCACTTCGATAGACTGCGCAAGGGCACTAGAGTGCTCCCCATTGATACGAGCCACCCTGCCTTCGACCGCGACCATAACAAGTGCATCCTCTGCGGCAGATGCGTACGGGCCTGCCAGGAAATAGCAGGCGTGGGGGCTATCGACCTGGCATACCGCGGCTATGCAGCTAAAGTTAGCACATTCGGCGATAAGCCGATACATGATTCAATTTGCGAGTCCTGCGGCGAGTGCATCGCCAGGTGTCCCACCGGAGCCTTGCTTCCCAAACGCACCAGGCAGGCGACACGCCAGGTTAAGACGATCTGCCCTTATTGCGGCGTGGGCTGCTCGATATATCTGGGCATGCGCGGCAATGAAATCGTCGAAGTCCAGGGCGATAAAGAGAGCCCTGTAAACAAGGGCGGCCTCTGCGTCAAAGGGCGCTTTGGCTTCGACTTCGTCAGCCATCCCAGCAGGCTGACCAAGCCCTTGATCAGGAAAGAGGGCAAGGGCAAAGACATACAGGTTAACGGCAACTTCAAAGATATATTCCGCGAAGCCACCTGGGATGAGGCGCTTGACCTGGTCGCCAGGAAACTTAACCTGATGAAGGAGAAATACGGTCCGGACAGCATCGGTGTGCTAAGCTCGGCCAAATGCACCAACGAGGAGAATTACCTCCTGCAAAAATTCACCCGGGCGGTAATCGGAACCAACAATATAGACCACTGCGCCCGTCTCTGACACTCCCCCACTGTGGCCGGTCTGGCCCAAGCATTCGGAAGCGGAGCAATGACCAACTCAATAGCTGATGTGGGGAAGGCTGACCTTCTCTTCGTGATAGGCTCCAATACTACAGAGTGTCACCCCATTATCGGGCGGCTCATCCGTCAGGGGGTGAAATTCAAGGGCACTAAGCTTATAGTCGTCGACCCGCGCACTACCGAGTTTGCCAAAATGGCAGCCATACATTTACGCCATAAACCCGGAACAGATGTGGCTCTGCTCAATGCCATAATGCACGTGATTATCGAGGAGAACCTTCATAACAAGAAGTTCATCCAGGAACGCACCGAGGGCTTCGAGCAACTGGCGGAGACTGTCAAGAAATACACACCGGAAATGGCTGAGAAAATAACTGGCGTCGCCAGGGCTGACATAATAAAGGCTGCTCGGCTGTTTGCCGGTGTCGATAAGGCCGCCGTTTTATACGGCATGGGCATAACCCAGCACACCACAGGCACGGATAACGTTAAAACCCTGGCTAACCTGCTGATGCTGACTGGCAATATCGGTCGGGAGGGCACCGGCTTAAGCCCGCTAAGGGGCCAGAACAACGTCCAGGGCGCCTGCGATATGGGAGCCCTGCCTAACGTCCTCACTGGCTATCAGGCGGTAACCGACCAGGAGAAAAGGAAGGCGTCTGAGGCCGCGTGGGGTGTCAATGCTCTACCGGCAAAACCTGGGCTTACTATGGGGGATATGTTGAGCACCAAGCCGGAGGGTGGGGTCAAGGCGATGTACATCATGGGAGAGAACCCAATCATTACCGACCCAGATATGCGACACACTCGCCAAAGTTTGACCAACCTGGAGTTCCTGGTTGTACAGGATATATTCCCCACGGAGACGGCTGTCATCGCCGACGTCATTCTCCCCGCAGCCGCTTACGCTGAAAAAGATGGTACATTCACTAATACCGAAAGGCGCGTGCAGAGGGTGAGAAAAGCCGTTGAGCCTCCGGGCGAGGCTAAACCGGACTGGGAGATTATCACTTTGCTGGCCGAGAAGATGGGACATCGCTTCGGCTACAAGAACCCCGAACAGATAATGGAGGAGATTGCCTCGCTGACTCCGATATACGGTGGTATTCATTATGACCGACTGAACGGTTATGGATTGCAGTGGCCCTGCACGGATAGAAACCATCCCGGCACACAGATACTACATCAGGGCAAATTCATTCGCGGGCTGGGCAAGTTCCATGCCGTGGAATACAAGGCTCCAGCGGAATCAGTCTCCCCGGGGTTTCCGCTCATCCTTACCACAGGAAGGATATTGGAGCACTATCATACCGGCAGCATGACCCGTAGGTCTGATGTGCTGAATAAATTGTGTCCCACCGGCACTATTGACATCCATCCCGAAGACGCGCTGAAGCTCGGCATCGTGGATGGTGATATAGTCGCCATAGCATCCGAGCGTGGCAAAATAGAAGCGCCGGTTCGCATAACGGATGAAACTGCGCCAGGTCTCGCCTTCATGGCCTTCCACTGGAGCGAGCTTCCGGTAAACGTCGTGACCAGCACTGCTTCGGACCCATCAGCGAAGATCCCCGAGTTCAAGGTCTCCGCAGTCAAAGCAGTGCTCGCGGTATTGGATAGGGCTTCTCAGGATAACGCCTTCTTCGCCAGGCTGGCGGAGAATCCTGTCGAGGCGTTGAAAGAATACGACTTGACTCCTGAGGAGAAGGCAGCTATCGCCAGCGGGGATATTCGGAAGATAGAGTCCTGGGTGGGCAAGCTGGACGAGCGGCTGAAGAAGTGGCTCATAGCCCGGTTACAGCAGGAAAAGTGGTAATAAACAGCTTACGTTCCTATTACAAAGTAGGGCAGGTCTGAGACCTGCCCTAGCCATATCGGGCACAGAATATCGGGCACAGAATTTTGTCCTGAGTTCATCGAAGGGCTCACCCAGAGAAGCTAAAACAAGAGCAAAAAGGTGCTTAGCACAAAAATCGAAAAAATTGTTGGATGTCTCTAAAGGCTGTAAGCAGTGGGACAATATGTAGCAGATGTGGAACTGCCGGGGCAATGCCCGATATGCGGTGCTCTCAAGGAGAAGCTCAGTAGCATATCATAGTTAGAGCAAGCAGAACAGAAAAATGGTTTTGTCTTCAGTTCTTAACCGTGACTTCCACAATGTTCTGCCTGGCGATGGCGTGCTCCTTGTTGGCAGCCCTTACGAAGACGTGCATAAGTCCTAGTACTTCATATTTCCCGTTTTTCAGAGCGGACGTATCCCACGTGACAGGAAAGTTCTGCGCTCTATTACGGGATTCCCCGATCTTAATCCAGGTATCTGTATTCTTCTTGCGGTAGTACCAGGGATTGGTGACTTTCTCTACGACCCCTGCGATGCCGAGCTCCTCCAGCTCCTTCTCCAATAGCTCTTCATCGTATTCCTCTCGCAGCAACACGATACCGGAATAGGACTTCAGTGCCTCCGATGGAACAATGAAATTCGGCCCCCAATTGAACGGCATAGCACCTCCTTTCGTATTAGGCTATTCGGTGGGCTGAGACCATCCTCTCAATACATTACAAAGATGCCATAAAATCAGGTAACAGTCAAGGTAAACCTTAAGCAATTTCTGAATTGAACAGTTATGATAAGCTATTTATAACGAAACTGCCTAAAATAAACGGAGGTCAAGAAAAAGCGGGTTTCGACAGATGTCGAAGCCCGCTTTTTCCATCGAATCGCAGAACTAGCTGTCGAGAACCTTCATGGCCTCTTCCCTGTAGGCATCCATCAGATAGGGTATTCCAGTGACCTTAGCACATTCCTCGGTCAACGACATGAGATCGCTCCTGCTAATAGCAGGCACGCTGAAGCATCTGGCACCTGCCATCAATTGCTGAAATCCCACCTTGATCTTCTCAGCGTAGCTGTAGATTCCGATAGCCCCCAGTGGGATGTCTTTCATCTCACTCTTGCCGACTATATTGGAAACAGCTTCCCAACAGACAAAGATCTCCTCTGGAGTAGAACCAAACTCACTAACAGTCTTGGGCAAGTTGTTTTCCTTAAGCCAGACGCCGATGTTCTTGCCCACCATGCCCGGGATCATCAAAGCTCGTCCCATGCAGACCGCTTTGGTAAACGGTGCGCCCAGGGCAAGCGCCTTAAACACGCCATCTTCGCTGCTTAATCCTCCGGCAAAGGCTATATCAGGTGGGCGCTCGCCTTTATCAGCCAACCTCTTGCAAAACTCGTAGGCTGCGGCATGCAGATAGAGAGTCGGCATGCCCCACTCTTCCATCATGGGCCAAGGGCTCATGCCGGTTCCGCCGGAAGCGCCATCTATAGTAAGCAGATCAATCTTGGCTTTCGAGCCCCATTTGATAGCCATAGCCAGCTCGCGCAGGCCGTAAGCACCGGTCTTCAAAGTAATTCGTTTGAACCCGATATCCCTTAACCTCTTGACTTCAGCGTAGAAACTATCTTCACCAATAAAACCGAGGCGGCTGTGTCGTTCAAATTCCTTGATAGCGCCGCTTCCGAAGGCAGTCTGGTTAACGGGACTTGAAGGGTCTGGGGTTATAAGATATCCGCGTTTTTGAAGCTCCAGCGCTCTATCCAGGCTATTGACCTTAATCTCGCCTCCGATACATTTAGCGCCCTGCCCCCATTTCAACTCAATAGTCTCGAGGCCATGTTTCTTGTGAACATACTCGGCGACACCCAACCTGGTGTCCTCTACATTCATCTGTACCAGGATTTCGCCATAATCTTGGTGGTAGCGCCTGTATATCTCAATGCGGCGGTCCATGTCAGGTGATAAAGCCACTTTGCCTTTGGAATCAAGCTCAAGCTTGGGGTCGATGCCGCAAACGTTCTCGCCGCAAACCAGGGTGATCCCGCTGATGGCAGCGCCGATTGCGAAGTGCTCCCAGTTCTTGCGGGCTATCTCGGTGGAACCAAGAGCACCGGTGAAGACAGGGATCTTCATCCTGACCTTCTTGGTCCAGCCATACTCGGTCTCGGTGTCCACAGCAGGGAAAATAGCTGTGTCAGGATTCCCCTTCACACCCTTGGGTAATCCTTTGGCACCAAGGGCATATCCCTGGATATTGAGATGTGAGTAATCAATGGGATAGTCTTTGTCGCAGCCGGCGGTTATTTCCCCGAATGGGCCCGGGTATATCAGCTCTCTACTGCGAAATGATGCCTTGAATACCTCACAATTTCCTCGGCAGCCATCGATGCAACGCGTGCAAATGCCGCTGCTGGGCGCTACATCGCGAGAGCGATTAGCTGTCCTGGTTGCTTCGTTAGAATTTGGCCGTCTTAGGTTCATCTTCCGATACTCCTTATCAATTGATTTTGCTTTAATAATTCTTTAACCAGGCCCTGGCCGCCAGATTTAGAGTCTTAGAGTCTTACTGGTATACCTCTCTCTTTGAGATACTTCTTAGCTTCAGGAATCGATATTTCCCCGAAGTGGAAGACCGAAGCACACAGCACCGCCGATGCCTTGCCTATAGCTACAGCCTCATAGAGGTGCTCCAATTTGCCCGCACCGCCTGAAGCAGTAACAGGGATGGAGACCGCCTCCGCGCACGCTTTCGTCATCTCCAGGTCATATCCCTTCTTTGTACCGTCAGCGTCCTTGCTGGTAAGCAGAATCTCTCCGGCTCCCAGCTTCTCCACCTGTTTCGACCATTTCACGATATCCAGCCCCGTTCCCTCGGTGCCGCTCTTAATCACCACCTCCAGCCTCGGTGATTTACTGCTTTTAGGGTTCTTCTTACCATCGATGGCAACAACTAGCTTTTCTTTGCCGAATTTCTTGGCAGCCTGTTTTATCAGGTCAGGATTTTTCACAGCGGCAGTATTGATAGAGACCTTGTTCACCCCGATTTTGAACAGCTCCTGCATATCCTCAATGCTTGCTATACCCCCACCCACAGCGAAGGGGACTGTTACCACATCGCAGACCTTCTTGACCCATTCCAGTCTGGTCTTCCTGTTCTGCACGGTAGCGAAGATATCGAGGAAGACGAGCTCGTCTGCCCCTTCCCTGCAATAGGCCTTGGCTGCCTCCACGGGGTCGCGGGCATCTTTCAGGTTTACAAACTTTACTCCCTTGACCACTCTCCCGTCCTTTATGTCCAGACAAGGTATGATTTTCACTATATCCATTTACAACTCCTGGAATTTAATTAAGTCCCCATACTCCATAATAGTGCTCATGCCATGGTTTTCTGCCTCCACTCCAGCTTCCTCAGCAGCAGCCACGGGATTCATCCCACCCAAGAGGATCATCCCGATTCTGTTGAGTTCAACCGGGGTTTCACACACTGGCTCGCTGGTATTTCCCATAACTAATAGGCCGCCCAGGTCCGCCTCTCTTAGCCCTGCCACCACCTTCTCCGCTATACCGCGGCAGAGGGCTGGTATCTCACGAAAGTTGGCCAGTATTTTACCCTCGCCTCTTTTAGCGGCCTCCCCTACAGAGGTCATCCTGGCCCTGATAAATACCTCTGAAGGGTCCAAAGACGAGCCTGCATATTGGATGAGCTCCACAAAGCGGAAGGGTTTACGATTTCGAATCTGAAGTATTCCACCGAACCGTGAGTCCATAGGAACCCCAGCCTTGAGCAAAGAGCCATTAATCACGATGCTGCAAACTGTGGCCAGTCCAGTCATACCCTTGGGAACAACAAATTCACCGAGTTTTTCTCCCTCAGAAGCTACAGCTACGAGGTCGCTGACGCAGAGCCCTGCTTCAAAGGCTGGCCTCATCGCCTGTAGCGCCTCCTTGAACTTTTCCCTGGGGAAAAAGGAGACGTTGGCAGGAATAAGTCCACGGCGTTTCTCGAAGTCGAAGTCGGTGCGGAAGGCGAGTAGCTCGATTCTGGAGATAGCGAAGCCGACCTTATATTTAACGAGGGCGCTCCTCACCTCCTCCATCCCCTGCTCGGTGAGCAAACGGCCGTCTCGACCGGCCAGCCTGGTCAAGCCGCGCTCGTCCGTCAGTTGGAGGTGGTATCGGACTGCCCTCTCGCCCAATTCAACGCCGTAATCCTTCAGACGTTGAGCAATAACCCTGGCCCCCTGGGGCTCTTGAGAATCACTTAGAATCTTAAGGATTGAGAGTACTTTCCTCTCGACATCCTGCGTTTCAAAACCCATAATAATGACTTCTTAAAAAATTTTTTGGTTAGGTAGTAGGAAACTGTTTTCCTAATATTATACATAGCAGGCAATCCTGTCAATTGTCTAACAAGAGCATGAAAGGATTGCGTTCACCTGCTGTTAGTGACCGGGCTTTGTTACCGGCTTCCACTTGCCCCAACTGAAGAGTCTGGGGAAAATCACCTTCCTTAGCTCTTCGACCACAAATAGGGAGCCTGCTACCCCCAAAGCAATGCCCCACTGGGCAGGACTTAAGGGCATCGTGTGGAGTGCAGTTTGCATAAATGGAACATATACTGCAGCTATCTGAAGCAGAACAGCCACAGCAATCGCCAGTAACAGGAATCTATTGCGGAAGAGCCCTATCTTGAATACTGTATGCTCATCTGAGCGGGCATTGAAGCAGCGGAACCATTCAAAGGCTACCATGGTGCAAAAGGCCATAGTGCGCGCCTCATCCAGGCTCACTCTTCCGTGTGCCCAGTTGAATATAGCAAACACGCCCACGCTCATCATTCCGGAAAGAAAAAGGATGCGAAGAAGGAGACCCGGGTAGAGCAATCCCACTTTGGGATGTCGGGGCGGCTGTTGCAGCTCATCACCGATTTTGGGCTCCATGCCCAATGGCACACCTATTGCAGCATCCGTGACCAAGTTGACCCATATAATCTGCACCGCCGTGAGCGGTGCCAGCCCCACAAAGATAAGAGAAAGCAGGAGTGCAAAAAGCTCGCCTATACTTGTGCTTACGAGGTAGAAGATGACATTGCGCAGTCTGTTGAAAATTGCCCTGCCTTCATCTACAGCAGCTACTATGGAGGCGAAGTTATCGTCAGCCAGCACCATATCCGAGGCCTCTTTAGCCACATCCGTGCCTTTTATACCCATGGCGATGCCTATGCTTGCCGCTTTTAGAGCAGGGGCATCGTTTACACCGTCACCCGTCATGGCCACTACCTGCCCATGGCTCTTGAACGCATTGACTATTCGCAGCTTATGTAGCGGTTCTACCCTGGCAAAGACCGAAATATCCTCAATCTGTCTGGCCAACTCGTCATCGCTTATCTTCTCCAGTTCAGCACCCACCATGGCTCTACCTTGCGGCAAACCGAGCTGGCGTCCTACGGATTCGGCAGTTGCCTTATTGTCCCCCGTAATCATCACCACTTTTATCCCGGCCTGCCTGCACAGGGAGACAGCTTTGATTGCCTCCTCACGCGCCGGGTCGTCCATCCCCGCAAGGCCTACAAAGACCAGATTACTCCGCAAATCGACATCCTCCAGTTCCACGACTTCGGCAGGTAACTCCGTGTAGGCAAAAGCCATGACGCGCATAGCCTCTCCAGCCATGGCTAAAATTTCTTTTTGGATAGACTGCACATCTGATTCCTGCAAGGGCGCAACCTTGTTGTCCTTTAAGACATGCCCGCTCATGGAAAGAAGCCTCTCAGGGGCCCCCTTGACATAGACTACCCGCCTTCCGTCATACGGATGCAGAGTTGCCATATACTGCTTTTCGCTCTGGAAAGGTATTTCGTCCAGGCGTGGGAATGCCTTCTCGATGTTTTCCTTCAGAATACCAGCCTTTGCCGCGGCCACAATCAGAGCTCCCTCTGTAGGATCGCCAAAAATGCTGCAGCATTCCTCCTGTGTTGATAGCAATGCATCATTGCATAGAGCGCTTATCCTCAGGAGCAACATCAAAGATGGATCTTCTTGTGGATTGATGGCTCTGCCGTTGCTGCGAAATTCCCCTTTGGGCTCATAGCCTTCTCCCGAAAGCTCTAAAGTCCTGCCATCGGTGGAAATTCTGCGCACTGTCATCTCATTTCGGGTCAGGGTTCCCGTCTTGTCTGAGCAAATAACAGTAGCTGCTCCCAGGGTCTCCACGGCTACAAGCTTGCGAATTATGGCATTACGCCGCGCCATCGCACCCATACCCAAAGCTAATACTACTGTAACTACTGCCGGCAGCCCCTCGGGGATGGCTGAGACAGCGGCGGCAACAGCCAAGAGGAATATCTCCAGTCTATCAAGCCCCTTCAGAATTCCCACCACAACAAGCAGGACACATATTGATAAAAACAGCACGAGGAGGTACTTGCTCAGTTTGCTGATGCTTCTTTGCAGCGGCGTCTTCTCTGGTGTCACCTCATGAATGGCACGGGCTATCCTGCCCACCTCCGTTGACATGCCGGTAGCTACCACAACAGCGGTAGCCCGCCCGTAGCTTACTATGGTGCCCATGTGCACCATATTCTTTCTTTCTGCCAGCGGCGCATCGCCCCTAAGCGGGTTGGTATGTTTCTCGGTGGCCACCGATTCGCCGGTAAGAGTAGCCTCGTTGACCTTCAGGTTGCTGACCTCGATGAGCCGGGCGTCGGCAGGTACTTTATCTCCAGCTTCCAGAATTATTATGTCTCCAGGTACGATTTCCCTGGCAGGCACCAGGTTGATTGTGCCGCCTCGTCTCACTTTCGCTTTCGGGGCAGCAAGCTCTAGAAGGGCCTCCATAGCCCGTTCCGCCCTGGATTCCTGAACATAGCCGATGACTGCATTGAGGACAAGCACTGCCAAGATAACGCCTGAGTCTATGAAGTGACTTACGGCTAATGAAATAACGGCTGCTGCCAGAAGCACATAGATAAGAGGGCTGAGGAACTGCCTTAAGAAAGCCACTGCAGGCGGTGTTTTCTTTCTTTTTTCCAGCTCGTTGGGGCCATGTTCACGCAGGCGAGCCTGAGTCTCGTCTTCAATTAAGCCAGAACGCCTCGTGTTTAAATCTTGAAGCGTTTCTTCAACAGAAAATTGAAACCATAGTTTTGCCATGTGAACAATCCCGCAATAAAGTGGTCTATTTCTGCGGTGGGAGGATTACGCGCTTCCCATCGAAGACGGGGACAACGTTATATAAGTCGATCCTGGAGGCAAATATCAGGTCATCTGAGAAACCGATGGATTCCAGAAAGCGGCCGTGCTCGCTGGAGGTCAGTACCCCAAGCCCATTTCCTCTATTCGCTGCTGCAAGGTCGGAAGCTACTGAAGCAGTGTCGCTCAACTGAATTTCAATGCCATGCTTATTCAGCCCGCGACCTATCAGGTCAACCATCATTCCAGCGCAGAAAAAGTCCTCCGTCGAGGGTCCGCCATAGCGTCCCGCGCATACAATGGCTATACCTTTGCCTTGAGCGCCTGCCGCGGCCTTCACCAAAGTCGCTGAGGCTGCTGATACATTGATAAGAGCAGCGATATAAACAGGCCGGCCGCACCCGGCATAAGCTTTCCTGATCGCTCCCGTGCCGTTTGAGGTATAGGAGTATATCACCTTGCCCCGCACCACTTCCTCAGACATGTATTCCAGAGGCGAATTGCCCAAATCAGAGCCAGGAATATTTTTGCCCATGTCTTCCCCACCGAGAAGATAGGAGTCACGAGGCAGCTTTGCTACACCCTTCTTCGCCTCCTCAACAGTGAGGCATGGGCGCACCTCAGCCGCACCGCTCACCAGTGCTGTGATAATAGTGCTGGTGGCTCTGAGCACATCAATGACCGCGCATAAGCATCCCTTAAGGTCATCTTTCTTGAGAAAGGTAGGGGCTACAATTACATCTACTTTCATTTCGCACCTGCCGTGTGTAGTATACCATAATCTTTGCGGTTCAGGCGTAGCGAAGACCTTGACACAGTGCCTCACTCCGCATAGAATTCCCCTACACGGATTTTCGCCCCGGCGGGGCTGCCATATAGCTTCATTTGTCGTAATGGAGGCTGCCTATGTATATGAGCGATGTCATGACGACCAATGTGATTACTATACCCAGCAATACCTCTCTGGCTGAAGCAAGAAGAGTTATGGAGGCCCACCGTGTGCGGCGCATACCTGTAGTAGATAGAGGGCTGCTGATGGGCATAGTCACCAGAGACCAGCTCGATAGAGTCGGACCTTCCCAGATTTCGAGCTTCAATATACATGACCTCACCCGTCTATTGAACAAGGTCACAGTCAAAGACGTAATGACCAAGAATCCCGTAACTGTCAGCCCCGACGCCACGGTTGAAGAGGGAGTAACCCTGGCTCAGGAGAAAAAGATAGGCGCCCTGCTCGTAGTGGATGATGGCAGGCTAATGGGCATAGCCACCACCAACGACTTCTTCTACAAGATACTCAACCCCATCCTGGGGATAGGCAGGCCGGGCTCTCGACTCATCATCAAAAACTGCGGTGGAACCAAGGATATCGAAAAGGCGATAGGCATCATCAACAATCTGGGCTTAGACGTGGAGACTATGTTTATGCTCCCCTTTCCCGAACGGGAGCAGCATAACTTTGTTGTACACATCACTTCGGAAGACCCCACCCAACTAATCGAAGAGCTGCGCAAGATGGGCTGCGAGGTTGAGAGAAGAGCGCGTTAATATTCAGCTATCAGTTGTCAGCAGTCAACTTCTATCTAATTGGGAAGTGCAGAGGGGCAAAGCCCCTTTGCTGGGGGTTTGGGGGTATCCCCCAATTTTTTAAGTCCCCCAAGAGTGGGGGATTTAGGGGGTTGATGAATTAGCTATCCACCGGCTACGGAGCTGGCCGCAGCCCGCCTCTATATCTACACCCTTGGATACCCTCACGGTACTGGAAACTCCGCTGTCCCTCAGAATCTTCTGAAATGCCAGCACCCTCTTCATAGGCGACGGAGTAAATTCCTGGCACGCAGTTGGATTGCCAGCTATCAGATTGACCTGGCAATTCATGCCTTCCAGTAAGCGTGCCAACTCACGGGCGTGGTTTACGGAGTCATTTACCCCCTGGAAAAGCGCGTACTCAAACGTGGGACGCCGCCCTGTCTTCTTAAAATAATCCCGGCATGCCGGAATCAACTGACTCAAGGGATACTTTTTATTAACAGGGACGAGCTTGTTTCTCAGAGCGTCACTGGCGGCATGGAGGGAAATGGCTAGCTCGACATGGACGCTCTCCCCAGCGAGGCGACGAACCTGGGGCACCAGCCCCACCGTGGAGACGGTTATCTGCCTGGCCCCGAGCCCTAAACCATGCTTAGAATTCAGCGTAACGATAGACTGCCATACTGCCTCGTAATTCGCCAGCGGCTCCCCCATACCCATGAATACCACATTGGTTACAGGACGTCTGGCTGGGTCAGTTGCTGCATCTCCACTTAATTGTTCAGTGCTCACCAGGCGCATAAAGTACAGCACCTGCTCCATGATTTCGCCAGGACGCAGATTGCGCTCGAAGCCCTGCTGCCCCGTGGCGCAGAAGGAGCAGCCGATGTTGCACCCTACCTGAGTGGAGACGCAGACTGTGCGCCGCTCTCGGCTCGAACCGGTTTTCTCATAGAGCATGAGGCTGGACTCGATAGTTTTACCATCGTCCAGCCTGAACAGCGCCTTTCTGGTCTGCCCGTCTGCGGAAATTGTCTCATCTACAGGCGTCAGGCTGGTTAACGAAGCTACTTCGGCCAGCTTCTGACGTAGAGATTGAGGCAGGTTTGTCATTTCCCCAAACGATGTGGCTAGCTTTCCGTAAATCCACCATAGTATCTGATCAGCCCTATAGGCAGGCTCACTGAGTGAGCATACCAGTTCCTTCAACTGAGGATAGGACAGGTCTAGAATATTTTTATGAGCGGTTTCCACATCATTACCTTTTTACTTACTAATTCTACCATCCTAACGCCCGAAATACACAAAATGTAGGGGCGTTTAATTGAACGCCCCTACAAATTTCTAGAGGAGTAAGATGGGTAGAGCGAGCGAAACCCACCAAAGATCACAATAGTGGGTTATACTTCATTTCATCCGCCCCACATTTACACCACTGAGAAACGGGACTTCACGATTCTTCTATCTTTTTGAGGCCCAGGTTAGCGAAGAAGTCCAGAGCGCCTCCCACGACGGCCATCAGCAGACAGAGAAGAAAAGCGTAGGCCTTGCTTTCGAAAACCGGGGTGAATGTCAGGTCTTTTATGACGCTGTTGAGCGGCCCGAGGAGAAGCGCTATGCCTGCCATGCCGGAAACGCTCAGAAAAAGCCCGAACCCCCTGACCACCATGAAGCCGATAGCCTTCCCGCTAGGAATGATTGACTTGCTGCCCTTACTCTGGCTCATTTTCACCTCCTCCTGAACTATTTGCGACATTCTACCGCGATATGTATACTACTGCAAGAAACGTAAAAGAAATATAATTAAAAAGACTACAAAAACTGCCTGAAATCAAGGGGGAGACTCATGATAAAGGAAGGACAAGAAAAAAAGGCAAAGTATTGGGGCAGATTTATAGTAAGAAAGGTGGCAAGACTTAATGAGCCAATTGAATGCTACAGCGAGGAGATAGGAAAAGCTTTGTTTAATCCCACTTTGGTCAAAATAGAGTGGGACAAGTCCCCTTCCGATGATAAACATGAGTTCTGGTTACCTTACTGGATTAGCGTCAAAGGTAAAGAGAAATATGGGCAATTCGCACCTATGATGGGCGAACGTTCTTTTCTTGAACTTCTCCAGAATGCTATAGCTCAGGGTTTCTTCAGTGAGGATTTCTTGCAGCGTCTAGGGCAGGCCATTGCTGAGAAGCTTGACCCAAAATAGGTAGCGACCACAGTCGAGATGCCGTTCAGCTTTCCTCCCTTTCACCGCTCCGTTTTCACCCACAGGCGTTTGCCGTCGGTGATTAGCTCAATAGTGCCCTGCTGGTCGGTACGGTATAAATGAGTCGAGCTCAGCCTGCTCACTACCTCAGGGCTGGGGTGGCCGAAGGAGTTATCCATGCCTACCGAGATAACCGCCACTTGTGGTTTTACCACAGAAAGGAACTCCGCGCAACTCGAAGTGTCCGACACGCGGTTTAATAATATGTCCAGGCTTATGTTACCCTGTGTTTTCAGCCTATGGCACAGCTTATTTTGAAGCTAAACCATGCCAACTGTCGTCCACCGACTACCGTGAATTCTTTCTTAGGTTTCCCTAGAGGTTTAGAAGCCGGATTGCAGGCCACAGAGCCTTAACACCTTTATGGGCATTCTTTATTTATTCCCTCTGTTATGTACTTTTTGTGTTACCGTCTTCATTTTGCAGGACATTCAATAGAGCAACCTAATCAATTAATATCTGTTTCAGCTGTTGTTGTATCAACTTCTCTCTTGCTTCAATAAATCCCTCAAAATTGATAAAAGATAAGTCCATGTCAGTAGGAATGAAGTTTCTCCGCATAAAATCGGATTTTGCATCTCTGTCTTTGTATGTTTTATTTAGCCATTCCTTGAAATCGCTATCCGATTTTTCCTGATTAGGGAAACCTTCTAACAATTGCAGGTTAGCCAAGTAATTATAATTATCTATATAATAATCCTGATTTTCTTGTGGAATACTTTTGCTTGTCAATTTCCTCCTGCTGGTAAAGAAACTCTTAGGATAAATATGATCCTGATGAAACTGATTTCTATAATCTAAGTTTGGATAAAGCAAAGATAGGACCAAAAAAGTGTACCTTCCTCCATATTTTACAGATAACAATTCCTCGATCTCTTCCTCGCCGAATTTCATGGTTTTAGTTCCTTTAAGTTCAGCTTTTATCATTTCCCCAGGAAATGTGTCATGGTTTTCGCGGATTATGTTTCGAACTGGACGAAGCACATTGTCTGGTTGGCCACCAAAAATCCGTTTTAATAGAGCAATGATTAACCATTTTTTGATCGTTTTTCGGTCTGCTTCAAACTTTGCTGATTGAATAAAGCTGCTGTCGGCTTCTTTTAGTAAAAGATAATAGCCGATTGGAATCAACGCATAATTAGCTGTTAATGTCTGATAACTAAAACCGTAATTCGCTGCCAATGATGTGCTCAGCTGTAAAGCAGTTGATATTTTTTCCCATTTCTGTTCGATTTTTCTCATATTGGACGCATTAAAGTTGTTTATCTTAAATGCGATATCCTTGGTCTCAGATAATAACAAGCATGCTTTAAGGACATAATCCTTATCGAAAGCAAAACCGTCCCTAGTATTGTTAAGATCATCGACGAGACCGTAAATCTCATCTCGTGCATCTTTTTCTTGCCATTGAGCAGCTGCTATTGAAAGCAGCATATCCGAATAGGTTAATGGTTCTCCACTATTAATCCGAACAAATATCTGGAGAACTTTTTCTAGGTCTTGTTCTTCTTCAAAGTAATTTATTACGGGGTCTGAATGTATAACCTTACTCAATTTAAATAAACATTGGCCGGCAAATACTTTACCTGAAAGGCCATTATCAACAAGATAGGAAAATATTTGATTAGGATCATTTGGATCGAAATCAAGGATCTTACCGACTTTGAACCAATATGTATGTTCGTCTCTCACATCTTTCTCTTGATCGGTTAGAAATTGAAAATCGTATTTCAATTCCGATTCTTTTGATTCTGCCAGCAGATTTAAATATAGTTCTCGTTTCGGAAATGCTCTAGGATCATCCCATCTTGCCCGAGGTATTTTGTATGTATAACTACTCTTTAAACCAAGATATAATGACGTAAATCGTTGTTGCCCATCCAATATAGCAGTAAAGCTTTTTTCACCAGTCACGTTTGCTTTAGGATTGTGTACGCTGTCTCTTTCATGGTATTCCCGTAAAAATTCATAAAATTGGAATTCACCAATAGCCTGATCTTCCACTTTCCAAAAAAGAAATGATCCAATTGGATAATCTCGCATCAACGAATCGTACAATTTGGTAATCTTATCAATATCCCAGACTAATTCACGCTGAATATTTGGAAGTAAATATTTTTTTGCATGTATTATTGGTGTCGGATGTCAATAGTGGACACCAAACCTTTCATGCTGCCAGTAACCCGGCATAGTATTTTTGGGCATAAGTGGCCGGCGACAGGTATCCCAGCCTGGCCTGCAGCCGCTGCCGGTTATAGAAAACCTCGATAT